>JAFLCF010000085.1 GCA_017303735.1 Anaerolineae bacterium
AAGCCCAATCCTATAGATCGAGCTTTCTGCGGAGAGGGAGGGATTCGAACCCTCGGTGGACCGGAGCCCACAACAGTTTTCGAGACTGTCCCATTCAACCACTCTGGCACCTCCCCAAATTTTGAAGTGGGCAAGATTATACCCGAAAATTCTTTAGCAAGTTCATATGCAAGATGGGTGTTTAACCAAGCGATCATCAAAAAAACGGTCATGCTTTTGCATGACCGTTTACTTTTACACTTGAGGCAAGTTCCTGCGGATCACATTCAACATGCCGAAGGCTTTGGATGCACCCTGCACTACACAAGTCAGCGGATTATCAACCAGGTAGGCGGGGATGCCTAGAGATTTGGTGAGCAGCTTGTCAACGCCGCGCAAGAGCGCGCCACCACCGCATAAGGCTACACCGCGGTCAATGATATCTGAAACTAGTTCAGGTGGAGTCTTTTCAAGCACCTTGCGACCTGACTCAACGATCTGTTTCAACGGCTCTTGCAAGGCTTCCACGATCTCACCCGTGGTCAATGTGACCGGACGCGGCAGACCTGTAACCTGGTCTTGCCCTTGCACTTCCATACTGTTTTCAATATCTTGTGGAACAGCCGCGCCAATTCGAATTTTCAACTGCTCAGCGGTCTGTTGACCAATAATGACACCATATTTGCGGCGTACATAATTGACAATGGCATCGTCCAAGTCCATGCCACCCAGGCGTAACGTATCTGCAGCGACGATGCCATACATCGCCATCACAGCTGCTTCGGTACAACCGCCGCCAAGACAGATAATCATATTGCCGGAGGGAGAGTTGATCGGAAGGTCAATACCGATGGCTGCTGCCAAAGGTTGTTGAATAAGATAGGCTTCGCGGCTGCCAGCTTCCATCACCGCTTCGTAAACGGCTCTGCGTTCTACACTGGTGACACCGAACGGAACCGTCACCATCACCCGCGGGCGGAAGATGCGCATGGCGCCGCTGGCACGTTGAAGCAGATATGCCAACAGGGTTTCGGTAATTTCATAATCTGCGATCACCCCATTGCGCAGCGGACGTGCAACTTCAATGCTCTCCGGCACTTTGCCGAACATGTCGCGCGCTTCAATGCCTGCCGCCACCATCTTTTGATCTTCCACTTCAATAGCAACAATGGTGGGTTCCTCCAATAACACATTGCTATTATCGGCGAAACGCGTGAACATGGTACCCAGGTCAATACCCAGGTCTTTCGAGAACATTGAAAACACTAGGTTTTAATTCTCCGAAATGTGGATATTCGATCCGCCCTTGCGATAGCGGCGAACCGCATCCAAACGCAGGTTAGACCGGCGTAGGGCGGCTTCCATGGCAAGATAGGCGTCATTATCAGCAGGTACGCCCTTCTTGAGGATTTCTTCGGCACGTTTGCGGGCAGCTTCAGCACGGTTCTCGTCGATCTCTGCCACATTTTCAGCAGCATCTGCAAGAATGGTGACAATATCAGGCTGCACTTCGGCAACGCCACCAGCCACAGCAAACACTTCCTCCACGCCGCCTTTGCGAACACGGACAAAGCCATATTTCAGAGTAGTCAATACAGGCGCGTGTTTGGGCAAGATGCCCATTTCTCCGCCCGCGCCGGGAAGCACAACAATGTCCACATCACCTGTGAACACTGTGCGGTCTTGCGATACGATTTCACAACGAATGGTCATTGGGGTTTTCTCTTACGGATGACGAATTGCAACACGCAATTCGTCATCCGTAATTCATAATTGATTACGCGTTTGCCAGTTTCTCAGCGCGTTCGCGGACGTCTTCGATGGTACCAGCCATCATGAAAGCCTGCTCAGGCAGGTCATCACATTTGCCGTCGAGAATTTCGCGGAAGCCGCGGACGGTGTCTTTGATGGAAACATACTTACCGGAAATACCGGTGAAGCGTTCTGCCACGAAGAAGGGCTGTGAGAAGAAGCGTTCGATCTTACGAGCGCGGGATACAACAAGCTTGTCGTCTTCGGAAAGTTCGTCGATACCGAGAATGGCGATGATGTCCTGCAAGTCCTTATAGCGCTGGAGAACACGCTGCACTTCACGAGCCGTCCGGTAGTGCTCTTCGCCCACGATGTTAGGATCAAGAATACGGGAGGTTGAGGCGAGCGGGTCCACGGCGGGGTAAATACCCTTTTCCACAATGGAGCGTTCGAGCGCGATGGTCGCATCCAAGTGGGTAAAGGTCGCCACAGGAGCGGGATCGGAGTAGTCATCTGCGGGCACGTACACAGCCTGCATGGAAGTGATGGAGCCGGTGCGGGTGGAGGTAATGCGTTCCTGCAACTCACCCATTTCAGTAGCGAGAGTAGGCTGGTAACCCACCGCGGAGGGCATACGACCCAGCAACGCGGACACTTCGGAACCAGACATGGAGAAGCGGAAGATGTTATCCACGAAGAGCAACACGTCCTTACCCTGATCGCGGAAGTATTCAGCCATTGAGAGCGCGGTCAGAGCCACGCGAAGGCGCACACCAGAAGGTTCATTCATCTGACCATAAACCATCACGGTGTCTTTCATTACGCCGTATTCGATCATTTCGCGATATAGACCGGTTCCTTCGCGGGTGCGTTCACCCACGCCAGCGAACACGGAGTTACCCTGGTGAACCGAAGCCACCGAACGGATGAGCTCCATGATGATAACGGTCTTGCCGGTTCCGGCGCCGCCAAAGATACCGGTCTTACCACCCTTGGTGAAGGGAGCGATAAGGTCGATGACTTTGATACCCGTTTCGAAGACTTCCACACGGGTGGACTGTTCTTCGAAGGCAGGTGCAGAGCGATGAATAGGATACTTGGCAGTCGCCTTGACTTCACCCTTCTTGTCGATCGCATCACCCAACACGTTGAAGATACGACCCAAGGTCGCGGGTCCTACCGGGACCGTGATCGGGGAGCCCGTCGATTGGGCAGGGACACCACGCTGAAGACCATCGGTGGAGTCCATTGCCACGGTGCGGACCCAGTTATCACCGAGATGTTTTTGAACTTCAAGAATAAGGGGGGCTTTGTCAGCGCGTGGAACTGAGATCGCTTCAAAGAGTTCGGGGACGTCCCCATTCGGGAATTCAACATCCACCACACCACCTAAAATTTGTACGACACGGCCGTTTGCATTTGCCATGATTTCCTCCGGTTATTTCGCGGCAAGCGCTTCCGCGCCGCCGACAATGTCCAAAATATCGTTTGTGATCGTCTGTTGACGAACTTTGTTATACACCAACTGCAACGCGCTGACGAGTTCCTTGGCGTTATCAGTTGCATTGCGCATCGCAACCATACGAGCCGCATGTTCACTTGCCTGCGATTCGAGGATCGCCTGATAGACCTGCAACGCCGTAAAGCGCGGAATGATCTGGTCAAGCAATTCACGTTGGTCAGGTTCGTATTCATAGGCTGCGGCAGGACCGCTGCTTGTCGCCTTGTGTTCGAAATCTTCCACCAAACCTTCACCTTCCAGTTCAAGCGGCAAGAGTTTCTTCACTGTGGCGATCTGACGTCCCATGTTGATGAAGTCGGTATAAACCAGGAACACTTCATCCACATGACCGTTGTTGTATTCTTCAACAGCCATACGTCCGATGGCAGATACATCTGCAAAAGAAGGTGCTGCGGGCAAATTGCTAAAGTCCGCGATGACATCCTTGCGGCGGCGGAAGAGCAGGTCCCTGCCCTTGCGACCGACAGCAATGTATTTGACGGGAACAGAGTATTGGTCGAATTTTTGAGCCGTAAAACGAATCACATTGGAGTTGTAAGCGCCTGCCAGACCACGGTCACCAGTGACGACCACGACCAGGGCATTCTTTACATTGGGGCGCTTAATCAGCAGCGGATGCAGAGAGTCGCGTCCCGGTTGTTCGGCGACGTGTCGCAGCACCTGCCACGCTTTCGTAGCGTAGGAACGTGTCGCCATCACTGCATTGATCGCTTTGCGAACTTTGCTGGCGCTCACTGTTTCCAACGCACGGGTAACCTGTGAAATGTTCTTTACGCTCTTAATTCGGAGCCGCATTTCACGAGCTGAAGCCATAGATTAGTCCTCTATCCTTTTAGAAAAACTAGGCTTGCCAGCCCGCGCGGAAGCCGTCGAGGGCTTTCGTCAAAGCGGCACGGTTATCATCAGAAATGGCTTTCTTCGCCACAATGTCCTTACCGATCTCAGGGAAGGAAGTTTCCATGTAGCGGATGAGGTCATGCTGCCATTGAGCCATCTTATCGAGCGCCACACCATCGGCATAACCGTTGGTACCGGCGAAGATCACAATGACCTGATATTCAAATTCCATCGGCTGGTATTGTGGCTGCTTGAGAATTTCCTGCATGCGCTGACCACGTCCCAACTGCTGCTGGGTAGACTTGTCGAGGTCAGACGCCATGAGCGCGAACGCCGCCAACTCGCGGTAGGCAGCCATGTCGAGGCGCAAACGACCTGCAACCTGCTTCATCGCTTTGGTCTGAGCATCACCACCCACGCGGGAAACGGAGATACCTACGTTCACAGCCGGGCGGATACCCGCATTGAACAAGTTGCTTTCGAGATAGATCTGACCGTCGGTGATGGAGATCACGTTGGTCGGAATGTATGCAGAAACGTCGCCGAGCAAGGTTTCAATGATGGGCAACGAAGTGAGCGAACCACCGGTTCCCTTCACCTTGACGGCTTTGAAGCCATCACCCATCGCCTTGGCAGCTTCTTCTGCCTCATGCTTCGAAAGCGGACCGGTGTACACCTTGCCATCTACGCCATCTTTGGCGTCGGCGAGGTCAGAGCTAAAGTCTTTCTTGGTCACCACGAACTGGTTGGCGAGGCGCGCGGAGCGTTCCAACAAGCGTGAGTGGAGATAGAACACATCGCCAGGGTAGGCTTCGCGTCCAGGAGGACGGCGGAGAAGCAAAGAAACTTGGCGGTATGCCCAAGCATGCTTGGAAAGGTCATCATAAATGATGAGAGCATCGCGACCGGTTTCCATGAACTCTTCACCGATGGCGGTACCCGCATACGGAGCAATATACTGAAGCGCCGCAGATTCATCTGCAGAAGCCACCACGATAATCGTGTGTTCCATTGCGCCATATTTTTCAAGAATACCAAGGGTACGGGCAACGGCGGCTTTCTTCTGACCCACCGCCACATAGATACAAGTAACACCCTTGCCCTTCTGATTGATGATCGCATCGATGGCAACAGCGGTCTTGCCCGTCTGGCGGTCACCGATGATCAATTCGCGCTGACCGCGACCGATCGGGATCATCGAGTCGATGGACTTGATACCGGTCTGAACCGGAGTATCCACATCCTGACGTTCCACCACACCCGGAGCAATACGCTCGATTGGGCGGAAGCCTGTGGTTGCAATGGGACCCTTGCCGTCGATCGGCTCACCCAAGGCATTGACCACACGTCCGATCATGGCGTCACCTACCGGCACAGAAGCGATACGTCCCAACCCCTTCACAGACATGCCTTCGGTAATGCCTTCGTAGGCACCCATCACGATCACACCGACGTTGTCCTTTTCAAGGTTAAACGCAACGCCGATCACACCGTTGGCAAATTGCACGAGTTCCTGCGCCTTGATATTTGCAAGACCATGAACACGAGCAATGCCATCACCCGCTTCAATCACAGCACCCGCTTCGCTGACATTGAATTCGGGCTTAAAACCCTCAATTTGTTTCTGCAGATCACCAGTGATCTGCTTGATCAAGTCTGACATTCGGTAGCCTCCACCAAAAAAATCGTTTTACGTACAACAACCCGGATAAGTGGCTTATCCGGGCGCATCATCTTTTCTCTTGGCACTAGTGAGTAAGCGCACAAGCGGGCTAATGATACCTGAAAGGGGATTGATTGTCTAGTTACCTACCCACCGGTGCAAAATCGCCCCTGCCCTTGTCATCCATACATCTTATACTATACTTCCACCGTCGAAATTACAGGAGCGACCCACAAATTAATGAACAACCGCCGCTCGTTGAAACGCACATGGAAGATCGCTGTTCTAGCGAATATCAAAGATGATAATCAGCCCAAACCGGAAGGGGTCCCACCGGATGCATTTGCCGATTTTGACCATATCGAAACTGTGGATTCGCTTCGTGCCGCGCTCGAAACGGACGGCCATACCACAGTCTTTATCCAAGCTGACAGAGACCTGCCCTACACCCTTAAGAAAGCAAAGCCAGATATCTGCTTCAACCTTGCCGAAGGACTCGGCGGCGACGCACGTGAAGCGCAAGTGCCTGCCCTATTAGAAATGCTTGCCATTCCATATACCGGCTCACGTGTTTTGGCAAATGGCATTTCTCTCGACAAGACTCTCACAAAAAGAATCTGGCGTGACCGCCGACTGCCTGTGGCACCTTTTCAAGAATTTCAATTTGGAGATGAACCTCTTCGCCCTGAACTGAAATTTCCGCTCTTCGTCAAACCTGCCCGCGAAGGGACAGGCATGGGCGTGGATATGAAAGCCATCGTCAAGGACGAAGCGGAATTGCGCGAACGCGCCGAATACATCATCAATACGTATCAACAGCCTGCGCTTGTTGAAAACTTTTTACCGGGTCGCGAATTTACCGTGGGTATTTTAGGGCGGGCAGACGCAAAACTATATTCCCGTCACCCCGAGTGGTATGAAAAAGACGGCTTCCACCGCTTCCCTGTTCTGGAATTAGACACAGGCAATACCGAAGGTCCGTGGGTGTATACCAATGAAGCCAAATCGAAAGACGTGGGACCCGAAGGCAACGAAGGCTTCTTCTGCCCCGCCAATATTGACCCTGAACTCGAAAAGAAGTTAAAGCACCTTGCCTTCCGGGCACATAACATCTTAAACGTTTTAGATGTTTCCCGCACCGATATTCGTTTAGATGAAGAAGGCAACCCACGCCTGATCGAGATCAACACCCTGCCAGGGCTCACCCCCAATTACAGTGACCTTTGCCTGCAAGCCGCAGCCGAAGGTATTAGCCACACCGATCTCGTCTTGGATATTCTCTACCTCGCGGCAGGTCGCTGGGGCATGCTGGAACCTCGCGAAATAGAAACAAACGGAAAAAAGAATGGCAAATAAAAATAGACCGCGAGCCAATGCTCGCGGTCTATTTTTTTCAGTTCGTTATGCCTTATGGTTGGAAGTTGGATAATACAGATTGCAACAAATGAGAGAAAACCGGATTGTTCGTGCAACGACCTTCCTTAATTTGCTACAATGCAACTATATGAATGACCATCAAGCAGATCGAAAATTCCTGACTGCCTTTGCCTGGGTTTCAATCACCGCCGCCATTCTGACGATTGGGCTAAAAACAGCCGCCTATTTTTTGACCGGCTCGGTGGGTTTGCTTTCAGATGCGCTTGAATCTCTGGTGAATCTTGTCGGTGCATTAATGGCGTTGACAATGCTAACGATTGCCGCCCGCCCGGCAGATGAAGACCATGCCTATGGGCACAGCAAGGCAGAGTATTTTTCCAGCGGCGTGGAGGGGACATTAATTTTGATCGCGGCAATCAGCATTATTATTGCCGCTATTCCTAGACTCATCACCCCGCAGCCCATCGAACAAGCACTCATCGGCTTGAGTGTCTCTGCGGGTGCATCCATCGTTAATCTAATCGCAGCGGTAATCTTATTGAGAGCGGGTAAAAAACATAACTCCATCACTCTCACAGCCAATGCGCATCACTTACTGACCGATGTGTGGACATCTATTGGGGTGTTGATCGGGGTGGGTCTGGTGGCATTTACCGGCTGGCAGCGATTGGACCCGCTTGTGGCGCTGCTGGTGGCGGCGAATATCATCTGGTCTGGCGGGCGGATCGTGCGCGAGTCGGTGTTGGGTTTGATGGATACGGCGCTTCCGCGTGACGAGCAGGAAAAGATAAAGCAGATCCTCGACTCATATACTCAGAATGGGGTTGAGTATCACGCGTTTCGAAGTCGACAATCGGGGGCACGTCGGTTTGTCTCGTTTCATGTCCTTGTGCCAGATTCATGGACTGTTTTACAGGGACATGAACTGTTGGAGAAAATTGAAGCTGATCTGCGCAGGGCGGTCCCAGCGTTGACAGTTTTCACCCACCTGGAACCGCTCAACGACCCCAGCTCCTGGCAAGATACAACATTGGATCGTCACACAGAATAATTCAAAACAAAAAAACAGGATCGTCTCACGACGATCCTGTTCGTTATGCCAAAGGATGTGTTACTTACTGAAGAGGCACCACGTTGGCGGCTTGTAAGCCTTTGGGTCCATCTTCGATGGAAAACTCCACCTTCTGTTCGGCTTCCAACTTGCGATAGCCATCGGTCTGAATGGCGGAGAAATGCACAAACACATCCTCGCCACCATCGCGCCCAATGAAGCCGTAGCCCTTGGTCGCATTGAACCACTTAACGGTTCCAACAATTCGTTCTGACATCTTTCTTTACTCCTGCTATAAAAAATTTATGCCCGTCCACCATTGCGCTTTCTTAGGCGGGTCGGGCACGTGGGGGCAAGATTATCATGCCTGATATGGAGTGTCAAGATTTTACGAAAACAGGAGTAGACGATGGACAATGGACGATAGACCATAGATGGTTATCCATCGTCAGTCGTCCATGATCTATTGTCCATGACTCATAAACCGGGGATTAGAAATGATGTTTTACGTTTGTAGTCTGCATAGGCTTCGCCAAAATCTCGCAGAAGTTTGCGTTCTTCAAAATAAGCGCCGATGATGAAATACAAGGTGACACCGATGTTGAATACGAGTGAATTCACACTCAGGGATGGACTCAGCCAAAGGAATAAGATACTGAAAAGATACAAGGGGTGCCGCACCACAGTGTACAAACCGCGCGTCACGAGTTGACCGGATTTCTCTTCCTCAAATAGTTGACGTACGCCGACAAAAGACAAGGTATCAGTTTGCAAGACAGCTACCAGGAGCAGCAACGCCGAAAGCGCCTGCCCAGCATATAGGACGTAACTCCACGGGGCAGAGACTTGGTAAAGCGGGGTATCTTCTAAGATCACCAAAAGGTAAAGGATCGGCGCGAAGGAAACCACCGAGAAGATGTTGTAGAGCAGACGGTAGAGGCTACGCATGCCAAACAAGTCTTTTGCGAGGTGCGAAGCTAAAAAGGAATGCACTACACCCCACAGAGCAAGGGAGAATAAGATGAGGAAGATGTTCATATCCCTTTAGATGCAGTGAGAGGCGATTTGGTTACACGGGAAGTGATTGGGAACGAAACTCTTCATTCGCGCAAAACAAAAAAGGCGAATGGCTCATCACCATCCGCCTTCCACTAACTACCTACTGGTTACTGTTCCTTACTCTCCACCAAAGACTGCCAACTCCGTCGTTTCGCCGCCGGCTTGAATGATGTAATGCGGCATCCATGCTACACCGAAGATGTTGACGTAGACATCGGTCTTTTTGGGGTTGATGGTGACCTCAGTCGATTCGCTGACGACCCTGCCCCATTTGTCGCTAATATCACGCACGACTTGTTCGCGCTCGCGCATTAGATTATTCAGGTCTTTCGTCAGCTGCGCAACAGTTTCCTGTGATTCTTGTACCTCGGCTTTTGCACTTTGTGCCAGGCGATGTTTGGTAAATTGAGTGGTGACGCTCTTCTTGCGTGTCAGACCGAAAACACTGGCACCCAGTTCCAATAGGTTCGCGCCAGATTCGATGTTGCGGTTTTGCAGTTCGGCTTCATCTTCACGCAGTTCGCGTTCTTCTCTGCCGAGTTTATCTTCAAGAGTTCTGATCTTCTTTTCGATGGCATTGGTCTTCTTGGCGATCTCGGCATCGCGAGCTTCACGGGCAGTATCGGCACAGGCTTTCATGAAATCTGCCTGGCTCACGTCTGGTCCGGCAAAGACTTTGAGAGCCGTATTGGCGCGGGCAGTGACAGATGAATTGCGGAAGACCCAATCGGTGAAATCTTTTTGCAAAGCGGTCATCAACTTTGAGTCGTTCAAGGGCGGTTCGATGGAGCTGAACTTCGATGAGGGCGCTGCCATGCTCTCCAACTTATCGAGCGAGGGACCGGCATAGGGGAATTCATCCCAGCGGACAATGCCGCGGCGGTCAAGTCCGCTGACGAGGGCGGTTTTGGTCACTTCAACATCCACGCCAAATTTACGGTCTAGGATGCGGATTTGAGCGGAGGCAAGCAAGACGGGACGATAGACCACGCCTTGAATAGCTGCGCCGTAGGCTTGTGTCTTCCCGACGGCGTTGAAGGCTTCGGGAAGGCTGTAATTTTGCGGCAGATAATATTCGCGGATGCCAGCAGGAAGTTTGGGTTTGGTGGCATTCCCGCCAGCCGAGGATGCAGATGCCATGCTGCGTGGCGGGGTTTGAACTTTGGGCTGCGCAGCAGATGGAACAGAGACCGGCTGGACATGGTCGATAGGCGGCAGAGGAGTCTGCGCTTTGGGTGCAGAAACAGGCATCGGCTTGGAGAGAGGCGCAGCCACTTCCCCAGCTCCGACCAGTGCGTTCAAGTCGCGGATCTGGGTGCGGGTCATCGGACCGGCGAGGAAGTTCATCACCCAGCGGGTTTGGAAAAGGATCGGCGCTTTCTCATGGACGTTGTTCATGACGAAGACGCGTTTGCCAAGCGAGGAGATGAGTTTGTCCATTTGGGCGCGGGAGAATCCGCCAGCGAGACTTTCGAGACCGTCGAGCAATCGGTTCTTGTCGCGCTCGGTTTGCAGTTTGCCGATGAACCATGTGCCGGTGTTCGAGAGGGCTTTGTAATCCATGTCGACCGGGTTTTGGGTGGCGAGCAAGAGACCCAAACCAAATGCGCGGGCTTGCTTCAACATGCGTAGGAGCGGTTGCTTGGACGGCGGATTGGCAGTGGGAGGCAGATAACCGTAGATCTCATCCATATATAGAAGCGCGCGCAAGGAGGTGGAACCTTTTTGAGTGCGCATCCAGGTTTCGACGGCGGAGAGCAGTAAGGTGCTGAAGAACATGCGCTCGCCATCGGAAAGGTGGGCAAGGTAAAAAATGCTGTGGCGCGGACGACCGTCTTCGGTGAAAAGTAAAGCTTGCACATCGAGGGATTGTCCTTCGCGCCATGCCTCAAAGGCGGGCGAGGCGAGAATGTTATTCAAGATCATCGCCAATTCCATGCGGTCTTTGGGCGGGAAAAAAGTATCGACAGGAAATGCGCCAAGTTTATCGAAAGGCGGGTTCTGTGTTTGCAAGATGAGTTCGGTCAGATCGATGCCGTTTCCCTGACTCCAGTGTTCTTCGAAAATATTGGAAAGCAGGATGTGCTCACGCGAGCGGATCGGATCAAGGTCGTTCATGCCGACCAAGCCGAGCAACGCTGTGACCGTGCTGGAAATACGCTCACGCAAAACTTCGCGATTCGATTCCCAATCCAAGCCGGGGGCGTCGAGAGATGAAAGCACGCTGACGGGAATGCCCGAGTCGGAACCGGGGGTATACACGGCAAAGTCCACAGCATTCTTGAGGTCGAGGATGCGAGCCGCATCCATGCCCCACTCGGTCAGTCCGTTACGCCAGGCAGTGGCAGCTTCGGTTGCAGCTTGTTCTGGGGTTTTATTTGCGCGGCGCACCACTTCGGGGTCGATCCACGGTTGGAAGTCTTGTGGCAAAAGGTTGGGGAAGTGTAAGAGCAGGTTGGTCAGGTCGCCTTTGGGATCGATGATGATGGCGGGCACTCCGTTAAGTGCAGCTTCTTCGAGCAGGGCAATACACAAACCGGTCTTACCGGAGCCGGTCATACCGGTGACAACGGCATGGGTGGTCAGGTCGGCAGAGTTGTAATTGATGTCAGTCTTGGTGAGTTTTGCTGTCTTGGGGTCGAATAAACGTCCAAGGTAAAAATTCGATTCGGTCATGTGCGATACTCCTGTGCTTCTTGCATAGACCCTAAAGGTCTTAAGTTATGATTTAGAACGCACGTGCTAGGCAGTAAATTTAACCGATTTCATGCCAAAAGGCAAATGAAATTATAAAGAAAACTGCGAGGGGTTGCCTCGCAGTTTCAAATTAGTCGTCATCATCCCCACCACCACCGCCGCTGTCGTCATCATCCCCGCCGGAGTCATCATTGGATTCATCATCATCATCATTAGAAGTATCGTCATTAGAGGCGTTATCGTTTGAACCATCGTCAGAATTCGTGTTACTGCCAGTGCCTGAGTTTTCATCGGAACCGCTGCTAGAATTTGAGTTTGTGTCTGAAGGCACGCCACCATTGGAACATTCGCCCTTCCCTTTAACTTCTTCAACTATAAAACGCCCATCAGCGGCATAATACCCTTTAACTTCGACTTCCATACCAATGCACAATGCCTGGTCGAGTACATAATTATCGAGATATATGGTCATATCATTAACAACAAGAGTTGTTGTAGATATTCCTTGAAGGATGCCGCTAAGTTCATATTCAGTGGGAGAGGGCTCGGTCGCTTCACTTCCAAACCCTGAGCTGGTCTCTGGCAAAGAAGGCTGTTCCTCGTCTGATTCAATTTCCATTTCAATCGGGTTGCCAGCAGGCACTACCGACCCTGCAGGAAGCAATTCCAAACTAATGATGTCCACAAAGCCCTGGGCATTTGTCTGCCCGCTGACGATCACTGCCTGCCCATTTTCTGGCACAGGCATTCCTTCTGGAAGAATAACTTGCAAACCGGAGATATACATATTGTTATTGATCTGCATGAACACCCCGGCAAATTCGATAACTTCATCCCGACCTTCGGCAAGAAGCTCGTTCACTTCATGTAGACGTTCATTTTCGAATTCATCTTCCAAGAGCGCACGCGCTTCCGAGTCAAAGATGAAAAACAGGCGAATATTTTCCCAACCACGTTTGACCGGGTACAACTGCTCTCCTGGTAGCGCCGAAGCAGAGGCACTTAACAAACCACTTCCACTCAAAAGGAAGATAGCAGCCAAACCAAAAGAGATCACCAAACGCTGAACAAGCGAAATTCGATTACGGCGATGGACTGGAGCGACACGCGACTCGCGTAATTCAGCAGCGTGTTGCATCACTCGAGCGCGGGAGCGTCTGACCACGTCTGCATCTGGAGCAGGCACTGCCATCTTCTGTGCCTTCGCAGCCGTCTTTAAGATCGGGCGCAGTTCATCGGCATGCTCAGGGAAGCGAGCCAAAACAGACTCGATCTCCGCGCCGCGTTCCATTTCTTGTAAACAAAAATCAAGAGCATCAAATAAGTTAGTCATAATCCACCTCACCAATCTCACGCTGGAGTGCCGCCAGCGCACGGAATTGGAGAGCTTTCACAGCATTTACATTTTTGTCCATACGAGATGCCGTCTCTTCAAGCGAGTAGCCAGCACCAAAACGCAAGGCAAGTACATCTTGTTGTTCAGCAGTCAGCTTTGAATATGCACCACGCACCATGCGATTCTGTTCGCGTTGATCCACTTCCGAAGCAGGACTCAGACCCAGATCCGGCAGTGATTCGGGCAATTCCTCTTCAGTGCGGCGGTATTTCTTACGTAGGCGATCTGAGATGATGTGGGAGGCGGTTCCGATCAACCAGCCTTTGAGGTTGGATTCTGGTCCGCGTCCGCTTTTGACGGCTTCTAACAAGCGGATAAACACATCACTTGCCATATCTTCTGCAAGAGACTCATCACCCACCCGATACAAAACATACCGGTAAACTTCTGAAAAATATTGGTCATACACCGCGCCGATGGCTTTTGAGTCCAGACCATCGAGGCGGCTGACGTGTTGCTGCTCAGTAATTGATGTCATCTTTGATATTCTTCCATGCAGCATAATGGTATCACGGCTGAAGAACTTCAAAAAGGACGGATTGGTCGTCACGATAGACTTCACGCATGCCTGGGTCATTTTCTGCTTGCTTAATAAACTTGCCATGGTTCAGGTCGGTATGGATATAGCGTGCATTGAAATCTGAACGAATGAATTGTGAAGGGTTATCCACTTCACCGCGGGTGATGCTGACCCATTCGTCATATAAAGCCTGATCGTATATCTGAAGGTAAGTGGGGTCTAACCCGGCAAGATAGGTGTTGTGCGTGTTGTAAAAGAACAAGCGTGGGAAATCATCCCAATCGGTTTGGAAGATGATCTCTCCTTTTTCTGTATTCTCAGCCAACCAGGCAGAAGAACCGGCGTACAGGTCATATGGCTTTGATTTTGCGAGTTGGTTTTGCACCGCTGGGAAGGCTTTGACAATTCCGGCAATGATGGCAAACGAAAGAATAATTACAAATGGGGATGCTCGTTTTTTCGTTGTTAGCCGTATCAGCAGACTGTTATCAAAATCGAACATGGCTGCCCATGAGAATGCCGTGAAAATCAATGCAAATGGCGGAAAATATTCAATAAAGCGCCGGGCATTGAACAGCATTGCCCCGAACATAAGTGTCGCAAGCAAGGCGGTAGCAGTTCGAGTATTCATTTTTCGTCCTGTCAGCCCAAGTGCCAAAACCCCAATACCAAGACCAATAAACGCAGGGAGGGAGTTCTCAATCAGTTGACCAGTATCATATGGATACCATTCATTCCCAACTTTGATCGATTCCGCAATTTCAAGTTTGGCAATAAAGTGGTGATAAGTAAATATCAAGTTGTTCGGAAAGTACGGATTGACAATCAGCCCGGCGAGTATGCCAATACCTGAATAAAGCAGAGGACGGAATTCGAGCTGTTTTTCGAGCAGGTAAATGGCAGCGGTGTAACACCCTGCTAGAAGGATCATCAATGGGAAAGCATTGTACATCCAGACATATAGGAAGGATAAAACAGCAAGGTGTTTATATTTACCTTCGAACATCCAAAGCAGCCCTAAAGCCATCACACCTAATGAAAGTGACTGCGCCCGTGAGATCGACATGCGATATAAAAATGCTTCGGATATTCCCAACAGAGCTAATGCCCACAACCATGCATAAGGAATTTTTTGCCGATACAACAGATACCAAACTGCAAGAAACGCCAGCGATGCAAAGGTTACTGCCGCCCATTTTGCGCCGAGCCGCAAGTCGCCAAAGGTGAAGGGGATCAGAGCAACGTGATACAAAAAGTGATGGTCATAGAAGTCTTCACTGTTCAAAATACTCATTGGCAGGTAAGGGAATTCCGGCTTTAACCCTTCGGTGCGCATCAGCCAGGCGAACTTGATATGATAAAAGCCATCGTTATCCGGCAGGTGCGGGGTGGAAAACTGAATGACCGCCATAGCTGCGAAAAATAAAAAGAATAAAAGAAAGGGGGTACGTATCTGCCTGAACATGTTTTTTTAAATAACCTTTCATAGAAATCCGGGTCGTCTGAAGAATTTCTTCTTCAGACGACCCATTTTGTCGACCAACCTTATAAGATATTAGCCGTTATCCTTGCTGTCGTCATCCGAGTCATCATCATTACCGTTGTCGTCATCGTCCGAGTCATCATCATTACCGTTATCGTCATCGTCCGAGTCATCATCGTCATTTCCATTGTCGTCATTTCCATTGTCATCGTCATTGGAATTGTCATCGTTTCCATTGTCATCGTCATTGGAATTGTCGTCATTTCCATTGTCATCATCGTTGGAATTGTCGTCATTTCCATTATCATCGTTGGAATTGTCGTCATTGGAGTTGTCATCATTTCCGTTGTCGTCATTGGAATTGTCGTCGTTGCCATTGTCGTCATTGGAATTGTCGTCGTTGCCATTGTCGTCATTGGAATTGTCGTCGTTTCCGTTGTCGTCATTGGAGTTGTCGTCGTTTCCATTATCGTCATTGGAGTTATCATCGGCAGAACCGGGCTGGGAGACGTTTGTCACTACCACGCTTCCATCTGCCTGCACCTCAGCTTTGACCTCGATGGTGTCACCAACTACAAAACTGTCATCATCAAGAAGGTCATCAGTGATGGTGAAAACCTGCCCATTGATGGTCCATTGATTGCCGTCCATGGCTTCGATCACACCAGTAAACTCGACAAGAGAAGCACGCGGCTTATTCCCACCGGCTGATGTTTCAGTTGCCGTCCCACCACAAGCGCTCACCAGCATGGCAAACAGAGCCGCCACAATCAACAGAAAACGATATTTTTTATTCATGTTTACACCTCTTTTCATAAAGTTTTATAACTACAAACTACTAGTCGTCGAGGTGTAAAAAAAGTTACGGCTCCTCCTGGGTAATTTCCAGAAAGAGCCGTGGCAAAAAAGGCGCAAGATCAGGTCATTTCGCTTGTCCGTACACCAGTTTAAATTCCTCAATAAATTGGGCTGCAATTTGGTCGTTGTAGATCACCAGCAGATTTTCGTCGTTACGGGTCTCGGCACTATTGGTGAAATTGTATGATCCAACGATCACAATGCTTTCATCTACGATCATGATCTTATGATGCATCTGACCGGGATTGCCATCGATATAAACATCCAAACCGGCCTGACGGAAGGCATCATACTCGGTTCCCTGATTCGATTTGACCTGATCCTCATCCATGACCCCAGCCACGGTGACGCCTGATTCCGCCCGCTCACGAATGACATTCCCCAGTTCATCGGCTGTGAACGAGAATGCCATGAAGTAGATGCTCTCCTGTGCATCATTGAGAATATCCAGCAAAATCGCTTGCACCCCATCATCCGGCGAGAAATAGACATCCACCGGCGTACCGTCCATCGTCACACGCGGATTCGGAGTCTCGGCAAGGATATTATCGCCAAAGCGATCTTCCACGAACATTTCCTCAAATTCCTTGGTGAAGTTCTCAGCCATCTTCACCGAGCGGATGCGCAGCATGACATTATTATCTTCATAGGTTCCAGAGTCGGTGTAGTTCATGCCCCCCACCCAAACTTCTGAGCCATCGATCACGACGAACTTGTTGTGCATCAGCCCTTCACGCCGGTCACCTAAAATGGGAATCCCTGCCTCCAGCAAACGCTGGGGATCGGTACGCCCCATATTTTCGCTTTCTGCTACCACACGGACCTGCACTCCCCTATTATGCGCGCGCAACAATGCGTCACGGACACTGTTCAAACTAAAACTATACATGGCAATATCCACGCTTAGTTTGGCAGAGTCGATGGCGTCTGCAAGAGGTTGGTCAATGCCGCCAGTTTGTTGAGAAGATAATTGGTCGGTTGGGTCGGTGAAATATAGCTCAAACCATGAGCCTTGAAAGCCATAACCAACTGGCAGGTCGATCGCAGTCAGCGTGGTGGAAGGCTCGGCGGCAGAATCAGGCACAAGCGGAGTTTGAGGCGCAGAGTCTGGCGTGAGATTGGTGGTGCTGCACGCGAGAGTCAAGATCAAGAGTAGGAAAAATCCTGTCGATGTTTTCTTCATGAAAAACATTATATATGCCCACGGTCAAAAATTGCGTATTCCGCCTTATAAAAAGGGAGCAATTTTTGACCGCGCTGGGTATAATCTTGCCGCCATGACAGAAACTCCTTCAAATGCAAATCGTCAGATTGCCCGCGCTGCAGGGACGGTGATGATCGCGATCCTATTCGGTCAAATCGCCAGCCTTGTCAATCGCATCCTTGTTGCGAATGCTTTCCCTGCCGCAGAAGTGGATGCCTTCTTTTCTGCGAACCGGGTTAGTGAGACTCTCTTCACGCTCATCGCGGCTGGGGCGTTGGGGTCGGCGTTCTTGCCCACGTTTACGGGATTGCTTGTAAAAGACGAACGCTCTTCTGCATGGAAGTTGGCTTCATCTCTAATCAATTTGGTTACGTTGATTCTGACTCTGGCTGCCTTTCTCGCTTCGATCTCCGCGCCGCAGATTGTCCGCTATTTGCTCGCTCCGGGTCTCTCAAGCGACCCGGAGATTTTCAAACTCACAGTTGAGTTGCTACGCATTCAATCCATATCCGCAGTTCTGTTCGGCATCGGCGGATTGGTCATCAGCATTCTCAATGCGCATCAGGTCTTTTTTATTCCGCAGATTACGGCGGCGATGTATCAGATCGGGCAAATTTTTGGGGTGCTTGTGCTTTCACGCTGGCTGGGAATTTATGGGCTGGCGTGGGGTGTAGTGATCGGGGCAAGTTTATTTTTGTTGGTTCAACTTCCAT
>JAFLCF010000086.1:0-1094 GCA_017303735.1 Anaerolineae bacterium
TGCAATCTCTCTACTTAACTCAATGCGAAAAATGTGAAAAGCAGATCTATGCTCAAGCTTTTCTTTGGCGAAAAGGGGACGATGTGCCCTATGCCAAAATCTATGAATGCCCGCATTGCAAAGACTCAGGCGAGCGGATTGCCACTGACTCGGATAAAGAAATCGCATTGCAAATTGCAGGGACAGATACGCTGCACCGTACACGTCTCTTTGAACGGGTGGTTTCGCTAAAAAATGAAGACCGTGTTTATGCAGAGGAAGCGATTGAGCATTATTTGCCGCGCCCATTGTATGTACTTGGCACGATTCTGAATCGACTGGATAGCTTGGACCTCAGCGATTCGCGCCGCCGTGCGTTGACTGCGTTGCTGTTATTAGCCTTTGATGCTGGCAACACCCTGTGGGGGCATCCAGCGGAACGTCCGCGCCCGAAGCTGCTGAACACGCCAAGTCAATTCCGCGAGAACAATCTGTGGAGCATGCTCGAGCGTGGAATTAGTTTATTTGCTGAATCAGGCTCACCCGTTGTTATTGAAGCGTGGCCTAAGAAAATCCCAGAGACGGGCGGTATCTGCATCTATGAAGGTCGCTTGAAAGACCTTGCGCATGAAGTCAAACGAGAAATCCCAATTGCGGCGGTGGTCACATCGATTCCAAGACCCAATCAGGCGTTTTGGACTCTTTCGGCGTTGTGGGCGGGTTGGTTGTGGGGCAGCGAAGCAGTGGAGCCCTACAAGGTGGCGTTGCGCCGCAGACGATACGATTGGGCGTGGAGCGCCACAGCTTTGTTCGCCATGTTCAGCCATTTGGATGAGTTGCTTGCCGATGGGATTCCGTTTTTTGGTTTGATGCCTGAACCCGAAGCGCCGTTCATGACTTCGGCATTGACGGCTGCATCGATCACCGGATTCAAATTGGAAAGTGTGGCGTTGCGCACCGAGCATGACCCCGTGCAAGTTTTATGGAAGAGCGGCAAGAAACCTGTTGCCGCTGAAATGGAAGTGGAAACGGCGCGGAAAGCGATGCGCGATTATCTATTGGCAAGAGGCGAGCCATCTGGATATTTGCATTTGCACACCGCTGGCTTGGTGGCG
>JAFLCF010000086.1:1238-18095 GCA_017303735.1 Anaerolineae bacterium
GGGCGAAGGTGTGGATACGGGTGTGTGGAGCCTGGCGAAGGGACATTCTGAATCGCTTTCGGACAAGATCGAAGTGGCGATCGTGAATTATCTGCAAAAGAATCCGCAGGTCATCTTTTTGGAAGTGGAAGAAGAATTAAACAAACAATTCATGGGTTTGCTCACTCCATCCAAAGGCTTGATCTATGCCATTCTGAATTCCTATGCAGAAAAAGACGGCGGCATTTGGACTTTACGCAACGAAGATCATGCCTCGGCACGTCGTGATGAGATGAAGAGCCATTTTGCCTTGTTGGAAGAAATTGGCAAACGCTTGGAGTACAAGACCAAGGTGGAGGAAAAAACAGTTACTTGGTTCGAGAACGACAAACCCGTACGCAAATTCCATGTGCTGGCTTCGGCATTGATCCACCGTGCCTTGGAACAGATCGATGAACAAACCGTCCTTGTCATCCCTGGTGGGCGGGCGGCTCTTGCGGCATATAAACAAGATCGCGACCCATCGCTCAAAGAAAAATTGAAGAAACATAAATTAGCAAAATATCGTCTACTTCGCAGCGTGTTAGACCTTCCCATTCTGACGCGCGAAACGTTCGAAGAACAGATCGCCAGTGACCCGGTTGAAAAAGCCGAAGGTCAGATGATGATGTTTTAATTCCGACCATAGACCGTGGACGATAGACCATGGTTCTTAAGATATCAACCTATGAAAAAAATATTCCTCGTTCTTAATATTATGCTTCTATTATCTGCCTGCATTTCGGTGGAGACACAAGAAGCCAATACGCCCGTCCCTTCGAATTTTGTCACCGCCACCCTGCCGCCAACCAAATCTGGTTATGTGCCGCCGACTCTCACTGCCACTCCTGCGGTCATCCTCACCCCCACCTTCGCCGTCACCATCGACCCGAACTGTCAGGATAGCGCCGTGCTGCTCCGCGATGTGACGATCCTGGATGGAACGCTGGTAAAGCCCGGCGAAACATTCACCAAAACCTGGGAATTCCTCAACAACGGCACCTGCCCGTGGATCGGATACACCCTCAAATTTGCCGCTGGCGATCAGATGAGTGCGCCTCTTTCCGCGCCCGTGCCTGAGACTTTGCTAAAAGAGAAGGTACAAGTCTCTGTAGAATTAACTGCCCCATCCACAAACGGTTCCTATACGGGCTACTTCACACTCAACGACCCGAACGGCAAAGATGTACCCATCGGTATTGAAAAAACATTCTGGGTGAAGATCACAGTCGGCAGCGGAAGTCCCGCACCACAAGCGACGGTTTCAGGCAGTGCCCCAACCACATCCGCTGGGACGGGCGGGAATTGTAGTTACTCACAAAATGCAGGTTATGTGGATCAGATCGCTTCTGCGATCAATCAGGAACGCATCAATGCCGGTCTGCCCGCATTAACGATCAACACCATACTAACCAATGCCGCTCAAGCTCACGCCGCAGACATGGCTTGCAGCGGGCGCATCAGCCATACCGGTTCAGACGGTTCTTCGGCGTATTCTCGCATCCTCGCATCGGGCTATTCTCCCTCTTACTCAGAGGAGATCATCTACGGCGGTGGTGGACCTCAAGCGGCGATGACTTGGTGGATGAATGATCAAATTCACCGTGATGCCATTCTCAACCCCAAGTCTACAGAGATGGGTGTAGGGTATGCCTATTTCGCCAATGGTTCGTATGGGGATTATTTTGTGGTCGAGTTGGGGAGCCCATAAAAAACGGCTCTTGTGTTTCTTCACATGAGCCATTTTTTTTATTATTGTAGTATGGGCGATATGGCATCGAACCATTTTTGAGCGATGATGTCATACCCAGCCTGGTTGGGGTGATTGCCATCATCATACAAGGTGGCGGGGTTTGTGAAAATATCGGTTGAGTAGAAGTCTACAGTGAGGGCGCCATATTGGGCGGCTTTATCTAGAATAATCTGGTTGTATACGCCTGCCTGAGCAGACATGCGAGACAGTTCATCCGGCGTGATGGCAACAAAAGCTTCACCTTTCAAGGCAATCGGACGTTTGGATTGGTCATCCAAGAGAGCGATCACCACCTGTGCTCCGTTTCCACGCAATTGGCTCAAGATGGTATCGATATTCGCTTCGAAGCGTTGAGCGTCTGATACATCGCCTGCATCGTCAATATCGCCGCCAAATTCGTACAAATACCATAGGTCATTGCTGCCGATCCAAACCAATGCCAAACCTGCTTTTCCTTGTGCTGTTGCATCTTGCAATTCACTCACCGCACGCGTGAGCTGACTTTCCAATCCCTGATCGCCATTGATAAGCGCATCTGAACTCCAGCCAGATTGACCCAAATTAGTAAGCGTTGAATCTGGGCGGACGCTGTTTAGCATCTCCAACAAACGACCGGGGTACCCGCGCCCGGAGTCATCACCGTCACCTTGGGTGAGGCTATCGCCGAGGGCAACGATGTGAACAGGTCCGGCGGGAAGCGGGGCGGCAGGTTGTGCATCCACGGGCGGATTATTCTCCGTCTGAGTCACTGCTTCGGTTTGAGCGGTATCGCCAACCGCCTCACTAGTCGTTGGCTCTGTTGCAGGAGCAGCACCTGGCATATTGCAGGCAGAAAGGAGTAAAGCGAAAAGCAAAATATATTTTTTCATGACATGTCCTCAGTTAATGTTTTTATAAATTATACAGAAGCGATTCTTTTCAGACATGTCAAAATTGTTATTTCAAAATATTCCTCATCACAGGTTGATATTCAGGGAAGACATCGCTGGTGGCGGGGTTGTTCAAGCGCTTCGATAACACTTCAGATAGCACATCACGATAATCGGTGGTCACCGCCAAGTCGCCGGGACCGATGAGTTGACCTTCCTCCAGCCCAGGCCATTGCCCGTGGACTTTGCCGCCGTCCACATTGCCGCCCAAGACCATCATCATGCTGCCGTGTCCGTGATCGGTGCCGAGGCTGCCGTTCTCGTAGGCACGCCGCCCAAACTCAGACATGGTGACGGTGGTTAGCTTGCTCATGTGGTCTGCCATATCGGCATGGAAGGCGGCGAGACCTTCGGCGAGGTCTTTCATCAGATTTGGCATGAGACCAGTCATTGAACCTTGGGTGAAGTGCGTGTCCCAACCGCCGAGGTCAATGGCAGAAACTTCGAGTCCCACTTCCGCTTTGATGAGCATGGCAGTTTGTTTGAGGGCGAGACCGAATTCGGTGTCGGGGTAAGTGGTAATTGGTGACTGGTAATTGAGCGGGTCGAGTTTTTGGAGGGTATCCATGATGGATAGGGTGTCTTGACCGAGTTCATCATTTTGATAAACGTAACTTAGTGCGGCTCGCATTTGTTGTAAGGCGCGTACATCGCCGCCGAGGTGGAAGTCTGCGATGGAGCGCAGGGCGGAGACGGGGACACTTCCGCTCAGGCTGCGTTGCGGACGGGTGCCCATACCCACGGCTCGCAATGGCGACGAGTTGCCCGTGTTCAACGTGGCGAGGTGACGCCCGATCCAGCCCGAGGCGGGTCCGCGTTCATCGTCCACGCCGCGTTCCATCAGTTCCATTGCTTTGAAGTGACTGCGCGATTCGTCCGGTGCGCCACAAGCGTGAATGATGGCGAGTTGTTGGCTTTGCCATGCTTCAAGCAAAGAACTCATGTTTGGATGAAACCCAAAGAAACCATCCAAATCTACAACTCTTTCTTCTTTCTTCTTTCTTCCATCATCAGGTCTAGGAATCCCAAGCGTGGGACGTAGCGCGTAATAGGCTTCTTCGCCATGCGGCACGACCATGTTGAGCACGTCCGCAGCGCCGCGTAGGAAGACGACGACGAGGGTATCTCCACGTGGGGCGGTGTTCTTCGGCGCGAAAGATAGGCGCGGCATCCAGGTCTTGGTTGGGATGGGTAAGGTTTGTAACATTTAAATCCCCATTAAGTTTTTCCCGTCATTGCGAGGACGGTGCTCTTCCGTCCGAAGCAATCTCATGACATGATGCGCGAGATTGCTTCGTCGCAAAGAACGCTCCTCGCAATGACGGGACGTCAACGCCACTGAAAAGCAGGGGACGCAATGAGACTCGCGGCGATGATTTGCAGAGTCTCTTCCACGGTGGCGCCAGCCGAATGGACGGTATCAATCATCCCGTCGCGAGTGAGGCGATCTAGCGGCGTGCCTAAAAGCAATGAGGTGAGAGAATCCACATCGGTGTGTAAACTGCCGGTAGAGACGACATCCAATAAAGCATTGAGGTTATGTTTCGTCTTGGGAAGTTCATTGCGAATTAATTCAAAGGCAAATTGCCAGCGCGGCATGAGGTTGCCTTGCCATGCGTCGCTGCGGTCCGGGTAGCCATCGGGCGTCGTCCAGTTGAAATACATTTGCCCCATTTGCATGAGCGGGTCGTGCATGGCAACGCCATCGGTTTCAACGTTGAGCATACGCAACGCAGAGAGCACGAAGTTAAGCGGACGTTTGTATTTGGGCTGCGCGAAGGCGAGACCCTCGAGCAGGATGACGCGCAGAACTGATTTGATATCGCCTTTGGTGGCGAGAAAGGTTTGCGCGGCTTTCTCGATAATTTCTTGCGGCGGCTCATCGGCGATGAAGCGACGTGCAAGTTTGGTTGAAATAAATTTCGCAGTGGATGGATGCAACGCGAGATGCTCGATGACTTGCTCCGCCTCACTCTGACCCGCTTCCTGAATCGCGAGACCCAAAACATTTTTCTCGCCGGGTTCGTGCTGATCTTCCTTGAAGACGAAATCGCCAAGCCAGAAATGTTCCTTGACTGACCAACCCGTGAGACAACGCGCGAGGTGCATGACGTCGTTTTGAGTGTAGCCGCCATCGACGCCGAGGGTGTGAAGTTCCATCAGTTCGCGGGCGTAGTTCTCGTTGGGCGTGCCTTTGACGTTGGCTTGATTGTCGAGATAGGTGAGCATGGCAGGCGAATGCGCGGACGCCCACACCAGATCACGGAAGTTGCCGAGGGCGTGCTTGCGAATCACATCGCGGTCATCAACGGTCTTGAGATAGAAGCATGGTTCTTTCTCGATGAAGATGTTGAAGTGGTCGCTCCAGAAATCCACCATCACTTCGTAGAGTTGACGTTTGCTATAAAGTTGACGCAGGAAAGTGGCTTGACGCAACTCGTTGATGGGACGTTCGCGGTCGTAGCCATCGAAGAGTTGGTTGGTGACGGCTTCGATCTCGTTGGCTGCCATTTTTAAAGTGTCGAAGGTCGAAAGTTGAAGGTCTAAAGTCAGGTCGTTGATGGATTCATAATCGAGTTGTTCTTCGATGTAATTCGCCAAGCCGATCTCTGCCAAGCGGGCGCGTTCTTCCACTCTCGCGCCGAAGGTGATTCGATTAAGCGCGGTGAAGTCTGCCACGCTGAGCGGACTCCACGGGACGGATGGCAGGTCGTCTGTCAATCGTCGCAGGGCGGGGGCGCAGGCGTTGAGTGCGGCAGATGCAGAGAGGAGGGTGGCGAGTTTGAGGAAGTCTCTTCGAGAAAGGGTCATGGTGAATAGTGAGTGGGTGAACCGCTAAGCACGCGAAGATCGCAAAGAAAATCTTTTTATCTTGGCGCCCTTAGCGCTCTTCGCGGTTAACTTAGGCCTGGGTTGGCAATGGGCTTGCTGAAGGTTGAGTCTTCTCACGCGGAGACCAGTTGAGCAGAGCAAAACCTGTGGCACCAAACGAAACAAGGATGATGGGAATCCACACGAAGAGCCAGCCGATGAGGGGGAAGAAGGCGGCGAGTTCGAGGATGATTGCGCCACGGATGAATCCGTTGAGCGGAGTCATGTTGCTGTGTTTGCAGAGTCTCGCGCCGAGGTGAGAGGCGATGCCTGCTGAACCGATGGTGGAAATGGCGAGTGCTGCGCCGAGCAGAATCCAGCCGATGAATTTGGCAGGTCCGAATGGAAGCGCGAGTAAGATGACCACGGGAATGGTTACAGCAATGACGAGGATGAGTCCCAGCCAGAACGTGCCCCAGGGAGTTTTTTCCACGCGGGTTTGAGCGCGAGCAATCAGAGACGGGAACAACAGCCACCATGCCGTGAGCATGGCAGGGAAAGCGATTCCGATAATGAGCAGGATGAAGAAGATGGCAGAGATGTCAGCCATGGGGTATGTCCTTTCGTTTTTGGTTGATGTAAGGGATACAGGGATGGGGCGGGGAAAGTTGCAGGGAATAGTGAGTAGTGGATAGTGGGTAGTGAGCAGGAAAAGAAAAAGACGCGGGTGAGCGCGTCTTTTTCAAAAGTATCCGGTGGTTGAGTAGCCTCGCATGGTTTTCGCGAGGCGTATCGAAACCACCAGTAATTGAAGGTTGCTTTGTTAATAGGTGGTTTCAATACGGGCGGAAGAGCACCGCCCTACTCAACCACCGGAGGTAGGCTTTAACTTTTCTGAAAGAATCCCAAGATCGTAGCGCCAATGCCCGTGAAGGTGACGTAGGGCAGAAGCAGGAACCAACCGACAAAGGGCAAGGCGCAGGCGATGCAGAGGATGATGGAACTCCATAGGTTGCGCTTCCATGCAGACATGTTGGGGAAGAGGCGTTCGGCGAGGTGGTGGACGGTTGCGGTGAGTCCCACACTCAAGAGGACGGAGAGAAAGGCGAGGATGAGCAGTGCAGGGATGGTGAGAATCCCTTTGACGAAGGAGCCTGCGTTTTCGGCGAGGGAGAGCATGACGAAGGCGATCAAGCCGAAGAAGAAAAAGTTGACCATGCCCAAGCCGAAGGAACGCCCTGGGGTGAGGTTGAGACTGGTTTGGGTCTTGGCGACACGGGCGGTGAATAATGCGCCGATGACGAGGAAGTAGGCGCTGAGGGTGATGGTCAGCAAGAGGATGATGAGGGTAAGGCGAAGGATGTCGGTCATGGAATGGCTCCTGATTTTTGTAGGGGCGAGGTCTCCTCGCCCTATGCGTTTGGGCAGATATTATTGGGCGGGGAGATACCACTGCGTGGCACAAGCCCCGCCCCTACGAATGGCGATGATTTCTTAACAACAACCCATTCCCAAAGATCCAAAAGATGGAGACGATGGCGAGGGCGATGAAGAGGGTGGAGAGTTCAATGGGGTAGGTTGGGAGATTGGTAAATTGGCAGGTGGGTAATTGGTAATTGGATAAGGCGTCCAGCCATGAAGTCCAGAGGGATTGGATCTCGAAGAGCCAGGTGGTGAAGGATGGCGTTTCGATTTGTGGGATCATGATGGAGAAGAATGGAATGGCGACGATAAGCGCAACCAGCGCGGCAGCGGCTTGCAGAGTCGCTGTCAGCGTGAGCCAGCGTGGGAGTGATGGAGTCAGGCTGGGGCGGGGAGAGGAGCGGGCGGCGAGGTCGCGGGATAAGGTCACTTCGGGCAGAGAGTCTAAATCTACGAATAGGGCTTGGAGGGCAGAGAGTCGCGCCGCGCATTCATCGCATGAGTCGAGATGCGTTTCGATCTCCGCTCGTTGGGCGGTTTCGCTATCGAGATATTCGTTGAGTTGCTCGTCAGTCAGGTGCATGGAGTTTCTCCGCGAGAAGTTTGCGCGCGCGGAAGAGATGACTCTTCACGTCGCTGAGGGGGATGTTGAGTTCGCTTGCGATCTCGTCGTAGGATAGTTCTTGATAATGCCGCAGTTCGACGACGACGCGATATTGCGGCGGCAGGGACGCGAGCGCACTGCGAATCTGCTCGCTTCTTTCTTTGACCTCAACCTGCTCGCCGGGACTTTGAGTTTTATCTTCGTCCCGTTCTTCGTCCAATGCAACCGGATGGGTGAGATACCCATCCCTACTGATGTAGTTCAGGCACAGGTTGGCTGCCACGCGGCGAATCCACGGGCTGAATTCGCGTTCGAGGTCGAAGGTGTGCAGACGGTCGAGGGCACGGATGAAGGTCTCTTGGGCGAGGTCTTCGGCGTCGGCGCGGTTGTGCAGAATGCGGTAGCAGACGTTGAACACGCTCGTTTGGTGACGGGAGACGAGGTCGCCGTAGGCTTCAGCGTCGCCGCGACGGGCTCGCAGGATCAGGTCGCGGTCGGTGGGCGCATTCATGGCTAGAGTGTAATACAGGCGGGGAGGGGAAAAAGTTGCAGGAGGTTTATGAGAATCGTAGGGGCGGGGTAACCCCGCCCCTACTCGGTATATATTATTTTCCCCACCTAGGCTGCCAATCGGAGATAGGACTATTTATTAGGTGCGTCATATGCACTCAGCGGGATGATGTTTTTAGGCTATTATGCTTTCTTATGGACGAACAAGATAGCAAGCTGCTATTCATGAAAATCGTTTTAAAACTGTGCTCATCTTTGGCGAGTTTTGAACATTCCCTTCTCCACAATAAGTATTATTTACAAATTTCATCACCAGTAATGAAGGGAAAATCTCCCCTGATCTCAATGATTTTTGAACGAAACACCAGGCGTGAGTTTTCAGTAATTCCGGGAACTTTACCTGTAAGTTTTATCGTTTGGGTCTCTGGTATCAATTCCACTTCTATTTTTCCTGCACGACTATACTCTAAAAAATCCTGCCCTGATGCTATGTGCTTTTTAAGAATTCCTTTTACTTCTGGCGATTTGCCGTCAGACCCATTCCAAACATAGACACTAAATACGTATTCCATTCCTGAAAAATAAGCACCTGATAACACATTGTTATCGAGGTCGATCTCCACATCCCAACCATTCAGAAAATCACTATCAGTATTCATGTACACAGAAAGATCGTCGCTAATAGCCTTAAGCTTGATTTCCACGGTCAGGATTTCACCTTCAAGAGAGGAGTTTATTTCCTGAATATCAAAATAGCTCAAAAATGGAGTAGCGTCTGGTTCATCAACGATGCCATCGCCGGGATGGCATGCATCGAGTATTGAGTAACCTTCGGCAAGCTCATAAGGTAATTCCTCCTGCAGCCACAATTTAGGGCAACCTACTAGTTCTTCAAGCACAACTTCGGCAGAGTTTGAAAGGTTCAGGATATTTACCGTTTCTTTTGAATATACCAATCCACCGTCAGGTGCCCATCCACAAATAAAAATATACGGGTTTTCAAAATCTCCAGATTTCTTCCACTCGTGATATGTCCGCGGGTCTTTCGGAATCTCAACAGAAGTCCATGATTGGACATCAAACACCATATCCAATGGTTCATATAATGATTCATATTCGCTCGCCTGATAGGGCAAATTCAAGCGGATAAATTCTCCATTCGGAGACCATGTCAACTCACATCCAAACCGTAATTGAGTGCCAAACTCTGAAACAAGGGTTGCATTGGAGAAATCAGAGTTTGCAGAATAAAGCCAGTAATACCCTTCCTGGGTCTCACGTATTACTGCAAATACCACTTTCTCATTAGCAGGCGAGAAGGCGAGGCATTCAATGATGTCATCCGTCTTCAACCCATTAATCGCGATATTTTCAACGCCAGCATTCTCCAAGTCCACTGCCTGAAAATTTGTGTAATATGTAAGCGGATAAAAGGAATTGCCATCCCAGTTCCATGCAAAGTTGGTGCCAAAAAAACTTGAAACTGGTATTAGCGGCTTGATGTTTGTGCCATCGTTATTAATCACATAGAACATTGTGTACCTACGTCCCAGAATGTTCATGGTGTCATACATCCACCCTGCTCCAACAAGCCTGACAGAATCAGGCGACCATTCCCATTCCACTCCAATAAGGTCTGCTGGCACTTGAAGTTGTACTAGGGTTTTCTTCTGGATGTCGTAAATATAATATTCATATAGGCACCGTAGCCGTGCATCCAATTTTACACATACAAATGTGTAGATTTTCCTTAAATCAGGGGATAGGTACATTTCCAATGTAGGCTCATAATCCTCGCTGAAATGTACCGAGTCGGTAAAGCGATCTTCTGGGAGCAAATCTCTGAGTTCCTCTTCAGATATCAAGATCTTTTCTTCCCCCGACTCCACATTAGAGACTCCAATGTATCTTCCCATACCACCCTCTCTGTCCGAAATAATGAGACCACTAGAACCGCCAACCTTGGTGGGCTGGGGAGAAAGAGATACAGTTGGGGTGGATGTTGGGGATGGTGCTAGTGTACTCGTCGGTGACGCCACGATTTCAGGCGCGGTCATTTCCTGCTGAGATACGCATGCTGTAAGAACAAACACAATTATCGCTGCTAGATATATTTGTTTTACGGTAATATGAGACATTTTTGAAATCTCCCTTTACTGTTAGGTGACTCTGATGAAAATTATACACTGACATAAATATTCCTACCTCCCCCACCTCGGCTGCCAATCGGAGATGGTGCTATTCGTTAGTCTTGTCAATCCCGTGCCATCGGGGTGGATGATGTAGAGTTCGTTGTTGCCATCTCTGAATGAGGTGAAGACGATCCAGTTGCCGTCGGGTGACCAGGAGGGACCGAGATTGTCGCCGCCGTCTATGTTGAGGGCATAGATGGCACGGAAACCTTAATCGCAGATGCGATCAGAGATCACACGGGGAGCGCCATTTACCACTTCTGTTGCAAGGCGAGACAAAAAGACCAGGCGTGATGTTTCGGTAATGCCGGGCACGCTGCCCGAAAGGGTCACTGTTTTCGCTTGAGCAGAAAGGGACGCCTGAAGCGTATCTGTTCGTTCATACATCCCGCTATTCGGGTTAAATTTCAATAAAATCCTGCCGAGCATTTCCGAAGTACCATTTGTGGCAGGGAGCACAGCAACAGACAAGCGATATTCAAACCCCAACTTGTCGCCAGTCAATGTATTATTGTCAATATCTACAAGGATTTCCCAGCCGTTGTAAAAATTCTCGATGCCTGGGGTAATGTATAGCGTTAGGTCTGAACCGACCTCTGCAAAAGTCATAACGACGGTTAGTTTCTCGCCGCTCAGAGTAGAGGAAGCATTGAGCAGGTCATACAGCGCCGGAATCGGCTCCTCATCCACAACATCCTCTGCAGCCCCTCCAGGCACACAAGCATTTGGGACAGCCAGCCCAATCGGGACTTCAAAAGCAAGATCTTCTTCTAACCACTGAACAGGGCAGTGTCGGATCATTGACTTAATATCTTCCGGCAGATCGAAAGGCTCAGTATCGGGCAGACCCAATAATTCCATGCCAACCTCTTCGCCTGCAAAGTCGACCCGTGCAAAAGCCAGGTCATTATTTGGAGCCCAGCCGCAAACCTTAGAGTTTTCAGGAAGTGCTACAAGGGATTTATCTTGTAATGAGATCAACACATCCAATGACGGGAAAGCAGCCGATTCGTTTGCCTGCCCGGTCTCTGCGCGGACGCTGTAATCGTACCCAAAATGAACGTACTTTTGATCCGGCTGCCAAGTCACTTCACAGGTATAGCGCGAATCGATATCGAACTCATGCAGCAGGGTGATTTCTGAAAAATCAGAGCGGGCTGTATACAGCCTGTCATGATTCTTAGTCACCTCACTACGAAGGACAAATGCGATCTTTCCCCCATCAGGAGAAAATGCAAGGCATTCAACCTTGTCGTTCATCTCCAACCCCTTGATCGGGATATTCAGCTGATTCGAACCGTCTATATACCAGGATTGGAGATTTGTGATGTATGTCATCGGAATGACGATCCGGCTCGCAGGATGCCAGACGAGCTGAGCATGTCCATTAGTCACCGGTGCAAGGGAACTGAGCTCCGTCCCATCACTGTTGATGATGTAGAAGCGGGTGAGTTCATACGCCGCTTCAATATAATTCCATGCAGCGCCAGCGAGCTTCGTTCCATCAGGCGACCATTTCCAATAAACTCCATACGTCCCGCCGGGGGGCGTCAGCTTAATAGCAGACTTGTCTTGAAGCGTATAAATGTAATATTCAAACAAACAGCGGAAACGACTGTCGAGAGCGGCACAGATCGAAATATAGGCTTTGGTGAAATCGGGAGATAGTTCGATAGCGATCGGTTTTTCGTAGCCATAAGTATACGACTCGGCAGATTTATCCTCTCCGAGGAGCAACTCCAGTTCGCTACGCGAGATCAGCAGTTTTTTTTCACCCGTATCCAGATTGACCGAAAGAACATCCCTCTTATCATCATAGATCAAAACGCCTTTAGAATTGCCTACCAGAGTTGGTGTAGATACTCCAGTTTCGGTTGGGGTTGAAGTTGGTGTATCGGGTGGAAGCGGAGTTTCCGTGAAAGGCATCTGGCTCGGAGTGGCTTCTTCTATAGCCGATTGTTTAGGAGAACAGGAGGCGATTCCCAGAATCAAGACAGTAAGAGCTAGTAGAATCGTTTGGGGTTTGGTCATGATTGCTCCCATGCGTTTTTAATAATAGAAGGCAATTATACCCAGCACGACTACTCATGGCACTATTTTAGCAGGATGAGACAGTTTAATTTGGCAGGTGGGCACAAAAACTTGGCTGCTTGGCATCAAAACCCATTCTAAGAAAGTGTCTGAAAAACCTTATTTTCCAACCACATGGCACCAAACCTCAAAGACTCTAAGAATAAAAACTTTGTGACTTCGTGGTTCGTTTTCAGACACTCTCTAAGCAAAGCATGCCCAGGGTTTCACAATTTCGGCAACAGATTTCGGGTTCCCAACCGGATCTGCGGTCGCCAAAACCTTGAAAAGAAACTGTAAAGATTTTGCTTGAAACCATGACTAAAGTGCTATATAATTCTTCTGTCGGGCAAACTCATTTAATAAAGAAAGGGAAATGTAATGAAAAAGATATTCTCAACAATTTTTATTCTTATAGCCCTGCTCGCCATGACCACCGGAGCGGCATTCGCCGGTTCGGCATTGGAATTGGTGGAAGTGCGGAACGATGAGGGACAGCCCAAATTCGTGTTCCGTGTGACGGGTGAATTCTCAAAGGAAGAACTTGAGAGCGGCTTCGTGCAGGTGGATGGCGGCGACGCCTACCCCCTTTACTGCGCACAAACTGCGCCAGATACCGTGGTTTGCCACACCAGCCAGGTTGTTGCGGGTCACAATGTGGTGATTGGTTTTGGTGGTGCACGTTTCTGGGATAAAGTGCCCGAACGAGGTCCTGCCGCGCAGTACTGTTACCCTGTTTACGATTGGAATAATGATGGCGAAAATATTCCCACTTACTGGGCGCTCCAAGGAACCCATTGCCAGGATAACGAAGCCCAATTCGGAGACATGATTTTCAATTTCTATGCCCCTGATTATGATAGTTACTACGACTATCAATATCTGCCCGGTGATTTCTGCGGCTGGGTTGACCCAGGCGAAGCGTATTATTATCCATTCTGCCCAGATGCTTCCTAGTACCTGACTCTAATTTCAACAAAAACAGCCAAGCATTTTGTGCTTGGCTGTTTTTGTTTATTACCTACCCCACCGTGGCTGCCAATCCGAAATCGTGCTATTCGTCAGCCTCGTCAGTTCTGTGCCATCGGGGTGGATGATGTAGAGTTCGTTGTTGCCATCTCTGAAGGATGTGAAGACGATCCAGTTGCCGTCGGGTGACCAGGAGGGACCGAGGTTGTCGCCGCCGTCGGTGAGACGCACCAAGCCGGTGCCGTCCACGTTGATGACGTAGATATTGCGGTCGCCTTGCGGTCCGCGATAGAAGGCAAGTTTGGTTCCATCCGGTGACCAGGTGTTGCGTCCGCCCATGTTGTTGAGGTCGGTGACTTGGCGGATGTTGGTACCATCAGAATTCATGACAAATAATTGGCGGGAGCCCGCACGAGAGGAGGCGAAGGAAATCATCGAACCATCGGGAGACCAAGAGGGGTCAATGTCGTCTTTGTTGGTTAATGCATGGGCGTTGGAACCGTCGGGCTTCATGAGCCAGAGTCCATTGCCGTTGTTGGTGAAGACGATCCACTCGCCGTTGGGGGAAAGTTCGGGAGCGTAGAGCGAGCCGATTCCGTTCGTGAGCTTTTGCAGGTTGTTCCCGAAAATGTCTATTGAATAAATTTCGTAATTACCGCTATCTCGTGAAGAGAAGTAAACGGTTTGTCCATCAGGTGAAACGGATGGATAAAAGGCAGTGGCTTTGAGGTTGGTGAGTTGGATGCGTCCGCTGCCGTCGGCGTTGAGCAGGCATATCTGGTCGATCTGCTTGACGTAGCAGGTGAAGGCAATCTTTCCGCTCGGGGGCGGTGTGTCGTTGAAGGAAGGATTCGGCGTTGGAATCAGCTCAATGGTGGCTGTCGGCTCGAGCGGGGAGAGAGGCGCGGCAGAGTCGGTAGGGGTGAAAAATATTTCGGCAGTGGGAGAGGCAAGGAGAGGCAGGTCAAGAATCGGTGTGGGTGTTTCCACGGGTTCATTTGCAACGACGATGAGTGAGTAGCCAACGAGCAAACACAAGCCTAGAAAACCAATGACTAAACCAATAAGAAGAGATGTTTCAATAAAATTAAGTTTGCGCATGTTATTTATAAAGTTGTAGGTCACGCTTGTAGCGTGACCTACTTTGTTATTTCAAAATGATGCGGTTCCAGTCCATCAGCGGTTTGAGATTATCCATCGGGATCTGCCCCTCAGGTGCATAGCCGACGAAGGAGCGGTTGTAATTATCTTCGGTACCGTCATCGAGATTCCAGCGCAGGGTATTGCGGAAGACGCCCAGGCAGGAGGTTCCGGCAAAGTCGTCGGGCAGGGAGGTTTCGAAGGTGTACACGTAGGTGCCGTCGGAAGTATCGGTCACTTCGATGACAGTGGCTTCGTGGATCCAGCGCAGCCATTGGCTTTGAGTCACTTTCTTTTTCTCTGCATCGAGTGTAGTGCGGGTACGGGTGAAACCGCCGCCTTTGTATTCCCAAGGCGCGGCAGCGGGGGCAGCGTTCTTGCCGCCACCTTTTGCTTTGGCTTGAGCTTTTACAGGGGCAGGCGCCAAACCCACACCATTTGAATCTTGTGTCGGCTTGGGGATCTGCCATTGGCTTGGCTCGCTATTGACATAGCGCAGCCAGAAAATGCTTGCGCCCTGCGTGTAATGTTCAGCACCGGTGGGACGGATGAAATAACAGCCAGGTGTTTTTTCGGCAGCAAGTTTGACATAGCGCGCAGCGTTGTCGGTCAGCCCGCCAGGAGGGAGATGTCCGCGAATGTGCTGGGCATGTTCGGCGGTTTCATTGCAGACCGCACGGGTGACGATGACCTCTTGTGAACGTCCATGTTCGGGTCGCCACATACCAGTGTTATCACTCGCCCACTTGCTAAAGATCGGGTAGAGGGTCAGGTCGGCAAAGCGGATCTTATCTTCTTCAGGGGTGAACGTTTCCCAACCGGGACCTTGCACATATTTGACGCGCAGCGATGTAAGCATGACGATCCATTTCCATGCCCAGTCGGGAAGTTTTTCACCCATCGCTTCCAACTGCGCCAGAGCCTGTTCGGTCGTCATCGACATGTACTCGTATTTGGCTTCTTCTTCCACCAAACCATCCAACCCGATGCGTTTCGATTTCGGTCCGTTGGCTTTGACTCCCTGCATGTGCATGGCGATGCGGTCTTTCCAAACTTTTTCTGCGGCAGAGGCAAGTTTGGGTTTGTTGCCAGAAAAGGCGGGGTCGTATTGGGCGATCTTCTCCTGGCATTTGGCGGTCACTTCGGCATCGGTCAGTTTGGCTTGTGCCGCTTTTAATTCGCCAACGCGCAAGCGCACCAGCAGGTCTTTGGGGTCTGCCCACGATCCATGTGCTGATTTGTAGCGCATGCCCGAGAAGTGGATGACCATGTATTGCAGCCAGGCAGGGAAGCGTTTGGGCTCCTTCTCGAAGCGGGCGCGGATGTCCGTCAACAGGGCATACTGATCTTTGTTTTCGAGAGTCTTGGTATATTGCTCCACTTTCAGGCGCACAATATCTTTGACAGTAACAGGCACTTTCGGGTCGTAATTAACGAGGAACTCTTCTTCGGTGGTCGTATAATTCGGGTCGGCTTTGCTGAGCTTGTACCACTCCAATTTGGGTGCTTCCAGTTTGGTGTAGGTTTCATCGAACTGGCGCAGCTTTTCCATTTCTTCCAAGAGCATGGGCAGGGCTGATTCATTTTTCTGCTTGTATTCGGCTTCATCTTTGGGGCGGCTGGGGTGATCTGGCAGCATACTTTCGAGGCGGCGTTGCAGATACCGGATGCGGTCACGTAAAAAGCCCAACTGCGTCTGAAGCGAGGTGATGCGCATCTGAATGAAACTGCGTTCCCCGCGAATATCCTTGGGCCATGAACTGATGAAGAAGTCATGATTCTTTTGGATCTCTTTGAGCGCATCTTCATCGATCGGGTTGTACTTAATGAAAAATCCCCGCACATCCTTGGTCATGAAATAGCTCTTGAGGGTGGAATACTGTTTGAAGGAAAGCGCACGTGCCATATCCATGCCGTCTTCGTAGGCTTTCACATCAGCAGAAAGAGTGGAGATATCTCTATCCTTATATTCCGCCCACAGGTCGGCTTCCTTGAAGTAGATGAGGAAATCGCGCAGTTTTTGCAGGCGCATCGGGTAGATGTCCTTTAATAACTGCGGGTTCTGCCATTGAAAGTTGTAGGTTGCTGCCATGTTCACTCCTGATCAGTATTGCTTTTATTATAGTCAATTGCCTTAATTCCGCATCGCGATTGGTTTCAGGTACGAATCCAAGACCTCATCCATCTCGCCAAGCGACTCGCACACGAACAGCATCGGGTTGAAGGCATAGACCGTCTTCGGGATGCGTGATATTGTCTCGATATTGAACGGCACAAGGATCACCTCGCCGCCGAAGATGCCTTCGGGTTTGATGCCAAGGCTCTTGTACAAGCCCAAAACGACATTCCAACCTTCATCCGCAGAAGACATCTGTCCCTTTTGGTGAAGCGAATTTACTCCGTCGATGATCTTGAACAGATTGCTTTTATTGGCAAGGA
>JAFLCF010000087.1 GCA_017303735.1 Anaerolineae bacterium
CATCTTCCTGACATGAAGCGCTACCGTATCGTGGTGCTGGACGAAAGCCACAACCTGCGTAACCGTGAAGGAAAGCGCTACAAAGCTATTCAGGAATACATCCAGAAGAACGAGAGCAAGGTGATCTTACTCTCTGCAACGCCATATAACAAAACCTATCTCGACTTGAGCAATCAACTGCGTCTGTTCCTGCCTGAAGATAAGGAGCTGCCTATTCGCCCGGAGCAACTCCTGAAAGAGATCGGGGAGACGGAATTCATCCGCCAGCACCAGAGCGGCGTGCGGACTTTGGCGGCGTTCGAGAAAAGCACATACCCCGATGATTGGCGCGAGTTGATGCGCTTGTACATGGTGCGCCGCACGCGCAATTTCATCAAACAGAACTATGCACTGACCGATGAAACCAATCGAAAATATCTTTTATTGGCAAGCGGTGAGAAATCACACTTCCCTGTGCGCACGCCGAAAACAGTAAAGTTCAATAACAACATAAAGATAGAAGCGGATCAATACTCGCGGCTGTACTCGGATGATGTGGTCAAGGTGATCGATTCACTCAGTCTGCCGCGCTATGGACTTGGAAATTACATTAACTCCAAGGCTTCACCTGCACCCAATGCGGCGGAGAAGAAGCAGTTAGAAGACCTGTCCCGCGCAGGCAAGCGGCTGATGGGATTTTGCCGAACCAATCTTTTCAAACGATTGGAGTCGAGCGGTGCGGTCTTTATCGAATCTATTGAACGGCATGTTTTGAGAAACTATGTTTTCCTGTATGCCATAGAAAAAGGTTTGCCTCTTCCTTTGGGAACCCAGGATTCTGGGTTGCTGGATACACGTATCAATGACGAAGATACCGACTTACTCAATTTTGTAGATGATCCCAACGAAGATGAAGACGCCAGCGAAATGGCTGGAAATTCCATCAATGGAAAGCCGCTGCGCAAAGAGAGCGATTTCAAAAAACGTGCAGCGGAAGTGTATAACCTTTACGCAGGTGGATACAAGTCACGCTTCAAGTGGCTGCCTGCTCGCTTGTTCGCAAACAAACTTGAAAAAGATCTACGGAATGATGCCCAGTTTCTGGTTCAGGTGCTCAATAGTGCAGGGGAATGGGATTGGCAGAAGGACGATAAGTTCAATGCCCTGTATGACTTGATCTCCAAGACCCACAAGAATGAGAAGGTGCTGATCTTTACCCAGTTCGCAGATACGGTTCGTTATATCGGAGACTGTCTGGATGCCAAAGGCGTGACAAAATTTGCTGGCGCTACGGGCGGTGACGTAGACCCGACTGCGCTTGCCTGGCGTTTCAGCCCGAACAGCAATGGCGTTCGGAATCAGGTCCGGGCAGAAGAAGAACTGCGAGTGTTAGTTGCCACTGATGTATTGTCGGAAGGGCAGAACCTCCAAGATTGTTATGTAGTGGTCAACTATGATCTACCCTGGGCAATTGTGCGTTTGATCCAACGCGCTGGACGTGTGGACCGCATTGGTCAAAAATCGGAAAATATCCTTTGCTATTCCTTCCTGCCTGTTGACGGTGTGGAAAAGATCATCAAGCTGCGTGCCAGGGTGAAGCAGCGTTTGCACGAAAATGCGGAAGTAGTTGGCACGGACGAATCTTTCTTTGAGGATGAAGTGAAAGAACAGACCATCCTTGATCTGTACAATGAAAAGGCTGGAATTCTGGATGGCGATGAAGAGGGTGAAGTGGATCTCGCCTCTTATGCATACCAGATCTGGAAGAATGCAATTACGTTGGATCCTGCTTTGCAGCGAGTTATCCCTGAATTGCCTGCGGTGGCGTATGCGACTAAACAGCACCAGACCAGCGAGAAAGAACCGCAAGGGGTAATGGTGTACATGCGTACCGCCGAAGGGAACGATGCTCTTACCTGGGTGGATAAGGATGGCAAGGTAGTAACTGATTCGCAGTATGTCATTTTGAAATCTGCTGAATGCGCACCGAATACCCCGCCACGACCCAGGCAGGAAAATCATCACGACCTGGTGCGGACAGGCGTGGAAAATATCATCAAGGATGAGAAATCGTTTGGCGGTGCGTTGGGAAGACCTAGTGGGGCTCGCTTCCGCACGTATGAACGGATCAAGCGGTTTGTTGACCAAAACGAGGGGACGTTCTGGGTAAGCAAAGACTTGCTGAAAGCCCTGGACGATATCTATCGCTTCCCGATGCGGGAAGGTGCACGTGATGTGCTGAACCGCCAATTGAAGGCGGGGATTCAAGATCAGCAACTGGCGGAGCTGGTTGTGTCGTTACGAGCAGAAGATCGTTTGAGCATTATTGAAGAAGATAAGATCGAAGAGAGCAAGGAACCTCATATCATTTGCTCCCTTGGCATTGTTCCAGCAGAGTCATAAAAAGATTGCTTCGGGCAAAGTATGCCTTCGCAATGACATACACAAGGATAAATCATGGTTTTTAGAATTGCTGAAGCACGCAAATATTTACAGATCTTTGATCTGCCAAAGTTATTTGTGGAGGAAATGGGCTGGGATCGTGCCAGCCTGGCTACGATTCAGATCGCTACAAATGGCGATAAATTTAGTTTGACAATGATTGCCCAGAAGCGCGGGTTTGCGGCGTATCTCTGTTCGCCAATGCCCGACGGCAAAATGCCTGATGCGGCGTTGCGTTATAAGATCGAAACCCAGGTGCGGAAATATTCGCACGAGCATTTGATCATTTTTACCAACCAGGATAAGACCATACAGAAATGGCAATGGGTTCGCCGAGAGCAGGGTAAGCCAATTTCTAGACGTGAGTTTGACAAGATTGAAATTATCTTACAAAGGCTGCAAACCGCTACATTTGATTTAAGTGAAGAAGACGATCTGACCATCATTGAAGTAGGTCAGCGTATGAAAAAAGCTTTCGATGTAGAGAAGGTGACCAAGAAGTTCTACGAGCGTTTCCAGAAAGAACATGAAGCATTCCTGAAATTCATCAAGGGCATTCCAGATAAGGAAATGCAGCGGCATTATGTATCAGTTACGCTGAACCGCTTGATGTTCATTTACTTCATTCAGAAGAAGCAATTCCTGAACAATGACCCAGACTATCTTCGTCACCATTTAGAAGAGAACAAGCAAAAGGGCAAGGACAAGTTTTATACCGATTTCTTATGCCCATTGTTCTTTGAAGGCTTTGCCAAAAAGAAACGCAGCGCGGAGATCAGGAAACTACTTGGTAATGTGCCGTACTTGAATGGCGGTATCTTCGAGCAGCACCAGATCGAAGAATTGCACAGCGAGAAGATTCAAATTCCTGATAAAGCCTTTGAGCAGTTGTTCGATTTCTTTGATGAATGGCGCTGGCACTTGGATGAACGTCCAAACAAAGAGGGGAACGAGATCAACCCTGATGTGTTGGGATATATCTTCGAGCGTTACATCAACAATCAAGCCAAAATGGGCGCTTATTACACTAAGGAAGATATCACCGAGTACATTAGTAGAAACACCATCATCCCCCACCTGGTCGATGTGGCGCAGAAGGAATGCAAGGTCGCCTTTGAAGGGGAGGGGGCAGTTTGGCGGCACTTGCAGACTGACCCAAACCGTTACATTTATACGGCAGTCCGCTATGGGGTAGAGAATGCTTTACCAAAGGAAGTCGCTGCTGGTGAGTCTGATCCGAAGCGGCGGGAGGAGTGGAACAAGCTTGCCCCAGAAGGATTCGCTTTGCCCACCGAAATCTGGCGGGAAGTGGTCGCCCGCCGCCGTCGCTATCAGGAAGTAAAGGAAAAGCTGTCGAAGGGCGAGGTCGCGTCCATCAATGACCTGATCACGCTCAATCTCGACATCCGCCAGTTCGCGCAGGATGTTATTCAGGACAGCGACGCCGACCTGTTGCTGGCATTCTGGAAGGCGCTTACGCAGATCAAGGTACTCGACCCCACTGTGGGATCGGGCGCGTTCCTGTTCGCGGCGTTGAACGTGCTGGAGCCGCTGTACGAAGCCTGCGTAGAGCGCATGAGCGCTCTGGTGGAGGAACTCGACCGCTCAGGTGAGAAGCACAGCCCCAAAAAGTATGAGCCGTTCCGCAAGGTGTTGGAGCAGGTGCGCCAGCGTCCCGATGAGGATTACTTTATCTACAAGTCCATCATCATCAACAACTTGTACGGCGTAGACATCATGGAAGAGGCGGTGGAAATTTGCAAACTGCGCCTGTTCCTGAAACTGGCTTCGCAGGTGGAGTCAGACCAGGCAAAGGAGAATTTGGGGATCGAGCCGCTGCCTGATATTGACTTCAACATCCGCGCGGGAAACACGCTGGTAGGCTTTGCCACGCGGGAGGATGTAAAACGCTCGGTGAATATGGGTATTGGGAGTGCAGGCGGCAAAGAAAAAGTGCAAGCCGAAAAACTTTTTGCCATGCCCGAAGAGGATATACAACTAAATCTTATTGAAGAGAAAGCCAAAGATGTGGACAGGCTGTATAAACTCTTCCGCCAGCAACAGACCGAGTTCGGCGGTGAAGTGCGCCCCGAAGACAAGCGCGAACTGCAAAAGCGTTTGGTTGAATTGGAAAAGGAATTGAACATCCTGCTGGCAAAGCAGTATGCCATTCATAACCCCAAAGGCGAAGCCTATCAGAAGTGGTTGGAGTCGCATACGCCTTTCCACTGGTTTGTGGAGTTTTTTAGCACAATACAAGAAGGTGGCTTTGATGTCATTATTGGCAATCCACCTTATGTGGCAACCAAAACTCTAGATTATGAATTACCCAGTGAAGAAGAAGATTTTCCAGATATTTACGCCAATGTTTTACTGCGTTCATTAGCAATCACAAAAAGTAATAGTCGTATTGGCATGATTGTGCCATTATCAATTACATTCAGCGGCGATCTAAAAAAACTTCGAGAAAAGGTTAAGCAAGCTGGAAGTTCTTGGTTTTCGTCTTACGACAATATACCAGCAGCAGTTTTTGCAGGTGTAAGCCAAAGATGTACCATCTGGATTGGAGCAAAAGATTCAAAAGTCAATAATCAGCATGCCAGCCCAATGTATCGTTGGCGTTCTGAATATAGACCTGTGTTGACACAACGCATTCAATACACCCAAATTCCAAATTCAACTAACGTAGTCGCTGATGGTTTACCTAAGCTTGGTTCAGTTCAACAATCAAATACCTATTTGGCGCTTAATACTAAAATAAACCACCCCAACAATTCTATTGGATTTGGAACAAAGTATTCAAAGTTTCAAATTGGTTTTTCTCAAGCCGCAAGAAATTTTGTTTCAGTGTTTTTAGAGCCGCCTCCATGTATAGATGAAAATACTCTCAAGTCAGTGGAACCATCAAAGATTGGCTTTGTTGATATGACAAACGAGCGAACTGCAAAGGCAGCTTTTGCAGTTCTGGCAGGAGAGTTTTATTTATGGTATTGGCTTGTTAGAGGGGATGGTTTTGATGTTACGACCTGGATCATCAAAGATTTTATAAAAGTGGTTTCAGCACTTGACGAGGACACCATAAATCTGCTTGCCAAGTTAGGAGAATTGCTTGACGCTCGAAAAAATGAAGCGCTTGCCTTCAAAAAGAATGCTGGCAAATATGTGGGAAACTACAATTACAAAAAACTATATTTCATAACAAGGCGTGCTGATTTGCTTCTTATGAAAGCAATCGGCTTGAGTTGGCAGGATTGTTTAGAAATTTTTGATTACGTTCAGCGAGTTCTTTCCATAAATGTATTTGCTGGAGAAAAATCAATTCCAGATAAAGTAAAGTCTAAATACCCTGTTCAAAAGACCAACTTAAAAGTAGAAGAAGCGTTGTATGGCGACATTGATAAACTACTGGTGCGTCACTACGGGTTGAGTGATGAGGAATTGGATTTCATCATCAATTATGATGTCAAGTATCGTACGGGTGCGTCCGCTGGGGAGGAAGACAGTGAAATGTAATCAGTGGGAAGTGGTGAGAGTTTCTGTCCGCTGGTGGATCACTAGGGCTGCACCCTGCGGGTGAGAGGTTGGATTTCGTCGTTAGTAATCTGCATTTAGCACAAAGCTAAATCAAAATAATAGTTACTCTGAGTGTGATATGTCAAATAGTAAAAAAAACATCATTAAGTCCAAAATAGAAACCCGAAAAAAAGATCTTTTTTTCGGACGTGAGCGTGAAATAAGTTATATTTCTAGGTGGCTGTATGGGCACGATAGAGGTGGCGTTTTGCAGGTTGTTGGACAAGGAGGGACTGGAAAGACTTCTTTAGTTCGAGAAGTTATAAATACTCCCGAGTTTTCATTGGATAAAAAATTTGAAGGAAGGGTGGTTTGGGTAGATTGCGCAGATATCCAAAACAGGATTTTAGAAGGTATTTTTACTTCTATTCGTCAGCAACTAAAAATTCAAACTTTCGATAATAAATCAAAAATCGTAGAGCAAATAAACTCATACATACAAGATAATCCATCTATATTAATATTTGATTCCTTCGAAACACTTGAAAATAATGATGCAATAATTTCATTTATTTCGCACATTAGTAGACGAGCAAAAATAATTATTATTGCTCGTCAAATGTTTAAAGAATTCCATCGTTCTTCAGACACAATAGTTATTGAGCTTTCTTCTTTCTCCTTTCAGGAAGCCTCTGAATTGATCAGAAAACGGATACCAGAGCTTTCAAGAGAAGAGGGGGAGCAAATCATAAAACTAACATCTGGGCACCCTCTTGCTCTCGGGTTAGTCATTGATCTCTTGCATCAGGGTGGGTCTATAAACGACATTCTTAAAACTAACTATCCAAGAGATCGCGTTTTAGGCACTGTTATCGAGCGTTTTCTTAGGACATTGGGCGAATCGGAAATCTGGCAGCGTGAAATAATTATTGCTGCATCTTTCTTTAATGGCCCTTCACAAATGGTAAATTGGGCAATTGTCGCAGATCTTAATTACAGTGAACTTCCAATAGATGTTCTTAAAAGTCAATCTTATATAACCCAAGCATCATCTGGTTACGTGTTACACGATGCGATAAAGTTTTCGATTCTTCAACAGGTTTCACCTGAAAAATCTGAGATTTACGAAAAAAGATTTACTGATCTTTATAAGTCCATGACAAAAACTAAAGATCAAACGCTTCTCGAAAATGAATGGAGCAATATTACAAAGGCTATTGAAGTAGCGTTCAAAAATAAACAATTTACAATTGCTTGGGATATAGTGACGAACGTAAAGGAATTCATATTTGCATCAAATTACATTAAAGAATATTTGTATTGGGCAGATACAGCAATCGAAGCGGCTGAAAAAAAAGGCGATAAATTAACATTAGCATACCTGATTGACGATCGTTCCGAAGGATACTTATATTCGGGGCGATACGAAGAAGCATTAATTGACTTAAAAAGTATAGTTAACGGGAATGAATTATCAAATTATTTACCAATAAGACTTTCGGCTCTAATAAAAATAGGGGAAATTTATTTAGCGCAAAAACAACTAGAAGAGTCGCTGGGGATATTTGAGAGCGCACTAGGTATTGCCAGGAATGTTGAAAGCAAAACTTCTGAGGTCTCAATTTTAATAAACACTGCTTTAATCTATTCTCAATTGGGGGTAAAACAGAAATCTCTTATTTTTCTTGATCAAGCGATCTTCTTAGCAGAAGGAATCGGCGATCGCTTATCCGTAGCAAATGCATTGGGACAAAAAGCAAAAATAGTTGAGAAGACAGACCCATACAATGCGATTGAGATTTACCAAAGAATATTAATAATTCACGATGAGTTGGGCAATAAGGCTGGACGGATGAGAGCGCTAAGAAACTTGGGTGATCTTTATATGTCACTCGAAAAGTTAGAAAATGCTGAGGAAATATATCTGGATTTATTAAGAGTTGACAGTGTGTTAGGAGCAAAAAGTTATCTCGCTCCTGTTCTGAATGCACTTGCTGAAATAAGAATGCTTTCTAGAGATTTTTCTGCCTCGATCGATTATGCTCAAAATGCTCTGAGACTGGCGAGAGAGCATGGTGATTTAAGACATGAAGTGAATAGTTTGCTGGTAATAGCGGATAATCAGAGAGAATTGGGCAATTTCAAAATAGCAGCCGAAACATATGAGAAAGTATTAAAACTAAACAGCCGGATCAAGGCGAAAAATTCAACAACTTCAATTTACCTAAAACTTGGAGAAGTTTACGAATCCATCTTCCAAAATGAAAGTGAATTCGGCACGTTTGATAAAGCGCTTCAATACTACCAGACTGCCCAGTTTGAAGCAGAAAAAACAAAAGATATAGATATATCTGAGATTACTAAAGTTCAACTTAGTGGACTTTTTATAAAGGCTTATCAAAAATCCAATAATCAAGATTATTACAAAAAAGCTCTAGAAATATTGAAGACTATAAAAACAGAAAAGGAATTTATTCAAATCCTTTGTCGAGAGAGCTATGGAAAGGCTTATTTTTCGCATTACTTGCAAGTAAAAGAAAAGACTGAACTAGAAAAAGCAAGGGAATATTTACAAAACGCATTTGATTTTGCGCTTTCCCAAGACAATCTCCCAAAATGGCTGGATTTACTTCCTGTTTTATCAAAAATTTACTTTGAACAAGCACAAGCGGTGAATTGGGAAAAAATTTGGGAACTTGGGACTAAAGCCATTAAGGAACTTGCGCGCAGCAAAGATGCAACATATACAGATCGAGTTGCGTCAACGATAGCAGAGAGTGTTCAAATAGCTTCAAAGAAGGGCGATAGCAATTTTGCAATCCAGCAACTTATTGAAATAACAGAATACTTCCAAAACTCTGAGTTGGAAACTCCTGACGCAATCCAGCAAGCTTTAAACAACTTGCGTAGAGATTTGGGCGAGGAAAAATTTACTTTATTATATGCAAGCGCAAAAGGAAAGTTGACATCAAACATAGCGTCAATGCTTGAAGAGTCAAGAACACTCATGGGTAATCAGCAGTTTGAATTTGCTGCAAGGAAACTGAGTGATGCTTTAAATTTATTGGTTAATGATGGAAGCGAGAACTATAAACGCCAAAGAGCGACTATCCTTTTTTTACGGGGCTTATGCCTGCGAGAACAACAGTTATGGGAAATATCTCTCCAGGACCAGGAGCAAGCCTTCAACCTTTATGTGGAATTAAAAGATATGGCTGGACAAGCTCATGTCTTGTTAGAAATCGGCTTCCTTTATGAGTTTATGAATAGCTACGATGACGCTCGAATACACTATATGGATGCTTATCGTTTGTATAAAAAAAGCCGAGATAAAAAGGGGTTGGCAAACGCAGTAGAACACCTCGGTGTCTTAGAGTTTCGTGTACGTATGTATGTACAAGCTATTGAAAATCTTGAAGAAGCACAAAAGCTGTATATAGAGCTTGGCGAAGGTAGCAAGGCATCCAGTTTAGAAGCTGATATTACAGATGCTAGAACTGGTTTAAAAAATCAAAGTGGCAATTTGGAGGAATAACATGATTAATGCTGCGAATATTCTAGTTGCTAAGCATACTGCTCTCAAAAACTGGCATTTAAAAGATATGCCTCCTTTTCATGGGGTTCCCTCTGGAAACCTCCATGAATTGATGAATATTTTTGTTGACCGCGAAGAAGAAGTCACGCAAGCCTTGTTAACTTTGGATAAAGGCGAGAATGTCCTTGTGCGTGGCATGGTGGGCATTGGTAAAACCGCTTTTATCATGGCAGTGCTTTACCAAATGGAAAAGCAATACAATACAATTGGACATGAACTACTGCCAATCCATATCCGCCAATTTTCGGGTTGTACTCGTGAAGATTTACAAAAAATCATTGTTTATTCTCTGGCAAAGCGACTGGCACCTAGAGATAAAACATCTCGCGAGATTCTTTCCGCAATCACCGGCGAGGAAATAACACAGTCACGCTCTCGCGGTTTGAATGTTGGGTTTGAGGTACAGATTCCACAAATCTTTGCTGCTAAAACAGGTGGTGAAGTAGGTGGAGATATTTCTACGAAACTCAACATAGAATTACCTGAATACTATCTCGAGAAATTGCTAAATATTGCGATTAAAAAAAAGGGGTATAAGAGGGTCGTCATTGCCATTGACGATTTAGAGCGTGCTCCAAATCAGCATAGCATTAAAGCAATGCTCGAATCTTCCTTGGATTTGCTTCGAGATCACAATAGCTCCTTTATTCTCACAGGTAGAACTTTGACTATTCTTGAGGATGTCTATGCTTCTGCCTCTGGTTTGAATATTTTTAATACAACTATTCCGCTTAAACCATTAACTCCTGAGCAGCTACGCCAGGTGGCAGTGAATACGCTCAATGTTGTCCGAGAAGCAAACGACTATCAAAGTGTGGATCCGTTCACCGATGAAGTTATTCGTACTATTTCATCAAGGTCGTTCGGTATTCCACGTCAGTTTATGGTGCTGTGCAGCAAAATTTTAGATATAGCAATCGAAAAAGGAACTGAAAAACTTGACTCTGAAGCTTTTGAAATAGGCTTTGCAAAGTTCCAAGATGAATTGGCTCAAAGAGAGGTCCCTCCCGATATCCGACGCGTCCTATATCTTGGACTTCAACAAGGCGGATTTTCTATTGCCAAGGATGCCGACCTGGACAAGGTGTTTGAGGTATTAGGCGTTACAACACTTCGTCAGTTTGTTGATTTTGCAGATAACCTGGTTCACCAAGACATGTTGCAGAGGTTTACAGACTCCCGAGGTGAGGTGTTATACAGGCTGGTGCCTGGTATTGAGAAACTTGCAATGAGCGGGAAACCTGATTAATGAGGCTGATTCGACAAAGAAAAATTCATGTTGGTGAGGATGTTTTCGTTTACAAAGATCTTTATCTTTTGACAATGAACGAAGGAAAATATTTACTTTTCAAGTAAATCGACAAGAAAACCTGCAAGCTAATAAAAGTTTATGTTGTTGATGGAAATCAGTCCTTACAGGTGAATATATTGCCTGTGAAGTCCCTACAAGATCAATGTAGTAAAACCAAGAGCCCAATTTCAGCCACTGCACCAACTGCAACTCACAACACGCCATAGAAGAGGAAAATCCATGAAAGCAGATAGCCTGAAAATATCAAAAGTATTTAGCAGCGGTGGTGATGTCCATTACATGCTGCCGCATTTTCAGCGAGAGTATGCCTGGGAAAAGGAGAACTGGCAGACTTTATTGAATGATGTCATTGGACTTCATGATGAATATAACCCTGAAAAACAATCAGAACATTTCATGGGCGCCTTGGTAGTCATTAATGACGGCACTAGGAATGGTGTTGTGCCCGCTTTCAAATTGGTGGATGGCCAGCAGCGCCTTACGTCCATTTCTCTAATGTTGTGCGCATTGAGCAATATTGTTGAAGAAAGCCACCCTCCGCTCCACAAACGCATGCGTCGTCTGCTCACAAACCCTGATGAGAGCGATATTCTTTTTTATAAACTGGTTCCGACTAAAAAATACGGGGATCGAGAAGCTTACTTTGCAATGATAAACGGGGAGGAATTTCCCAAGGGGATTGATTCGAAGATCCCTGACGCGTACCGCTTTTTTCTTAAAGAACTTGAAACAAGAATAAAGACGAACACGGTTAACCCCGACCACCTTTTCCTTGTGCTGTCCAATAGTCTTCAAGTCGTCTTTATTGACCTGGACCAGGGTGAGCGTCCCTATGAAATATTCGAAAGCCTGAATGCAAAGAATAAGCCTCTGACACAGGCGGATCTAGTTCGTAACTATATCGCTATGAAGTTGCCAGAAAAGAAACAGGCAGAGATATTTGATAAATACTGGTCCATGACTGAGACTTTGTTACAGGATAAGAGAACCGTTGGAAGGTCTGGGTTGGGGGAGTTAACGGCATTCCTTCGTCATTACTTGACCATGCAAAATGGGGTTCTTTGTAACGAACGACATGTGTACGAACGCTTCCGTGATCGCATTGAGAATGAATACCCAACACCTGAGCTATTTGAGAATGAAATTGCAACTCTAAGGAAGTTCGCTGAATACTACGATCGTTTACTTCGCCCTGAACATGAACCAGAAAACGATATTCGAACCAAATTGCGCCGCTTGAATGTTCTTGAAATTTCTACGGCCTACCCATTTTTAATGCAGGTCTATGAAGCATATAGTGAAAAGAAACTTTCACGCGAAGAGTTTGTTGAAGTTCTTGATGTCTTGGAGAACTATATCGTTCGACGTTATCTAACGAGTGAACCAACAAACTACCTCAACAAAATGTTTCCGACGTTGTGGAGAGAGTTGAGTCCGACTAAGCTTGCAGAAACACTGAAGAAGGTGATAATCACAAAGTATTATCCATCTGACAGTAACATCAAACGCGACCTTGTTACCGAAAGAATGTATGGGCGAGGAAGCCAGGCGCGGGAAAAAATAGTCCTTGTGTTTGAGTCAATAAATCGATATCTGTCGATCAAAAATCATTCTGGTGGGTATACAGTATTAGATAATGCCCCCACGGTGGAACATATCATGCCGCAGACTCTGAGTGCAGAATGGAAATCTCATTTGGGCTCAGACTGGGATCAGATATTCAAGGACTACCTGGATACGATCGGGAACCTGACTCTTGTTACGCAAGAGTGGAACGGTGAATTGTCTAACTCTCGATTTGAGAAAAAGAAGGGGCTTTTATCCTCTCATGCGTTAAAACTCAATAGCGAATATTTTAGCCAGCCAGTAGACAAATGGGATGACAAGGCTATACAAATCCGTGCTAATTTTCTTATTGAAGCGATTTTAGCCATCTGGCCAGAACTAGGAACTCCCCCAGCGCCTCAAAAATCAACTGGCAGAAAACCCAAGTCACTGACAATATTGGGGCAATCTTTTGTGGTGAACTCCTGGCGAGATGTTGCCTACTATACCGCCCAAGTTGCTAGTGATGTTTCGGATGATTTTGATACAAAGATTGCTGATCAGATGCAGTCCTATTTTGACAAGCAGGAGTTTCAAAGCGCTTGCAGGCAACTGCCTAACGGATGGTGGCTGTATTTGAATTTGTCAGCTGTCAGCATAAAGAGTTTTTGCCATAATGTGATTGCATTGGCAGGGATTCCAGATGATGCTTGGCAATTAGAAGAAGAATGATCAAGGTGGATGTCCTTGAATTGGGAAATTAAATCATCAACTATTCAGGTTAACACTAATTGCCTAACAAAATCTATGTCGGAAAAGCCGTATTTTGGCAAAAATCTGTAAATCAATTACGGTTACCCTGAATAGTTGGTCAGTTGGAGCATACCAACCTAGACTATATAGGTGATACTAGTCTCTTGGATTCTCTTTCGATTGGAGTTTTTTCACCTGCCAATTGTCCTGCCCGTCAGATTCTCATAGCACATGACGAGGGGGAGTTTGCAACACCTATTGGAAAGTTGGAAATCAGTGGGAAAAAGGGTTGAATAACAATAGATCAACCGGCCTCAATGTACAAATGATATGGGGAAACTATTGAAATGCATGAATGAAACCTTGAAAACTTTTAATGTGATTAATGTTTTCGTATCTCTGCTTAATTTTTTTAAAATATTGTTCTTCAAGCACAATACCTGGATTTTTCTTGTTGTACCATTTTTCTTCACCATAAACATCGCTGATTCCAAGTCGTAAATAGTTGTAAGCGAAAGTCGCTCTATTCATTGCTTTTTTAGGATGATTTGGTAAGTTTTCAGGATCTTCGGCACGAATGTCAAACTTTACATAGTATTCTCGTAATAAATTGTTATTCGGTTTTTTTCTAAATATATCCCTGTTGCCGAGCAACCATGTTTCAAGGCAAAAATGTTGAACGATATATTTGACTTCCACTCGACATCCAAGTTTTTCAACCTGCTCTTTAGCTTCTTCTAATTTTTCATTGTAGCTTTTGTTCTCGGAATCAAGCGCAATAACTAACCTGTCAATACTTTTTGTGTTATTTACATCTTCAATAGCCGCACTCACTCTTCCCCAAATTGGCTGACCTAACCCGTGATAAACCAAAAAATTATTTTGTGTGAATTCGGTCAAATAATCCACGCTTCTTAAGTTTGGGTTTACCAAGGTGATCCATTTTTGATAGATTTTTTTTGCTGCTTTCTCTCCTTCCACTATTACGTAGATATTCATTCTATTCCCTCACTGTAAAATGGATCGTTGACCAATTGGAAATATTTATCCTGCTTTGATGCACTATATCGTGCTACTAATTTATCCCCATAAGCGAATGATACTTTTGATCCATTTCGATGAGCGACATACCAGTTTTCTACAGGAAATTTAGTTATTATGTATGGGTGGTGACTTGTAATAAAAACCTGCTTGGTTAGATTTGAAGAAAGTAAAACATCGGGTAAAACGTTTATTGCACTTATGCCTAATGAATTTTCGTATTCGTCTATCAAATAAATAATATCTTCTGGAAGCGCAAGTAAATCTGTTATTATCAGTAAGGCTTTTTGTAAACCAGAAGACAATTCATCTAATCTAATCCATTTCTTCACATTTCGCTCTCGAACACAAAAAACAGGTGTAGAACTTAGTGGAATTTCAATGGATTCTAATTTATCGCTGGATATTATTTTTGCTTCAGTAATAAAATCAAATGATTGCATATAGAAATTGACGATTTTTTCATACACGCCAGCAAAATGAGTTTTTAGCAAAGAAAGCCTTAAGTTAAGCCCCAAATCTGCTTTGTAAAGTTCATTTAAGTCTTGACTCTCACCAATTTTTCTCAATACATTTGCGTTAATGGCTTGAAATCCGGCGTTGCGCTCAACATCATCTCTAAAAAAACTTCTTCGTAATATTCTCGAAAAACCTTCATGGAGAGGTTTTATTAAGTCCTCTTCACGCAAAGTGGAAATTGCCATCTCGTTTTTCGGAGGTTTAATAGAGGCATTTCCCTGAAACGATAAGGTGGTTTTATCTCTTTCAATTATTTTATGATCATTTAAAAGCAATTCTTCATACACAACAATTGGTTTATTTTCCTCTACATCTGTAGATATTTTCCATGAGTATTTCTTGTCCTCGATACCAACCGTTAGATTCCAATTGCTATTTGCTGCCCCAATTACATTTTTGGCTACATGTGATCCAAGATTAAAAATTGTATTAAGTAAACGGGTTTTTCCTGTACCCGAATCACCTACAATCAAGTTCACATCTTGGAATTCAGTTTCCTGGAATTCCCATTCGGTTCCAGAATATTGGTATTTTAATATTTTCATTTAGTATTCCTTATTAAGGTAATTCAAGCCAAATAAGCATTTTTAATTAACGGAAAACTTGGGTGCTTACAGTAAAATTATACACTTATCCATTCCCTTTTTTTTTTCGAATATTTGGAATAGCCAACTTTAAAAAAAGCGAGGCTTTTTTGCCTCGCTTTCTATTATTGTGCCAGTCTTGGGATTACCAGCGACCAGGCGGTGGCGATTTCGTCCAGGTTATTGACATGAACGAAACGCTCCGCAAATTTGTTGACAGTATTCTCCACTTGTAAGCGGATTTGACCGTCATTGACTTTCAGAAGGATTGCCGATGTGCGTTTTCGGCATGCAGTTGGAACGGCATGGGGTGTCATTCCATTCCCATCAGTCAGCAGGACAACTCGATGTTTTGGGAATTTTTGCCAGACTAATGGCAACCATCCAAATGACGTGTAATTGCCTTGGGCGTCTGAAATATTCAAATTCCCAACTCGCGTAGAGAAGAATATCTCCGCACTAAAATCCTTGGTGTGCATCAGGAAATCCTCAAAGATCGCCCCACGAACGTCCCCGCCTGTTGAGCGAATTGCAAGGGTCACAGCTTGTGCAGCTCGGCGGGTTTCGTACCAGGGAAGTCCCTGCATCGATCCTGACCAGTCTGCCACCAAAACCACCTGAACTTTCGGCTTCGTTTTTCCAACAGATTGGGGAACATCGAATGGAATTGGATCGCCGCGTACCGCAGCAAGACGATTCATACGCCCTGGACCCATCACCGAACCTGATGCACGGGGAACTTCCCAGCGTCGTTGGATTCGGCGACTCGCTGAAATCACATCTGGGGCAGCAGGGATCGAACTATACAATCTTTCTTCCCGCGATTTGCTATCAGCCGATCCCTGATAAATCAAGATTGCCGATTGAAGGAATCTCTTTAGTTCATCGACATTTCCGCTGGATACGGCTGATGTGGGGTTGATCTGATCGTCCCCAGCAATTCCTTCGCTTTCAGAGTTGACGCTTCCTTTTTGGTCCTGGGGTTTACACAACTCAGGATACCTACTTGCGATGCTGTGTAGCATCTTGGGCAGGTGGGCGGGATGCGCTTCCATAAAAGCAGAAGCCTCCTGAAGGAATCCGATCAATCTTTTATCCTTCGCATTGGAGAGCATATTCGTACTGTACGAATGGGATGTATCTCTGCAAAATCTACCAAGAAGTAATCCATTGATAGCAGCAGAAAGAAAATCTTTCTCCACTTCCGCTTTTTTCAAGCCGTCAATGTACTCCTTTTTGTGGTGACTTCCAATGTCATTTCGCACACTGATCAAGTTGCTTTTGAAAAGCGGCATGATCCAGGCGATGTTTTCCTCAAGCTGGATATCCAGCAGAAGATTGATAACACCATGGTCGAGTCCAGTAGCTTTCTCCACCTTAATGATTTCATCAAGGGGTTGTAGCCAGTGACCGATCTCGTGGGCAAGGAGACCAATCGCATTCGACATTTGATTCTGGATGGGAACGCCGAGAAATTCATTCGGCATTCGGACATAGGACTTCCCGTTGGTAGAAGCTGTATCATCGTCAGCCATTACCACAGTTGGGACGGTAACCCGCGCAACGCCTTCCATCAACAGCGTCACGACCAGGTCAAGGATCTTTTGCAATTCAGACAGAAACGAGATGTTCATATCCCGCCTCATCTGTTTGCGGTGTTGCCCATCAGGGTTTGATACCCGGATGCAGCAACAGGATCAACTGCCTTCAGACGAGACAGGTAACGACCCAGGAACGATATATCATCCGGCGCTTTCGCGCGGGACAACTCGCCATACTCCACAGGCAGAGGAAGCGTTCCGTCCTTCACGCCCTTCCAGCTCACCTCAATGGCATCTTTCGCCTTGCCGGTGAACAGCGAGAGGATATCATTCGAGAAGCTCACTTCGATGGGTTCGACACGGCGAATTAGCGCCGGATCGGGAAGGTTGCCCCATGGATTTGCGGCAAGAACGATCATGAAGCGTTCTGCTGGCGCCCAGCTCTCACCCCAGAATGGGGCAGAGGTCATGCGTACGGGACCATCGTGCTCAATACCCATCGCCTTTGCGACATCGGCGCTCTTGGGGAGCAGGATACGCATCATGGACTCTTGCGCCCTTGGAGAGAAACGCAGGAATTCATCGAGGAATACAAGGACACGGTCTTCGGACATTTCTGCGTGTGTCATGGCAGCGCCGATCGGTCCAGGCATGGGTGTACCATTTGGCATCATCACGCCAACCAGGTCGGAATCTGTCCACGAGTCCGCGCCCGCTGTTTCAAAAAAGCGCGCACCAAGCTTGATCGCGGCCTGTGAAACAGCAGATGTTTTACCGCAGCCAGTCGGACCAAGAAGGAAGGGAACATATCCTTCATTTAATACTGCAGTAGTTGCGTCTGCAAGAGACATCACTGCCTTGTTGATCGCGTTCTTCACGCGCTCGGAAAAAGGCAATAAAGATTCCTTCTCTTCCGGAGCGTCAGAGGAATTAGATTCTTCGGCTCGCGCGATCGGTTTTGTGCTACCTGCCTGGGCATCCACATCCATGACGTCAGTTATTTTCATGAACTTGAGCAGGTGCTTGCAAGGCTGGATGTGGGACGTATCGATCATGACGCCACGCCCCTTGAAATCTTCACACTCACAAGACATAGAGACAAATGCTTTCTTGCCTTCCCGCTCGATTTTTAGGCGCAATCCATATGCACCTTTGTGTGCAGGAGCAGTCG
>JAFLCF010000088.1 GCA_017303735.1 Anaerolineae bacterium
AAGGTGGAATGTCCCCAGGCAGAGAGCGGCGCGATTGCCATCAAGAAAAGCAGACCCGCAAAGAGTGGACCGGTTGCACGTTCATAGTAGGGAGGTCCGACCGTGATCTTGGTTCCGGCGAAGAGTTCAGATGCCAGCGGAGAAATGACACCCCAGAAGCAAACAACGAGAATGCCCATGAAGAGCAGGTTATTAAGAAGGAAGAGCGCCTCGCGCGAGAGCATCGACTTCATTTCCGTCTCGCTGCGAAGTTCGGGCCAACGTTTGATGAGCAGGGCAACCGAAGCGATCAAGGTTAGCGAAACAAAGCCCATGAAGAAGGGACCGATCGGGCTGTTCGCAAATGAATGCACCGACGAGAGCACACCAGAGCGGGTTAGGAAGGTGCCGAAGATGACCAGGGCGTAGGTCAGGATGATCAAGATCATGTTCCAGTGCTTGAGCATGCCGCGTTTTTCCTGGATCATAACGGAGTGTAAAAATGCGGTTCCGGTTAACCACGGCATGAATGCCGCGATCTCAACCGGATCCCAACCCCAGTAGCCGCCCCAGCCGAGCACATCATATGCCCAACGTCCACCGAGTACCAACCCGAGCGAAAGGAATAACCACGCCCAAAGTGACCAGCGGCGAGTGATGCGAGTCCAGCGATCATCGGTGCGACCAGTGATGAGAGCCGCCATCGCGAAAGCGTACGGCACAACATAGGAAACAAAACCAAGATATAGCATCGGCGGGTGAATGACCATACCCGGATGTCGCAAAAGCGGATTCAAGCCTTGCCCATCCTGCGGTGTGAACACTGTTGCACCGGCTGCCGGAGAGAACATGCTCGGAATGACCTCTCCATTCACCACCCAGAAGCGTGTGAACGGATTCTCAAAGACAACATTCATGCCAATGAAGAAGGTCAACGTAACAGCAGAAACTACAATGACCCACGGCAAGAATTCAATGTCGCGGTCCCATTTGCGCAGTGTCACTGCTGAAGTGAAAAGCGAGAGCAGCCATGCCCAGAAGAGTAAAGAGCCGGCTTGCCCGCCCCACCAGGCGGTCACCTTAAGGTAAGTGGGCATGCTGGAACTGGTCACTTCGTATACAAATGAAACATCGAAGCGGTTGTTAACCAGCATGTAAATGAGAATTAAAGATGAAAGAGTAAGTAAAGGGAAGGTGAGCAATTGTGCGCGGCGGGCGCTTTCCACCAATGTGGCAGAATGCGAGCGGGCTCCATAATACGCGGCGACACCGCTATAAATTGTTACGAGAAAGCTGACCAATAAAACGCCAAATCCAAATTCTGGGAGCATAATGTTTTCCTATCATCTCCCCTCCCATTCAGGGGAGGGGCCGGGGGAGGTGGGTATAGAAACAAAACCTGATGGATACAACACCCATCAGGTTATTTGGTTAGTTCGCAGCTGCCTGTTCGGGCACAGCCTCTTCATATTTAGTGGGGCATTTGAGCAATAACTCCTCGGCAACGAAGACGCCGTCTTCACCCAGCTTGCCGGTCATGATCGCCTGGGCTTCATTGCGAAGCAGGTCGGGCATCACACCTTCATAGCGGACCTTGATGCGTGAACGAGTGGGGTCATTAACCGCCTGATTCAACACAACAGCCAGCCCGCCAAGCGCTTCGATCTCAGCATTATCGCCGGGAACATGCGCCACTTCGAACGTCAGCGTCAAGGTGTCGGCGTCATATTGAATGGTGTCACCCAAAACCGCGCCAGAAAGGCGGACGCTTTGGTTGACTGCCGAAGAACCCTTCGCATTCAACTCATCCACAGTCATAAAATATTCCGCACTGGCTTGGGTTGAAGAAACGATCAGGTAAACGACAGCTGCCAGAATGAGCGCGCCGCCGATAAAGAATTTGTTTCGTTGCATGAATGCCTCCAAATGGGTGGTAGAACCAAATTGAACAATCTATGTCCATTTTACATGTTGACATTAAATACGCCTGAGTTTAAAGGCGGAAGGATGTCATAAATTCTGCGTGATATTGTCCTATTCGTACATGACGGCTTAAACCCTGCCCTGGCAGGTGGCAACAAAAATTTCTTTGATGTTATAAAATACCCATTTCTAAATAATCGTAATTTACCGCCGAGTGCGGTATAGTTGCCAAAACGACTGGAGGACGAGGATGCACCATCGACTACCCATCCTAACTATAGCTCTTATCATTTCCCTGCTAGCCCCGATCAACGTCCATGCCGCGCCTCAAGCCGACGTGGAAGCGGATACTGCCACCCTGGAATTTCCAAACACTGTTACCTTCTCTGCCACTCTTAATGCCCCGGCTGAGATCGTGGATGTGACCCTCGAATATGGCAGCGAACAACTCAACTGCGGCGAAGTGACCGCCAAAGCCTTCCCCGAACTGCAGCCTGGCACCACAGCCCAAGTCTCTTGGACGTGGGACATGCGTCAGAGCGGCTCACTCCCGCCGGGAACCACCATCTGGTGGCGTTGGCGATATGTCGACTCTTCTGGCGCAGAATATCTAAGCGATCCACAAACCGTCATCTGGCTCGATGAAACGAACGACTGGCAAACCGTCTCCAGTGATGGCGTGCGCATTCATTATTATGGCGCAAGCGAAACCTTTGCCCAATCCATGCTTGAAGCAGGGGAGGAAGGACTTCGCCGCAACGAACAACAGGCAGGCATGAAGCCGGACATCCCCGTTGAAATCTTCGTCTACCCCAGCTACGAGGAAATGCGTGACGCCATCCTCTACGAACCGCAATGGACAGGCGGCTTGGCATACTCCGACTTTAGCATCATCATTATGGGTACATCTGGCGATGCTGAATTTGATAAAGCTACTGTCATCCACGAAGTGACCCACATCCTTGTTGGCCGTAACGCCTTCACTTGTATTGGTTTCATTCCAACCTGGTTGAACGAAGGTTTGGCGGTCTACAATGAAGGTGAGTTGGATGGCAGCATGAAAGAGCAGTTCGACCTTGCCTTGCGAGATGATGCCTTCTTTCCATTGCGAACCTTGGGTGGTAACTTTTCTGAGATTCCCGATAAAGCCCTGCTCTCCTATGCCCAATCGTACAGCGTCGTCAAATATATGATCGAGACCCACGGGCAGGAGAAAATGAGCCAACTGCTCACGGCTTTGAGCAACGCCGAGCCGACAGACGATGCCCTGGTCGCCATCTACGGCTTCGATACGAATGGACTCGATGCCGCCTGGCGCGAATCACTGGGGCTGACTCCCTTATTGATCGCACAGGCAACCGCCCAACCCACACCAACTTACGTGCCGACCTACATTCCGATCGACGGCATTCCACAGGCGATCACTGCAACACCCGGTGCGATTCCAAGCTCTTCTTCGAATCCCGAACCAGAAGAGAGCAACCGTCCGCCGCTGGCATTGACCCTTGCGTTGATCTGTTTTTGCCTCGTCTTTCTATTGATCATCGGAGTCATAATACTCATGGTTGTGATTCGTCGCGGCAACAAAGGAGGCAAAAGTGTATAAGGTTCTCAACCCAAAGCGTATAACATTCAGCGGCTTGGCTTTGATCTTGCTCTCCTCTATTTTGCTGACTGCCAGCGCGCCAGCCGGACTTGAATTTCAGATCGGCGTTCCGCTCGATCAGGCATTGGTTTACAACGGCGGTGAATCTGCCAACCTGCGTAATTATGACCCCGCCACCACCTACAGTTCAGGCGATAAGCTTGTCTTTAGCGGCTTGGTGCAACTCGATCAAAACTTGAACATTCGCCCCGACCTTGCTGAAACATGGGAAGTGAGCGGCAATGGCACGATCTATACTTTCAAGATTCGCGACAACGCCAAATTCCATAATGGACGTGACGTCACGGCTCAAGACGTGGTCTTTTCTTGGGAACGCGCTGCCAGCCCTGAGATGGCATCTGACACCGTCCTCACCTACCTCGTAGATATTGTGGGTGTGCGCGAAAAAGCGTCGGGAGAAGCTGAAAGCATCAGCGGGCTAAAGGTGATAGATGAAAAGACACTTCAGGTTACGATCGATGCGCCGAAGCCCTACTTCCTGATGAAACTGACCTTCCCTACATCCTATATCGTGGATGAAGAAAACGTATCGATTGGCGAAGAGTGGGTGCGACAGCCAAACGGAACCGGACCCTATAAGTTACAGGAATGGCGTTCTGGCGAGTACATCGTTTATGAAGCCAACCAAGATTTTTATCTGGGCGCGCCATCCATTCCCTATGTGGTTTATAAACTATATGCAGGCGACGATGTGCGTCTGTTTGAAACCGGTGATGTGGATATTGCCGGAGTAGGTTTGTACGACGTTGAACGCATGCTCAACCCGAGCGAACCGCTAAGCCGCAACCTTGTCACCGGTGTGAATCTGTGTACCGGTTACGTCGTCTTCGATACCAACTTGCCGCCTTTTGATGATGTCAATGTCCGCAAGGCATTCAGTATGGCATTTGACCGTCAGCGCTATGTGGATGTTCTCTATCGCGGAGTGGCAATACCGGCTGTAGGGTTGTACCCTCCTGGCTTGCCCGGTTTTGATTATGGCTTGCAGGGCTTGCCCTACGACCCGGCACAAGCACGTGAATTGCTCAAACAATCCAAATACGGCGGACCCGAAGGACTGCCAGAGATCGTGTACACCAATTCGGGTGTGGGCAGTTATGTCGGCGGCACGGTTGCTGCGTTGGTAGAGATGTGGGAGCAAAACCTCGGCGTGAAGATCAAGATCGAGAATCTTGATTTCAATTTCTACTATCAACAACTATTCTCCGGCAATCACGGTCAGATCTTTGATGGCGGCTGGTGTGCTGATTACCCCGACCCCGAAAACTTTGCCGATGTGCTCTTCCATAGTAATGTACCGCAAAATTTCGGCGGCTATTCCAACCCCGAGTTGGATACCCTGCTCGAAGCCGCACGCATCGAGCCCGATGTGACCAAACGTATCGCCATGTATCAAGAAGCCGAACGCATCATTGTCAATGATGCTCCCGTGCTCTTCACCACGCACTCACTTTCGTATCAACTCGTCCAGTCGTATGTGAAGGGATACATGTACACCCCGATCTCGATCTCGTCTGAGCGATATATGTGGTTGGAAGGAAAATAACCCCCACCCAGCCTCCCCCAAATACGACGGTACTTCTGTCGTATTTGGGGGAGGTGGCGAAGCCGGAGGGGGCTATGGTCGTGCTTGCACAAAAAACTCCACCGCCTCGATCTTCCCGCCGACGCTGGATACGCTAAAGTCGAAGTTGAGAGAACTCCCCGGCTGGAGCGCTCCGCCTTCCCAGCGCCGTACGCCGACCACTGTTCCATTTGCATCATATGCCACCGCCGCGACCCAGACATGGGTTGCGGCGTTTGTTTGGGCAGGCAGAAAGACTCGTCCGCTGACTTGGGCAAATTTTCCATCCCAGTCAATTTGCGCGATGGTATTGTCTAAAGTTGCGGGGAGATACGCAGACCCGCCCGGCATGGCGCTTAGCAATTGGATCTGCGGATTTACGTTTGCAGGCGTATTGGGGAAGAAGACATACACAGGCATGGATGAATTTGGCAAAAGGATATCCAATGGCAAAAATGCGGTTTGGCTTGTGATGGCATTGTTATCTTCATCGAAGATCGTAATTTGTGCCGAGACGTTTTCAAGCACGCCCGATGTGTTATTGTGAATGAGCGCAAAGCACCAGTTGCCAGAATCCGCGGTGGGGTGGCAGGCGGCTTGGGTGATGGGAACAGGCATCGGCGTAGGGGTTGAGGCGGCGGCGAGAGAGGCAGAGAGGTCTGGGATGATGAGAGTCTGCCCGATGGCGAGCGTGTTCGGGTTCACATCCGGGTTCGCCGCGATCAAATCTGCTTGCGGAATTTTGAACTTCTCGGCAATTTCACTGATCGTATCGCCTGACTCGACGATGTAAATTTGCGGGGTGTTGGTGGGTACAGGGGTTTCGACGATGACCAGCACGTTCGGCGTGGACGTGGCTGCGGGTGTGGCGGTAAGGTAGGGGGCGGGCGGGTCGTCTGTTGTCTCGTTGGGCGTGGCAGGTGTTGCACATGCGTAGAGGAATATGCTGAGAAGCAAAATTTTTCGCATGAGATGATTATAATGAATAAAATCTATGCTCTAGCAGGGGCTTAGCCCTCGCTAGAGCATAGCAAATCTTTTGGAGGAACAATGCTGTATCGTCATCTTGGCAAGACAGGTATTCAAGTCAGTGAGTTATCCATTGGGTCGTGGGTGACCTTCAAGAACCAGGTGGATGTGGGCGCGGCTGTTGAGATCATGGCGGCGGCGTATGACCACGGAGTGAACTTTTTCGATAATGCTGAAGTGTATGCGGGCGGCAAGTCGGAAGAGGTGATGGGAGCGGCACTCAAGAAATTGAAGTGGCGTCGCAGCAGTTATTTGGTCTCGACCAAATTTTATTGGGGCTTGCATGATGGCGTCAATGAAAAGAATACGCTCAATCGCAAACGCCTCATTGAAGGCATCAACGGTGCGCTCGAACGTCTCGACATGGAGTATGTGGACCTGATCTACTGCCACCGCCCTGATAAGACCACGCCTATTGAAGAGACTGTGTGGGCGATGCACAACATCATCGAGTGGGGCAAGGCGCTTTACTGGGGTACCTCTGAATGGGCGGCTTCAGAAATTGTTGAAGCCATCCAAATCGCAGAGCGCCATCACTTGCACAAGCCGGTGGTCGAACAGCCGCAGTACAATCTCTTCGAACGCGGACGCCTCGAAGGCGATTATGTGCGCTTCTATAAAGAATATGGTTATGGCACCACCATTTGGAGTCCGCTGGCTTCGGGTCTGCTTTCTGGCAAATACAACCAAGGCATTCCGAAAGATAGCCGCGGCGCGCTCAAGGGCTATGAGTGGTTGCATGGCAACTTAACCAACCAGGAGAAACTTGCTAAAGTAGCAGCACTAGAGCCGATTGCCAAAGAACTTGGCGGCACAGTCGCTCAACTTGCACTAGCTTGGTGTTTGAAGAATCCCTTCGTGAGCACGGTCATCACCGGTGCGAGCCGTGTGGAGCAGGTGCATGAGAATATGAAATCTGCCGAGATCGCGCCTAAGCTTACGCCAGAGATCATGGAAAAGATCGATGCGATCTTTGGGGTCAAGAAGAAAGACGAAGACGACGATTAATAAAAAAGCTCTGTTCGGGGCTCAGCCCCGAACAGAGCTTTTTTTATATCTTTGAAAAATAATTTTCTTCCACGCTTTGCCAGGTCTCTTCGCGCAGTTTCATATACTTCGACAGCATGGGATGAACCCGCGAAATATCTTCATACATTTTTTGTGCCACACGCCGAATGGAGAAATGTGCATTGGCAGCTGTGCGCAACTGACAGAAGGCAAATGCTTCACGTAAGTTGAACTGCGCCAGCACCCGGCGATTAAACCCATTGGGGACGATGTATTGAGCGACGTCTGGATTGAAGACGTGGAGCTTTTCATACATCGCATGGGCTGCATCCATCGCCGCCTCATACTTGGACCCGAAGCCTGCTTCCGTTATAAGTAGCGGAGTCGTGTACCCAAGCCTTGTGGTCAGCCGCTGTGGGGTTTGCGTCATCATGCGGTGACGTTTGAACTCTGCATAAGCACCCTGATCCATGACGAGGTCGAAGGTATAGGTGGAATATTCCAACTCGCGCAGGGGAATATCGTATTTGCCGAGTTTACCCAACAGAGATTCAGCCAGAGCTTCGCGTTCTTTTTTCTTGAGCGATTTTATATAAACTAAAGCATCAGCATAAGGGATTTCATCAAAGCGATATAAAGCCGCAGCGAGAATTTTCCTTTCGCCGTCTTTGTCATAGTCGATTAGCGAACACCAATTTTGCGTCTGACCTTCAACTTTCAACCTTTGACCTTCCAACTGCTTTACCGTCTCCACCAAATACTCATTCGCATCCGCATACTTGACCAGCGTCGGCGTCTCTGCCTTCGAGACTTCCTTCATCTTTTCGCCGATCTGGCGGACTTCTTCGAGTGGATGTGAGAGCATCTTGCGAATGGTCATTTCGATGACACGTGCATTGGCGGTCATGCCTACATTTGCATTTGCAGCAGCGGGGAGGAGGAAGCGGCAGCGGTCCACGTATTGTGAGCGGATGCGGCGGTCGTAGGCTTCATCACTTTCGCCGTCGCGGCGCGGAGTCCGCTCGACGATGAGATTCTTTGTCGGGTCGAGCGACTCAGCATAGGTCGAGAAAAGGAGGCGTACGGTTGCAATGAATTCATCGCGCAGTGGATGATCATCCAGTTCGGGTGGGATGGTGAAATCATCCGGTCCCCATTTTTGATAGCGGGTCGATTTTTCCGTGTAGGATGCGAGCCGGTTGCCTTCGATGGTTTCGATGGCAACGCGCGATACATTTTCGAAGGCAAGGTGCAACACGGCATGTTCCGCCACCGAGGCGTGACCGTAGCCCACGACCCATTTCTCGTGAAATTTTGCCGATGATTCGTCGCTTAGCTCGGCGGCGATCTCACGAAAAGATTCTGGCGAGCGTGATGTTTTTGCAAATGCCACCGCAATGGTCTCAGGGCTGAGTGCGCGCGGGGATAAAAGATAGATGTCTCGTTCGGGCATAGGTTCTCCTCAAAGATGACGATGGAAAATTGACATGGTCAATCGTCTGTCGTCCATCGTCTATTCATAAAAAAGCGACCAGCCCGTTTGCGCTGATCGCTGTGGTGATTTTACCCTAATGCATGCATTTGCCTGCCGCCGAGCAGATGCAAGTGCAGGTGATCAACGGTTTGCCCAGAATCAGCACCTGTATTCACCACGAGGCGATAGCCTTTTTCTTCTATTCCTTCTTGTGCCGCAAGTTGTTTAGCGATCGTAAAGAGATGCCCAATCAGGGGTTCATCGTCTCCGATCAATATATTTACCGACTCGATATGTTTTTTCGGGACGATCAAAATATGAATGGGTGCGGCAGGGTTTATGTCACGAAAGGCAACCACCTGTTCGTCTTTATATACATTGGTGCTGGGAATTTCCCCTTTAATGATCTTGCAAAAAATACAATCAGACATGGTAGTCTCCTTTATGGTGTTGGCATGGGTCCATATTCTTCTTCACAAACATTTTCATAATAAATGAATTCAGCATTTTTTTGTAATTCAGCGTATTCCCCTGCGGTCTTCCCAATGGCGCGCACACTGTCTATGGCGGCTACGGCTTCGTTGGGGGAGTACACCGGCAGAGTCATCAATGGGTCGGCAACTGTGCCTTCGGGCAACAGGTTTGGGCGTTGCAGGTCAAACAAATCAGCCAGGGGCACCCAATTGTACATAAGCGGTCCACGAGAGTTGGAGGTGAACCCTAACTTGAAACGCAATTGACGTGCGGCTTCCACGGGTCTGATCCCGAAGCCGCCATTGGGCCAGATGATGATCGTAGGAGTTTTCGCAAATTGGTTTGCGAACCCGGTTAATGATCCCTGAAGTTCACGGGCAATGATGGTCTTTGCCGCATCATCTGTCAACACCGCATTGGGTGAAACTCCGCGTGCCTGATGATTAACAAAACCTTCGTTTTCCAGTGCGATGTTATCGGTTAGCAGAGTTTCATCGATATCGCGTTCACTCACCCAGCCGTTGGTGATTCCCCAGCCCCAGGTTTCAAAAAACTCTCTGAAATTTCTGTCGTAATAGTCTGCCGTTTGGTTGCCATCCTGGATTAGTAAAACCGAACGGGAGGGAAGCATAACATTCCGTTCCAGAAAGGCTTGCAGTTGATCGGGACTGATCGCCTCAAAACCCTGCGCCTCGAGTTGGTTCATCAACCCAAAAAATTCGACCACGCTGATGCTGTCTGGCAGGTCAGCGGTACCACGATTGATATTTTTGAACAGAATGACCATCACCACTGTCCCCGGCGCAGCATTGAGCGGATTCCATTTGTTGCGCAAATAGCGGCAGGTTTCTTCCACGTAGGTGTGCGGCGTGTCGACGGGATTTAATAGGTCTGTTTGAAAGGTTTCCGGCAGGGGCGGCGCTGGGTCGGTTGAAACAGCCGTTGCGTTATTTGCCGCCGGAGAAGGTGTTAACTGGCAGGAAACCAGAATGGACACAATGGATAGGATGAGTGTGGAACGCAGGAGAGTTTCTTGAATGGTATTTCTTGTTTGCATACACGTGGAATTGTAAATCAATTTTGGACGATGGAAGTATTTCCCATCGTCCATCATGGTTTAGGGAATGGGTCCGTAGCTGGGGGCGCAGACGATGTCGTAGTATTCCAATTCGGTGGCTTTGTTCTGTTCGGCATAGGCGGCAGCTTCGTCCCCAATTGCGATGACAGTGCCGATATTGTCGCGCGCGTTAATGTCCATATAACGGGGCAGGGTCATTAATGGATTGCCCGCCGGGGTTTCAGGGATCGCCAAAGGATTGGATGCATTGACAGTATCGGCTTGTGGAACCCAGTTATACATCACGGGTCCACGTGGGTTAACGGTGAAGCCAAGCTTATACCCAAGCTGCGTGCCAATTTCCACGGCGCGTTTTGAAAAGCCGCCGCCGGGCCAGATATAGGCAATGGGCGTTTTGTTGAAGTATTTTTGAAAGGTGGTTATCACCCCGCCCATTTCCGATGAAATGAATTCATCGGTCGAGCCATCACTGATGGGGATGTTGTGAATGTATCCGTGAGCCTGAAAATCGACCCAGCCCTCCGCGCCCAATGCGGCGTGTTCTGCCCACAAGTCTGGTCTTTCATCGATGCCGATATAGGCATTCACAATGGGCCAGCCCCATTGTTCGTAGTAAGTGCGAAAATGATCGTCATATTTCGACCTGCCCCCCGCGCGGTCATCGACGATGAAAAGGAACGAGCGTTGCGGAATTTTCGCATTGTCATACATGAAGTCTGCCATTTGCTGCATATTGATGGCTTGGAAGCCCAATTCATGAAAATCGTTCATCAATTGCTTCAGATCTTTTGCCGCAATAGTGGTGGTGCCTGCGTTCGAGGTGGTCGCATCACTGTCGATGCGGTGAGACATGATGATCATCACCGTGGTCCCCGGCGCAGATTTGGTCGAGTCCCATTTGTTTTTTAAGTACTGACAGGAATCAGTCACATACGAGCGTGGCAGGTCTTCGGGATTCAAGTATGAAGTCTGAACGATGCCCGGCAAGGCAGGCGGCGTACGCGGCACAGTGGCGGTGGGGATGGGCGTCTCTGTTGGTGCGAGGGTGGCGGTGGGGGCACTGATCTGTGCAAACGCAGTTTCGAATGCGGCTGTCAATGCAATGTTTTGGTCAGGAGTAGCGGTGGCATGGGCGCATGCAGCCAGAAGCGCCGTCAACAGGCTGAGGTTGAGTAAGAAGCGAGAAATGAGTAGCGAGTGATGAGTGACTTTACGTCGCATGTGTTTTTAAATCCTTTTGTGATTGCCAATAATAACAGAAAAGGCGCACCAGATTTTGGCACGCCTTTCTCGTTACTTGTTTCTTGTTCCTCGTTACTCGTCACTCTTGCCCGAAACAAAATCTTCCACTTTCTGTCTTGCGATCTCGTCTTTGAATTGCTTGGGCGGAGTTTTGAAGAAGTAGGATGAGGGACCGACAATAGGACCAGCAAGTTCGCGGTCGAGCGCGATCTTGGCGCAGCGAATGGCATCGATCATCACACCGGCACTGTTGGGGCTGTCCCACACTTCGAGCTTGAGTTCGAGGTTGAGCGGCACGTCGCCAAAGGTTGTGCCTTCCATGCGGATGTAGCACCACTTGCGGTCGGTGAGCCAGGGCACATGGTCGCTGGGACCGACATGCACATTCTTCGGGTCGATCTCGTAGGGGATCATGCTGGTAACGGCATTGGTCTTGGAGATCTTTTTGGATTCCAGACGTTCGCGCTCGAGCATGTTGAGGAAGTCGGTATTGCCGCCGAAGTTGAGCTGATAGGTGCGGTCGATCTTCACGCCTCGGTCGACGAAGAGGCTGGTCAGCACACGGTGGACGATGGTTGCCCCGACCTGGCTTTTGATGTCGTCGCCGAGAATGGGCAGACCGGCATCGGCGAAACGCTTGCCCCAATATTCAGACGAAGCGATGAAAACGGGGATACCGTTGACAAAGGCACAGCCTGCTTCGATGATCTGTTCCACATACCACTTGGTCGCCATTTCTGAGCCGACGGGCAGGAAGCTGATGACCACTTCGGTCTTCGTTTCCTTTAATAACTTCACAATATCGGCAGTGGAGCCGGGCGCTTTTTCGATGACCTGGCTGAGGTATTTGCCCAAGCCGTCGTGGGTCATGCCGCGCACGACGGGCGCATTAAGATGGGGGACATCGGTAAATTTGTAGGTGTTGTTCGGTTCAGCAAAAATAGCTTCAGAGAGGTCTTTGCCAACCTTGGTGGCGTTGACATCGATCGCCAGCGTAAATTCGATGTCGCGGATGTGGTACTCGCCCAATTGTGGATGCATGATGCCGGGGATGACATCATCGTCCTTTGCATTCTTATAGAATTGAACGCCTTGAACGAGGGAAGAGGCGCAATTTCCCACGCCGATGATCGCTGTGCGTACTTTTCGTTTTTGTGCCATTCATTGTCTCCTTGATATGAATTACAATTTCCTTGTTGTTCCCGATCGCCGAGTTACAGATACAACCGTGAAGTATAATCTTACTAAAGGAATTTGTATGACCATCGATCAGGGAAAAATCCTTCCCCGCCTCCTGGACGTGATCCGCAGCATTAACTCCGAAGCCGATCTGGAGGCGTGTTTGCGCCTGATCCTTTCCTCTGCCGTAGAGTTGACCGGCAGCGAAACCGCATCGCTGTTGGAATATGATGAAGCTGCGGTCAATTTCTCGTTCAAATATGTACCCTGGTTTCAAGGCGATGTCGATAGTAGTACGAGGGTACCGTTGAATGCCAGTATTGCAGGCTGGGCTTTCTTAAATCGCAAATCTCTTATTGTGGATGATGTTTCAACCGATCCGCGCCATTCCAAACTGGTGGATGAATTTGCAGGCATTATCATTCACTCTGTGCTTGCTGTGCCTGTAACTTCAGGAGACAAACCGATCGGCGTATTGGAAGTGTTCAACAAGACTACTCCATATACCGAAGCGGATGTGCAAGTCATTGAAATGTTAGCGGCTCTTTCGGCTGCGGCGACGCAAAAGGATATGCTTGAGAAGGGCATTCTCTCGTCGCAGGAAGAGGCGCGCGAACTCGACCGCTTGAAGAACGAGTTCATTGCCATCACATCCCACGAACTGCGCACCCCGCTTGGTCTTATCCTCGGTCATTCAACGTTTTTGAAGGAATTGCTCAGCGGTCAATTCGATGAACAGGTGGATGCCATCATCCGCAATGCCTCGCGGCTCAAGGAGATCATCGAGAGTTTAACCAGTGTAGATAATTACCAGACCGGTGGAGCGCTTGTCCGTTCGCGCAAGGTGTCGATTGCCCGTATCATTGAAGATGTGTGTATTTCCTTTAATGAGATGGCGTCTAAAAAAGATATTCGTCTTAAGAAGGCGCTTCCGCCTGGGCAGGAAATGTGGGTGGATGTGGATGGCGGCAAGGTTGCGATCGTCCTCAGCAACCTGTTGAAGAATGCCATTACGTTTACAAATAGCGGCGGCGAAGTGGTCGTACGCGCAGAAAAACAGCCCGATTATATAAAGGTCTCTGTCAAAGATAATGGCATCGGCATCCCGGCGAAAGACCTGACGCATGTGTTCGATCGTTTTTATCAGGTCGAAGGACATCTCACCCGGCGTCACGGCGGCATGGGCTTGGGGCTTTCAGTTGCCAAAGTGATGGTGGAAATGCACGGTGGGCGCATTTGGGCAGACAGCGAAGATGGGCAGGGCAGTATTTTCTCTTTCATTCTGCCGATTCATGCCGAAGCGCCTCCACCTGAATCAACGCCAGCTTTTACTGAATGAATCCCGCCACACTGTTGACGGGATTTTTATTTCCCTATACACTCATGCCCAATTAATTTCGTCACTCAGGTGTTAAACCATGCAAACTCTCAACCAGCAATTCGAACTCATACGCCAGTCTGCCACCGTCTCGTTGACAGATCGTATCCTCGCGCTCAAAGCCAGCGGCAAACCGATCATCAGCTTGCAAGTAGGTGACCCGGATTTTGGAACGCATCCTTCCATTGCTGAAGCGGCGCTCAAAGCCATGCAAGATGGGCAAACGCATTACGGTCCATCGAACGGTACGTTTGAACTTCGCAAAGCGATTGCACACAAACTTCAACGCGATGAAGGCGTAAGCTACGACCCCAACACGGAGATCCTCGTCACCAATGGCGGCATCCACGCCTATTACACGGCGATGCAATCTATTTTGAATCCGGGCGATGATGTGCTGATCCCCGACCCTTCCTGGGCGACTCATTCGAATATGGCGACCATGCTGCGCGGAAACGTCATCCGCATCCCTGCCCCCGCCGAGAATGGATTCATCCCTCATTTCGACTCTTGGCTGAAAGCTTTGACTCCCAAAACCCGCATCATCGTCCTTAACTACCCCTCAAATCCAACCGGGGCTTACCCTACCCGTGAGTATTTACAACAACTCCAAGACTTTGCCGCCAAACATAATTTATGGATCGTTGCCGATGAAGTTTATGGAAGCTTATATTATGGCGGGAAGCCGACCAGTGCCGCTGCCATTGAAGGCGCCAAAGAGCGGACCTTGATCGTTCACAGCCTATCCAAATCCTACGCCATGACGGGTTGGCGTGTGGGTTTCCTCGCGGCACCTGCCAAAGTGATCGGCAATGCCTTGAAAGCCAGCCAAAACTCGATCACTTGTGTGGCTCCCTTCATTCAAAAAGCAGCCGCCTTTGCACTGACCGACCCTGCCATGCAAGAGGTGACTTTATCTATGCGGGCGGCATATGCCAAACGTCGTGAGCTGGTTCTGAAACTTGCTCGTGAATATGAAAGTGATAAGGTTATCGTTACGCCTTCTCAAGGCGCGTTCTACTTCTTCCTTGATATGCGTCCGCTGAAAATGACTTCGGTCGAGATCTGCGAAAAGTTACTGGATGATGTTGGCGTGGCGCTAGTGCCTGGCTCTGCATTTGGTGAGCAAGGCGAAGGCTTTGCCCGTCTGTGCATCGCCGCTTCGGATGAAGATGTGGAAGCGGGTTTTCGAAAAGTTGTAGAGTGGGCAGAGAACGTTAATCGATAATTTGATATTCGATTTGCAAATACCGAATATCGAATTATCTACGATCGGAGAGTTTTATGAAAATATCCTTCCAAGGCGAACCCGGCGCGTATAGCGAGCAAGCGGTTTTCAATTATTACGGCAAAGAGGTTGAAACGGTTCCATGTGAATCGTTTGATGTGATGTTCGACACTGTTATTTCTGGCAAGAGCGATGCAGCGTTGGCTCCGATTGAGAATTCATTGGCGGGCAGTATCCACCAGAATTACGATCTACTCTTGCGCCATAATTTACATATCGTAGGGGAGTATTTCTTGCGCGTGCGGCATTGTCTCATTGCTAATCCCGGCGTGAAAAAGGAAGATATCAAGAAAGCGATTAGCCATCCGCAGGCGTTGGGTCAGTGTGCGGCGTATCTGCGAGACAGAGGCATTAAACCTGAAACTGTATATGATACGGCGGGAAGTGTGAAGATGCTCAAAGAATCTGGTGCAAAAGATGTGGCGGCAATTGCTTCAAAGCGGGCGGCTGAGTTGTATGGCATGCAAATTCTGGAAGAAGGCATTGAAGATAACCAGGAAAACTTTACGCGTTTTCTTGCTGTCCAACGAGAAGCAGTTGTCCCGAAGGAAGAGGCGAAGACTTCCATCGTGTTTACGTTGAAAAATGTCCCCGGTTCGTTGTTCAAGGCGATGTCTGTTTTTGCGCTTCGTGATATCGACCTGACCAAGATCGAGTCGCGCCCATTGCAGGGAAGTCCGTGGGAATATCTTTTTTATATCGATTTCATTGGCTCGACCCAAAACGAAACTGTGCAGCGTGCCTTAGATCATTTGGGGGAATATGCTGTGATGTTACGAGTGCTGGGGTCGTACCCGCGTTTCAAAGGATAATAAAAATCTCCGCAAGTAGTTGCGGAGATTTTTATGTTTAGAAGATGTAAGGGATAAGCCGCCAGGTTTTGGATTGATACTCTTCCCATTCCTTGCCAAATTCCTGATGCATCATTTTTTCTTCTGCAAAAACACGCCAGATCAAAACACCAGCCAATGTGAGGACGGTGAGGATGCTGATCAGGGAACGGAAGGTGAGCGAGATGCCCGTGAAAAAGAGAAGGATGCCCAAATAGCGCGGATGACGGATTACTTGGTAAGGTCCGCTTTGGATGAGTTTGTGGTCTTTCTGCAAAGTGACTTCGATGCTGAACTGCTTGGCGAGATATTTTTCGCCTGCTTGCATAAGAACGAAACCGGGAACGGCGACGGTCAAGCCGATATAGCGGACAAGGTTTTCTACGTTCAGAACTCCAAATGAACTGCTATCTGATGAAGGGGCAAGGATGACAATGCCAAGGCTGAAGAGTTGAATCAGGATCAAGTCTGTTTTGCTGGTGGGAGCATCGCTTTTGCGATTCTCTTGGTTTTGCCCTACTCGTGGATTATAGATCAACGAAAATATCTGCAAGATGAAAATGACAATGACATACGCTATGCGGGCGGGGTTCTCGAAAAATGCAGGAATGTGACCAAGTCCCCAGCCGAGGAGGGGAAGCCCAATGAAAATGACGGAGCCTGCAAACAAAGAAAGGAAGAAGCGGGGGAGTGATTTCATATTGTTTTATTCCTTTTTGGATTTGGCAAAAGTATAAATGATTCTACTTGACAAAACAGAAAATGTGTTCTAAAATACTTGAAAATAGTAACCAATCAGTTACATATAGGAATTTATGAGACGAGACGTATTTCAAGCCATTGCAGACCCAAACCGACGCGCCATTTTGGCATTGCTTTCGCAACAGAGATTGACCTTGAACGGTGTCGCCGAGAATTTTCGCATTAGCCGTCCGGCGGTGTCGCGTCATATCAAGATCTTGAAAGAGTGCGGGCTGGTGGTTGTCATCCCGCAGGGACGCGAGCGTTTTGTGGAAGCGCGCTTTGACCGGCTGGGTGAGGTCAGCGATTGGATCGAACAGTATCGTCAAATTTGGGAAGACAGATATAACCGCCTCGATGATTTATTGGCACAGATGAAAAAGGAGAAATGACATGCCCTCGAAAAATAAAGTCAACGTAACCGCCGAACCCGGTAAGCAGGAGGTGTTCATCACCCGCGAATTCGATGCGCCGCGTGAACTCGTTTACAAAGCGCATATCGACCCGAAATTGTATGTGCAATGGCTCGGCCCGCATGGATATGAAATGATTCTCGAAGAATTTGAACCGGTCAGCGGCGGAAAGTATCGCTATATTCACAAGGACAAGGAAGGCAACGAATACGGTTTTCATGGCACCTTCCATGAGGTGTCAGAAGAGTTGATGATCCAAACTTTTGAATTTGAAGGCATGCCCGAACCTGGACATGTAACTCTCGACACGATGCGGCTTGAAAAATTACCAAATGATCGAACAAGGGTAACGATTCAATCTGTGTTTCAATCGGTTGCTGACCGCGATGGCATGATTCAATCTGGCATGGAGACAGGCGTGCGCGAAGGCTACGAACGGTTAGATGACATTCTGGCAGCGAAATAGTAACGAATGAGAGACTTAAGAATGGATCAAATTTCATCGACTAGTTCATTATTGGCAATTGGCGCATCCGTTGCAGTTTTGGTATTGCTGGCTG
>JAFLCF010000089.1 GCA_017303735.1 Anaerolineae bacterium
AGGGAGCGAACCCCAGCTGCCTTTCTTCCTCCTCGGCTTTTCCATGGGCGGCAATTTCGCCTTGCGGGTTGCACGCAAATGCGCGGCACAACCCATTCCCAACCTCAAACACATCTTTAGCGTCAGCCCTCTGCTCGACCCCGAAAAGTCCACGCTTGCCATCGATCAACACCCCATGCTGCAAAAATACTTCCGCAAGGGCTGGTCTCGCTCCCTGCTTAAAAAGCAAAGCCTCTATCCACATCTTTATAACTTTGACGAAGGCTTCAAATACACCACCCTCATGGCAATGACCGAATGGATGCTCCAACACTACAGCGAGTACCCGGTCATGCGCGACTACTTCCGTCAATACACCCTGCTTGGCGATGCCCTCACCCCAATCAACGTACCCACCACCATCATCACCGCCCAAGACGACCCCGTCATCCCCATCGCAGACTTCTACGACCTCAAGCTCAGTCCCACCACCGAACTCATCATCCACCCGCACGGCGGACACAACGGCTTCTTCGAAACCTTCTCTGGCAGGCTGTGGTATCTAAAAAAGATCATGTCCACACTGATGATGTAAAAAACAGAACTCGCCCCGAATTTTTAAGGCTTTATCCGCGTTCATCTGCGCTCGTCAGCGTCCCGATATTTTTGCGCTCTTTAATCCTGAGTCTCTATCCCCCAATTAGGCGATTTGCCAACTCGCCAGCTTGCATATAATCGAGCCGACCAGTAGTAGACGAAGGCTCATGCAGCGGCTTAGCCCCTGCAAGAGCTACTAGGAGCTCATTATGTTCTTTGGCAAAAAAGACAAACCCGCCTCACCCAAACGCCCCGTCCGCATCACCATCCTCACCGACGAATACATCATCGACGCCCTCGACGACCCGGAGCTTTCCATCCTTCAAGCCGTCTACGATTCCGAAGTCGACGATGCTTCAGGCGGTGTGATCGTCTTGAAAGATGCTACTCTGCGCTCTCTGCGCCAACCCAATGCCGCAGCACGTAGCTTTTCCGAATGGCGTCTGCCGTCGTTGGTGAGCATCATCGCCATCCTTTCCGATGACCCTGTCGCCCAGGAACTGATCCGTGAAGGCTGGGAAGATTACGAGACACCCTTCAAGGCATTTATCTACGCAGGCGCATACAACATCGAAGGCACGATCTTCTCAGAAGAAGATACCCCGCCCGATTTTATGATCCGCACCTTTGCCCCGTTGGAAGATGCCACCGTCACCTATCCCCCCGACGCCAAAAGAACGTCCCTTCGTGGGCGCTGGGGCGTGGTCAACTCGGTGTTAATGCACGGCTTTAGTATTGAAAAATAATTTTATTCATTGGAGAACACACTATGTTTTTTGGAAAAAAAGAAGAAGCCAAACCCTACCGTTTCGGGTTCCTTTCTGAACATCATTTTATAGACGGCGTGGATATTGGCAAAGACTTTAACGTAATGGATATCTTAAGTCGCATCGGTGGCGGCAGCTCCATGTATTACACGGCACATCTCGGCGACGCCAATGTCACCTCGATCAGCGGCATGAACCTGCCCGACCGTCACTTTGCACATTACATGCTGCCCTCCATGCTTGGCGTTTTCCTCATCAAAGCCATGGATGCCGAAGCCGAAGCAAAACTCGAAGAGCGATATAAAGTCTACGAAGGTCTCCACAAAGGCATTGCCTATATTGGTCCCTACAAGGTCGAAGGCGATTTTTATCTGTATTGGAAGAAAGTCGAAGAGATCAATTTCGAAACCACGGTCTTTACCTATTTTCGCAACGCTCTCGTCACCCGGGTGGATGATCGTGCAAGATATTTTCCCGCCATGCCAGTCAATGTTGGGCTCATCAACGCCTTTCATATTCAAGGCTTTGGGGTGTAGTAAGGAAGTATTTAGAAACAATACTTCCGCTCTGGTGAGGGCTTAGCCTCCGCCAGAGCGGAAACGTCTTGAAAAGTTTATTTAGATCATCTGTTTAGTTTTATAGGAATTTTAAATTGAAGAAGATTGTTTTATCCCTATCGATCCTTGTCCTTGCCACACTCGCTTGTCGATCGGAAGCAACCCCCGCGCCTCTCACTGACCCGCTCACGGGTTCAGCGACAGAGGCGGTTCTTTCGCCTTCAGCCACTCCCTTCGTCTTGGGCACAGCCACACCTACGTCACTGCCTCAAGGCTTCATCGTCGTCGATTCGCTTGAGCAGGAAGTCTATCCCTTTGTGGAGAATGGCAAATGTTCTCTCGGCGAAGCGATCATTGCCGCCAATTCAGGCGAAGCAAAAGATTCTTGTGCCGCAGGCGTACCAGGTGAATCGGTCATCAGCCTGATGCCCGGTGAATATCATTTCATCCAGCCCGACCAAAGCCCGCCGCAATTTGATTGGTTGGTGAGCATCGTTGAAGTAGGCAGTGCCTTGCCGCCTGTGGTCTTTCCCTTGACCATTCAAGGCAATGGCGCCACCCTGATCCGCGATGAAGGCGTAGACCCTTTCCGCTTTTTCGAGGTCATGGTCAACGGCGCGCTGACTCTGGAAAATATGACCCTTGAAAATGGCGATGTGCTGGATGATTGGGGCGGCGCGGTCTACGCCTCGAGCGGGTCGCTGACCCTGAACCAAGTCCGCTTCGTGAACAATCATGCGGATAATGGCGGGGCAGTCTATCTCACCTTCGGGGCACTGACTGTGCAGGCAAGTGAATTCCTAGAAAATCACGCCTCTTTTGTAGGCGGCGGTATTTATGCCGACTCTGCCAAAGTCTTTGTGCGTAACACGCAATTCATCGGCAACACCTCTGATTCGGGCGGCGGAGCCATGTCTTCTGAAAGTGTCACCTTGGTGATCGAAGACAGTCTCTTTCTACGGAACATCAGCAATGGGACTCGCGGTGGCGCTCTGCGTCTGGAGCATGTCAACGTTACTATTTTGCGCAGTCAGTTCTACCAAAACCAAGCCGACTGGATCGGCGGCGCGATCTCGATCAATAACCCTGTCACGAACGGCACCAGCGACGATGAAGGCAATCCGCTCGACCAGGTGGATGAAAGCCCGATGTACATTCAAATGGCAACTTTGATTCCCGGTTATCAATCCACTTTAGAGGCGCATCCCAGCGGAGTATTTCAGGACTTTTATGAAGATACCCAAATTCATGAGAACTGCTTTGCCAATAACATCATCGTGGATCCGGTCGAGCTGAACTTCTCCAGCGCGATCATTGGCAAATCGACCAATGCTGAGAATAATTATTATGGCAACCCCAGCGGACCCTCTGGCGGAGGTCCCGGCACCGGCGATGGACTTGGCAGACGAATCAATTTTGCTCCGTTCCTGACGGAGCCGCCCGCCTATTGTGACCCAGAGCTATCACAACAAGTGCAGGAAAATCACAACCAATAAGGCTTAAGTAAAAACTGTCTCGAAATTAAAATTCGAGACAGTTTTATTTGTATAGAGTTTTATTCTTTTCTTGCCTTCTTGGCAGTCAAAGAAGGCATAACCACACATAACCGCAGTATCAAGTCACTGCAAAAACACTCACCGCCTGATTCTTGCCCTTGAACACGATCTTCCCCAGGTCTTCCACTTTATACGCATCGGATAATCCCTCGCGGGTGTATTCATCAATCAACAGCGGACGTAACGCTTCTTTGGTGTATTCCTCAATGCGGTCTGCTAGGTTGACCGTATCCCCGATGCAAGTGTAAATGGCGCGGTTGTGTGTGCCGGTATAACCCGCCACCATCTTGCCTGAGGTGATTCCGATACCAATACGGATGGCGGTCTTATTCTGCGCCAGTTGGTTTTGGTTAAATACTTTCAATTGTTCCAGCATTTGCAGACCAGCTTTTACCGCCCGTTCGCGATGATCATCGTAATAGATCGGTGTGCCAAATACCGCCAAGATGCCATCGCCGACGATCTGGTTAATGATGCCGCCATTTTGCGAAACAGCATCAAACATCATGCTGAAATATTGATTGAGCAGTTCAATGGAATCAGATGGATCCTGGCTTTCTGCAATACTGGTGAAGGAGCGGATATCCGCGATCAATACGCTGGCGGTTACGATCTGCCCGCCTAGTGAAAAGCCCGTGCGTAAAAGCTCTTCGGCTACTTCTCTGGTTGCAAAGGTGCGGAACAACTTGCGTTGTTCATCGCGCAGGCGTTTCTTTTCGAGGCTGGCATTCACCCGCGCACGCAGCAAGATCGGGTTGACCGGTTTGGTCAGGTAATCTTCCGCGCCGAGTTCCACGCATTTCACCACTGCGTCCAGCTCTTCCATTGCCGATGTCATAATGATCGGGGTTTGCCGCAGGTCGAAGTCTTTTAGGCAGGCTTCCAGCACTTCAAAGCCATTCATCACGGGCATCTCGATATCGAGCAGCATCAGGTCATACACGCCCGAGCGGAATTTTTCCAGCCCTTCCTGTCCATTCTCGGCGGTCTCCACCACATGCCCTTGCAATTCAAGGCTGCGCGAAAGCGCCATGCGGTTCACTTTATTATCATCCACAACAAGCAGACGGGCGGGTTCAGAAGCGGAATTTTGCATCGATTACCTTAACTCACTTAATTGGATTTTGACCTGCTCGAACGCCTCTTTCAGAACCTCAAGTTTGCTACCCACAGCAAGATTATGATCACGCCCCATATTTTCCAACTCACGTGCCAGGGCAGAGAGGTCTGTTGCGCCAAAGGTTGCCGCGTTCGATTTCAGGCTATGTGCCGCACGCCGAAAGGTCTCGGCATCATTGGAAGCGAGCGCAGCATTCATTGCCAGCATTTGAGAATGCGCATCTTCAAAGAAAGCATTCATCAACTCGTTGACAAAATCCGCGCCGACGCTTTCCTTGAGGGTATTGAAAGTGTTTATATCTAAAACAGGCATTCTTCTCCAGGTAGGTCACGCTGCAAGCGTGACCTACGATTTCGCCTTAAATAACGCATCCACCAATTCCACCACACGAATAGGTTTGGGAATGTAATGGTTCATGCCTGCTTTCAGGCACATCTCACGGTCACCTTGCATGGCATTTGCCGTCAACCCGATAATGTAGGGGTGGTCTGTGGGCCAGCGTGCTACGATCTCACGTGTGGCTTCCAAGCCGTCCATTTCGGGCATTTGCACATCCATTAAGATCACATCATAGGTCTGGCGTTCCACAGCGTTCACGGTCTCGCGTCCGTTCGCGGCTACATCTGCACGGTACCCCATTTGCTCAAGCAGGCGCAGCGCCAGTTTTTGGTTTACGGCGTTGTCTTCAGCGAGGAGAATTCTCAACGGATGCCGGGCAGCCATTTGCGGGTCCGGTTTGAAGCGCTCGGTCGTCGTCTTCTTTACATCCTCATCGGCTTGAATGAAGAGTCCCACCAGCGTATCGAACAGCTGCGATTGTTTGATCGGCTTCGAGAGGTAGGCAGAGAAAAGACCGTTTTCATCGCCCGCTTCGCGCCTGCCCAACGAACTGAACAACACCAATGGAAAGCCTGCCTTGCGGGTGTGCAGGCGTTGTGCCAATTCGAGCCCGTCCATTTCGGGCATGTGCATATCGAGGATGGCAATGTCGAAGGTCTCGCCTTTTTCGATCCACTCAAGTGCAGCGACCGGCGATTCGGTGTCGCGTGGAATCATACCCCACTTGGCGGTCTGCATGTTGAGGATATAACGGTTGGTTGCATTATCATCCACGATCAACACGCGTTTGTTTTGCAAGGCAGGTTGTATGCCAAGGTGCATCTGTTTTTTTGCAGGCGGCAGATCTGCGGTTTCGGCTTTGATGTTAAAGGTGAATGTTGAGCCGCGCCCCGTTCCTTCGCTCGTAACCCACATACTGCCGCCCATCATCTCGGTCAGGCGTTTGCTAATGGCAAGCCCCAGCCCGGTGCCGCCATACTTGCGCGTGGTGGAAGAATCTGCCTGTGTGAATGATTGGAAGAGACGGCTGATGCCTTCAGGTGACAAGCCGATGCCTGTATCGCGCACGGCAAAGGTTAATGTGACCTGCTCACGCCCGCCTCCATTTTTGGACCTTTGGCTGGATACCGTTAAAACGACCTCACCCTCCTCTGTGAATTTGACTGCGTTGCTGAGCAGGTTGGTGATCACCTGCCGCAGGCGTGTTACATCGCCCACGATGGCGGGGGGAATGTCGCCTTCGAAGATATAGGCAATGTCGATGCTTTTCTCCACGGCACGTGCGGTTACCAAATCCAGCGAGGCTTCAACACATTCGCGCAGGTCGAAGGGCTGATGTTCCATATCCATGCGCCCGGCTTCGATCTTTGAAAAATCGAGGATATCGTTGATAATGGCCAGCAGGGTGTCACTCGAACTGCGGATGGTCTCGACATAGTCACGTTGTTCGTCGTTGAGCTTGGTATCGAGCAAAAGTCCGCTCATGCCGATGACGGCGTTCATGGGTGTGCGGATCTCATGACTCATGGTGGCGAGGAAGGCGCTCTTGGCATCGTTGGCTTGTTCTGCCGCAGCGCGTGCCGAACGGGCTTCTTCGAACAGACGCGCGTTCTGAATAGCGGTAGCTGTGCCCGAGGCAATGGATTCCATTAATTTGATGATCGAGTCATCGTAGGCATTCTCGCGTTCGAAGTTCTGTATCGTAAAGCCGCCGATCAAGTCACGACCCACGATCATCGGCACCATGACGACCGATTTCGGAACATCGTCGCCGACGGTCATTTTCGAGCCGAGCTTCTTCCACAAGATGGGGGAGCGGCGGTTGATGACCAGCGTCTTGCCTTGCAAAGCCGCCTTGTTGGTAAATTCATTGATCGGGAAGGGCGGCACTTGAATGCGCTCGTTCCCCTTGGTGACGTACTGTGCCGTCACGGTGTTCGTTTCAAAATCGTACAACCCGATACCGATATTATCTTCACGCACGAGTTCGCGCACTTTGTCGCCTACCATTTCAATGATGGTGCTCATATCAAGCTGTTGGGTGAGTACCTGCCCGATGTCATTTAAGATCTCGAGTTCGGCGGCGCGGCGTTTGGTCTCGTTGAAGAGGCGTGCATTTTCAAGCGCCACCACGCCCGCGCTGGCGATGGTCTCCAACAGGCGCAGGGTAGACTCTGTGAAATAATCTTCGAGTTCGAGGTTTTGCAGGGAGATGCCCGTTACGGAATTCTTGCGGATGATCATGGGCACGGCGCACAACGATTTTGGCAGGCGCGAACGCGATCCTTTAAAGTCGGGGTAACTTGAGGCGTATTCTTCGAAGTTACGGTTAACAACAAAACTTTTTCTCGTTGCACGTACCTGCCTCACGATGTCCATGTGAAGACCAGTCGCTTTTTTAGGCGGGATATCCCATTCCTTGCCTTGTTCGAAGGCAAATTCATAGGTCATGATCTGCGTGTCGAACTCGACGGTGTAGATCACCGCCGAATGCACTGAAAAGATCTCTGCCAGTTTTCTCCCCACAGACTGATAGATCGATTTGATATCCAGATTCGAAACCAATGCCTGTTGCACCGAGTTAAGCGCGCCCAGTTCGTTATTCTGTTGCTTGGTTTCCTTTAGCAGACGCTGGGTCTCATTGAATAAATGAGCGTTTTGAATGGCAACGCCCATATTGGCGGCGAGTGTCTGTAAAATGCGCAAGTTATCTTCGCTGAAAGCTGAAGATACATAGCTTTGCACATCTACAACACCGAGCACCTGATCTCCTACCATGATCGGCACGCCCATGTAGGATTTTATATCATCCTCATCTTCAGGTGCAGTTACATAAGCTGCCGCACCGTTGGCTTCGATCTCTTCACTGGTCCCCAGCAATAATGGACGTTTTGTAATGATGATCTTTGAGGTTAGACCTTCGCCCAATTCCCATGGCGGTTCGTCCTCATAGGAAGTGTTGTTACTAAAACTAAACGCTAACTGCACGATATTGGTGCTTGAGTCATACAGCAGAATATCCACGATCTCGGCATTGAATATCTCGTGGATCTTGTTGCCGACATTGCGCGTGATCTCGTTCACGTTAAGCGCACGCGACATGGATTCACTGACGATGTTTAGAATGGCAAGCTCGTTTGCCCGTTGTTCGGTCTCTTTGAGCAATCGCTCCGTTTCATCGAACAGACGGACGTTTTCAATGGCAACCCCAATGGAGTTGGCAATGGTCGAGAGCAAACGAACATCTGACTCGGAAAAGGCATCTTCTCTTTCCAAGTTTTGCAAAGAGATCACACCGCGCACATCTTCACCAACCAGCATGGGAACCCACAAACCGGAATATACGATCACTTCATCGGTTGAGTCGGTACCAAGGTTGTGCGATTGGAACTTGCGTGAATGCGTTTCAAAATCTCGGTTGATCAAGATCGGCTGGCGGGTGCGAATGACCTGACCGCCAAATCCGCCGCTGTTCTTCTCGTCGATTGGCAGCGGGTCTTGATACAGCCGCTCTCCGTTTTCGATGATATAGGGGTAATACGTGAGCCCGAGCTTCTTTTCGTAAATGCTCAAGACCACGGTTTGGGCATCGAAAATATCGCGGATCTTATCGCCAATGCGGTCATAGACTGATTGGATGTCCATCTTGGTATCCAACCCGCTGAGGATATCGTTGATGAGTGCTAGTTCTTCGGCGCGTTCTTGGGTTTCAATCAGCAGATTTTGAGATTCATCGAACAGCCTGGCGTTCTGGATGGAGATGCCCATACCGCCTGCCAGTGTAGAAAGCAGACGCAGATCGTTTTCTTGAAAAGCTCTTTCCATTTCGAAGTTTTGAATGGAGAGCGACCCAAACACCTGGTTGCCAAGAAGAATGGGAACGGCAATCAGCGATTTTGGAAAGCTATCGCCTGCAAGCAGGGTCGACCCGTAGGCGCGTGCCATATCTGCCACATTCTCGTTGATGAAAAGCGGCGCTTTGTTACGAACAACATATCCCGAAAACCCGGAGAGCGGTTCAGGGTGGGGGTAGACGCGCTCGCCATTCCAATACATATAGGGGAAGGCGGCTGTATCGGTTTCAGGGTCATAATAGGAGATGATGACTGCTTGTGTGTTGAAGATGCCGCGCACTTTTTCACCGACCAGATCATAGATCGATTGAACATCGAGCTTGGTGGCAAGCCCTTCCTGAACGCTGTTGATGATCTCCAACTCGGTGGCGCGCTGTTGCACTTCGTTCACAAACTTGGCATTCTGAATGGCGATGGCAGCCTGCAGGGATAGTTCCTCGAGGAAATTCATATCCAATGCAGAGAAAGTGCCTAGTCCTTCACGCCAGACTGCCATCATGCCATTGACCTTCGTCCCCGCCAGCAAGGGCGCAACCAGCAGACGTTCATTCCCTACTTTTGGGGTGCCGGGGATCTGCAGAGTGCGCGGGTCGTTGTTCGTGTCGTTGATGAATTCGGCTTTACCTTCCTTCGCTAGCGACCCAATGATGCCTTCTCCGATCTTGATGGTATCTGCCATGATCTCGGCGGCGATCACACCGCGGGCAGTGATGGCGCGCAGCGAACGCCCATCTGGTTCGGGCACGTAGATGGCGCTGCTGGAGCCGTTCAACAGGTCCAGCGCATGAGCCGCGATCTTATCCATCACGGCGGTCAGGTTGAGGGTTGCAGAGATGTCACGTCCCACCTCGTTTAAGGCAGCAGATTCGCGGGCATGCCGTGAGGTTTCATCGAACAGGCGTGCATTATCGAGGGCGGCGCTTAGGCTTGCAGCGATCGTAGACAGTAATTTCAGATCTGAATCTTTGAAGGCATACTCACGGTCAAGGTTTTGCAGGCTGAGAATGCCTATGATCTCATTGCCCACCATCATGGGCACGAACATAAGTGACTTGGGCGCTTCACCGGCGGTGAGAGGGGCTTCTCCGAGTTCATGGCTGATGCGTTCAAAGCCTTCATTGATGAGCCAGGGAGTTTTGCTTTCGATCACCCGCCTGCGGAAGCGGTCAACGGGCAGGGGTGTATCCAATTGCAGCCTCTTGCCGCGTTCGTTGATGTAGCGATGCGTGACTGCGTCTGTAGATGGGTTGTAGAGCGTGATCAACACAACCTGTGCATCGAAGACCTCACGGATGTTATCGCCGATCAGGTCGATGGTCGATTGGAAATTAAGCTTTGAGACCAGCACTTGTTGCAGGTTGTTGATGACGCCCAACTCCCTATTGCGATCTTCGGTCTCTGTCAGAAGGCGCTGAGTTTCGTTGAAGAGGCGTGAATTTTCTATGATGACCGATGCCTGGTCGGCGAATAATTTCAGAAGACGCAATTCAGATTCGGCAAACCGGCGCGCCTCGGCAAAATGGATGTTCATCACCCCTACCACTTTTTGCCTGAATTTGAGCGGAAGCCCGATTAGTGCACCCTTCCAACTTGAAGGAGTATCCCGGTAGAGTGGGTGCGTACTCATATCTTCCACCAGCAGCATTTCACCGGTCTTAGAAACCGTATCGGTCATTCCGCCGGGGCGCGGGTTGGCAACTGGCGCGTAGGTGATCTGCCCATGCGCGATGGCGGTGCCAAATTTCAACTGGTTGTTCTCGTAAAGGAACAGGTTGATATTCTCAATGTTGGGCATTAAGGTCGACGTATTTTGCAGCAACGCACTCAACACAGTGTCATAATCCAGGTTGGACGATAGCTCGATGGTCGCTTTGCGGATCGCCTCCAGTTCTGCGGCGCGTTGTTCCGTTTCTCGCAACAGACGCTGGGTTTCATCGAACAAGTGTGCATTTTCCAGTGCCGCGCTCAACGACCCCGCAAGGGTTTCCAACAGGCGCACGTCTGAGGCTTTAAACGAATTCTCCTCATCCATATTTTGCAGCGAGATAACACCGCGCACATCGTTCCCCGAGATGAGCGGAACATACAATGCCGATTTTGGAACCAGCGGACCAAGGATCAACTGCGCGTTGTACTCATTCATCCGTTCGACGACGTTATCATTGAACAGGAAGGTCTTTTTCTCGCGGATGAGAGCTTTGACCAACCCGCTCATGGGGCGCGGGTCGACATGTTCACGTCCATGCCGGTCTACGTAATAGTTGAAGACCTGGGTTTGATTCTTGTGATCGAAGGTGGCGATGATGGTGGTCTGTGCCCCGAACAGATCGCGGATCCTTTCCCCAACTAGCTCATAGATCGCCTGCATTTCCAAATTGGATGCCAGACCGTCCTGCACGCTTTTGATGATGGCAAGTTCCGCCTCACGCTGACGCAACTCTTTTTTGAGTTGCGCGGGTGAAGCTTGTTTTACGCCGACGGCTTTTTTCCCGGCGCTTCGGGCTGCTTTTTTGGGCGTCGTTTCTTTCTTGGAACCGGTCTTGGGCATGTATTCCTCTGTCGCCTGCCTCCTATAAAGGCATGGCTGAGTATTACGATCCTCTGTAACAGAATTCAGTTTACATAGGCGCGGTGGAATCGTCAATAGTGGATGGGGAAGAAACAGGCGCATAGAGCCTGTCTGATATTCTTTTGTTATTTTTGGGTATTTATACCTTTGTGAATGGCATCTTAAAACATACCTGCTACCCAAAGAACCAGCATTGAAACATTTTCCCCGGTAACATTAGTGCTCTTTGAGGCGGTATGTGGTGTTTCTACTTCAGGGTTGGGGTCAATATTATTCTCTCATAATTGCCAATAAAGTAATATCATCAAATGGGTCGGCTGTACCGATGAAAGTACGTAACGTTTCTTCAATTTCATTTGTAAAACCGGCTGGGGTTGGCTTTCCAGTTTCTAAAACAGCCATCATTTTATCTTTTCCAAAAAAATCGCCGGTGCTGTTTTGCGTATCTGGGATCCCGTCTGTAAACGCGATAAGCATATCGCCTGTTGAAAGAGTAAATTCATTGACTCGAAAGACCGTCAGTGGGATGGCGCCAATGGCGGGTCCTGTGCGGGTTAACTCAGCGGTGACCATACCGTTGTTGACGATCAATGCAGGTTCGTTACCGCCATTGATGTAGGTAAGTTTTCCGCTATTGGATTCGAGTATGCCAATGAAGATGGTGGCAAACATACTGGAACTTTCGTGTACTTCGGCTACATAGTTGTTTGTCAGTGCAACCGCGTGTTGCAGCCGCTGAGCGGGGGAGACCAAGTCTGGAGACGAAGCCGAGGCGCGGATCAGACTGCGGAAAAGGGTCATATACAATGCGGCTCCAATGCCTTTTCCGCAGACATCGGCTACAACGAAGGCAAAGTTGCCATCGGGCAGGAGAAATGCGTCGTAAAAATCACCAGCCACCTCCTTGGCAGCTTTAAAGTAGGAGGAGATCTGCCAGCCTGTTATTTGAGGAAGTTCTTCAGGCAGAAATTCTTTTTGAATATCGCGCGCGATATTGAGTTCGTTTTCAAGGCTTTGCAGGTATAGTTGTTCCTGGTCTCGCAGGCGTTTGCGCTCGAGGCTGGCGTTAATGCGGGCATGCAGAATGGTAGGTTCAAAGGGCTTGGGTAGATAATCATCGGCGCCCATTTGGATGCCCTTCACCACGCTTTTGAGGTCGTTATTTGCCGAAATGATAATGACAGGAATGCCGCGTGTGACAGGGTTAGATTTGGTCTGTTCGAGCACGCTGAAACCATCCATGACCGGCATCATGATATCGAGCAAGACCAGGTCTGGAGAGTCTGCGTTGATCTTTTTCAAAGCATCTTCTCCGTTTACGGCGGTGAGAAGTTCGTACTCGAAATCGGCGAGTTCCTGTTCAAGATAATCAACATTGAACGGCTCATCGTCCACGATAAGGATGCGAGGCGGGTTATTCATGGTGTTTGAGGTTAGCCCAGAAATTTGTTAAGCATGTCAAAGAGCAGAGTATCGTTGACCGGTTTGGTAAGGTAGTCATTGCAACCAGCTTCTTCGGCTTTGTGCTTGTGCCCTTCCATGGCATGCGCCGAGAGACCGATGATCGGTGTGTGCGGCAGGCTCTCGCGGATCTTGCGCGTGGCTTCATATCCATCCAACACAGGCAATGAGATATCCATCAGGATCAGGTCGGGATTTTTTTCGATGGCAGTTGCCACACCCTGTGCACCGTCTTTTGCCACAAGCAGGTTGTAATCATCTTCGAGCAATTGGGTGAGCAGGTCAATGTTCAGATCAGTATCTTCAACGATCAAAATAGTCTTCATGGTTTCTCCAATGGTTACCGCCCGGTTTGAACAGCGTGTTTGATCTCTTCTGCCAGTTTTTCACTATCAAAACCTTGTTTGCGCATGATCAGCACCACGCTTTCGCGCAGGCGTTCAGTTTCTTCGTCGGTCAGCTCCTTGGCGCTGATGACGATAATGGGCAGTTCGCGCGTCTCCGCCTTTTCGCGCAGACGTTCGATGACGCCGAAGCCATCCAGTTTGGGCATCATAATGTCGAGCAAGATCACATCAGGATGCTCCGCCTCGATCGCCGCCAAACCTGCTTCACCATCCAAAGCGGACTCTAGTCTGAATTCTGACTCTGGAAGCTGCTGGCTTAACATCTCAGCAATATGCGGGTCATCATCCACCGTCAAAACATGGATGCGCTCATGCGACTTTGGCTTGATCACCTTGCGTAAGGTAGATAACACCTCGGCGGGGTTGAGCGGTTTGAGCAGGTAGGCGGCGGCTCCCAGGCGCATGCCCAACGCTTTCTTATCCACGATCGTAAGCAGGATGATTGGAATATTAGTCGTTGCCGGGTCGCTTTTTAGGTCGTGCAAAACCTGCCAGCCGTCTTTATCTGGCATGAGAATGTCGAGCAGAATGGCATCGGGCTTTATCTCGCGGGCTTTTTCCTGCCCAAGGATGCCGTTTCGAGCGCCAATGATCTCAAACTCATCCGGTCCCAGATTTTCGCGTAAGAGGTACGTGGCATCGGGGTCATCGTCGATAACGAGCACGAGCTTTTGGGTTGCGCCCGCTTTGGTTGAAGCCTCCGCTCGATGGAGAGGACCCGTATCCGGATTAAGGGAGGAGGCGGGTTTTGTCCCGTATTGAATCGGAACAGTGAGCGTGAAGGTGGAGCCTTTTCCGTATTCGCTGCTTGCTGTCAGATCGCCGCCAAGCAGACGAGCCAGATTGCGGCTGATGGTGAGACCCAAGCCCGTGCCGCCGTATTGACGTGTGGTGCTGGTATCGGCTTGTTGAAATTCTTCGAAGATCCGGCTCAACGCCTCTTCGGTGATGCCAATGCCGGTATCACTCACATCCACGGTCAGCATGTCTCGTTCGCGATGTGCACGCAGTGTGATCTTTCCGGCGGCTGTGAACTTGGCAGCATTGCTGAGCATATTGAGAACGATCTGCTTGATCTTGTCTTGATCAGAATAGATCATGCCCAACGATTCATCCGCTGCTTTTATCAAACGCACCGTGGGTTTCAAAAGCGGAGTGGCAGTGTTGGCGCACAGGTCGATGAGCGAATTGACATTGAAGTTGGCAGCTTGCACATCCATGCGCCCGGCTTCGATCTTGGCAATATCGAGCACAGTGTTGATCAGGCTCAATAAATGTTCAGAACTGCTGAGAACCTTATCAAGATTTTCGGTTTGCTTCTCAGGCAATATGCCTTCGCTCTTTCTTCTCACGATGCGTGTGAAACCGATGATGGCATTGAGCGGAGTGCGCAGCTCATGGCTCATATTCGCAAGGAAGGCGCTCTTTGCCTGATTGGCGTGTTCTGCCGCATCGCGGGCTTCCTGAGCTTCGTCGAAGAGGCGTTGGGTTTCATTGAAGAGGCGCGCATTTTCAATGGCGACGCCCATGTTCGCCGAGAGAGTTTGTAAAAGGCGCAGGTTGCCTTCATTGAAAGCGCGGGCTTTATAACTTTGCACATCCACCACGCCCAGCACGCGATCGCCGACCATGATGGGCACACCCATGTAGGATTTTATTTCTTCTTCATCCACCGGGGCAGTGATGTATGCCGCTGCTCCATTTTCACTGATCTCTTCGGCGCTGCTTAACAGAAGCGGTTGTTTGGTAATGATGATCTTCGAGGTAAGCCCTTCGCCCAACTCCCACGGCGGCTCTTCTTCATAATATTCATTGTCGCTGTAACTGAAGGTTAATTGAACGATATTTGTCGCGGGGTTGTAGAGCAGAATATCTACGATCTCGGCGTTGAAGATCTCCTGCACTTTGTTGCCTACGTTGCGGGTCACCTCGCGGACATCGAGCGTGCGGGTCATCGATTCGCTGACGTTGTTGAGAATGGCAAGTTCCGCTGCACGCTGTTCGGTCTGTTCAAACAACTGCGTGTTTTGGATGGCGATCACCGCCTGCCTTGCGAGGTTGTTCATGAATTCCAGTTCGGCTTCTGTGAAGAGATTATCGGCTCCATGCCGCCAGACTGCCATAAGACCTTTGAGCTCATCATTGGCGAGCAATGGAATTGCCAGCATGTGCTCATCCGACATGCTTTCGGTGCCGGTGATTATCAATGCACGTGGATCGTTGTTGGTGTCGTTGACGATCTCGGCTTTTTTCGTGAGGGCAATATTGCCAAGCAAGCCTTCGCCCAAGATGATCGTGTCGTTCCTGAGTTCTTCGGCTTCCAGCCCTACTGCGGCAATGGCGCGGAAGACCCTTCCATTCTGTTCCGGCAGGAAGAGCGCGCTCAAATCGCCGCCCAACAGTTCTCTTGCGTGGTTGGCAATACTCTGCAACACGGTTGTGGCTTCAAGGCTCGAAGAAATGTCTCGCCCTACTTCAGCCAGCGTAGCCATTTCTCTTGCGCGGCGCTGGGTTTCTGCATGCAAACGTGCGGTTTTGATCGCCGCCCCGGCATTTGCCGCTACAGTAGAGAGCAGCCGCAAGGCATCTTGATCAAACACCCCTTCCTTTTGCACACTTTGCACACTCAGCACGCCAATGGTCTCGCGCCCGGCTTTGATGGGCACGCCCAAATACGAACGCGCTTTGCGTCCGAGCCGCTGAATGCCCATGGCGCTGCTTTGTTCTTCCACATTGCGGTTGAAGATCAATGGCTCTCCATCGCGGATGATGCGGCTGGTCATGCCGTCGCCATAGGGGATGGGTTCGATCACATCCCCATATTGATAGGGGAACTGGATCATGTTGGTCTGCGGATCAAGCAATGCCAGATAGGCAATATCGGCATTGAACGTATCGCGCATCTGACTCCCGATCAGTTGGATCATGTTATCCAGCTCTGTCTCTGCCACCAAAGCCTGGGTGACGGTGCTGATCGCACCGAGTTCGGCGGCGTGTTCTTCGGTCTCTTTCAACAGGCGTTGAGTTTCATCAAAGAGACGGGCATTTTCGAGCGAGACACCCATGCTGGCTGCCACGGTTTGCAACAAGCGCACCTGCGACTCACTAAAGGCGTATTCCCTTTCATGGCTTTGGACGATAATGACACCGATCACGCGGTCGCTGCCGATAATGGGCACATTAACGCTGGACTTGGCGGCTTCGGTGTTGGGCAGCAGAGTTAACCCAAGCGCTTCACGTTCGGCAAGGGTATTGCGCACAAAGGGCTGGCGGGTCTTTGAGATTTTTTCAAAGGTGCCGCCTTCCAATGGCGGTTTGGATGGGTACTCGCGGCGTTGACCCTGGATGTATTCATACACGTAGTGCACTAGATTGTTTTGGGCGTCGTACAAGCGGATGCCCAGGTCTTCGGTATGCAGCACTTCACGCAGTTTATCTCCGGTCAACTCGATAATGGCTTGTGGGTCTAATTCGGCTGCCAAGCCCTGTTGAATGCTGTTGATCACTGCCAATTCCGTGGCGCGGTCTTCGGTCACCTGTAAGAGGCGTTGGGTTTCGTCGAAGAGACGGGCATTTTCGAGCGCCACGCTCATGGCGTTGACCACGGTTTGGAGCAGGCGCACTTCTGAATCGCCAAAGGCGTTTTCTTTTTCGTAATTGCTGACGCTGACCATTCCCAATGCAGCGCCACTGACCAAAATGGGCACTGCCATAAAGGATTTTTCCATTTGGGTTCCGGGCACCAAGACTGAGCCGAACTCTGCCATGCGCTCTGCCAGATTTTCATTGATCACAAGGGTCTGACGTGTTTCATAAATCTTTTTTGCAAATCCGCGCAGTGGGGAGGGGGGGATTTCCAGCCGTTTGCCGTGTTCGCGCAGGTAGGGGTAGAAGACTTGATTCGTCTCCGGTGAAAAGATGCGGATGTCAATATCGAGAGTGTTCATCACCTCGGCTAATTTATCGCCGACCAGATCGTAGATGGCTTGCATCTCCAGTTTGGAGGCGAGCCCTTCCTGCACACTGTTGATGATGGCAAGTTCGGCGGCGCGGTCTTCGGTGATTTTTAAGAGGCGCTGGGTTTCATCAAACAGACGGGCGTTTTGTAACGCCACGCCGAGGTTGGCAGATAAGGTCGTGAGCAGACTAACGCTTGATTCAGGAAACGCATTTGGTTCATTTGAGTAAAGCGTAATGACGCCGATGACCTTGCCCGTTGACCAAATGGGCGCGCAAACCACGCTTTGGGTCAGGTCTTCTTCATTGTCATCGCCGATCAATATCGTCGTGTCCATCCCCAATTCCAATTTTCGCTGGTCAATATTTTCATTGATGACCAGTGTGGTGCGGTTTGTGATTGTCCAACCGGCATACCCGGGGCGAAGCACATGCGGCTCAATGGGGAAGCGGTCGCCATGTTCGATGTAATAGGGTGTGGACATGATATTGCTCGCTTCATCATACATCGCGATATACAA
>JAFLCF010000009.1 GCA_017303735.1 Anaerolineae bacterium
AGGTATCAGAATAGTATTCGATGGTCAGCGGTTGGGTGGAGGTGATGCGCCAACCTTTGAAGGATGGCAGGAAGGCATCCACGGAGAGCGCCCCGGCTTCATCGTAAACGGCGCTTTCGGGTTTGGCGCGGTCAAGCAAGATCGCGAACGCCATCACGAAATCTGCTGCCGAGATTGGGCTGCCGTCATGCCATTTGACCGTTTCATACAGGTCAGCCGGGTAAACGACGACACTCTTGGTCTTGGCAGTGGTGCCATCAGGGAACTTCTCGTCAGCGGTGATAAAGGTTTGGGTAGTCGCATCCCAATCGACCCACGCGTCAGCGGGAACCGGAATTTCATCCGCCTGAGAGACATCGAGCCAGCCCAATTGGTTATCGGTGATCGGCAAACCGCTCACGAATTCCAATGAGGCTCTTTCAATGCGATGGGGCCAGGCAAGACCCGTATATGGATCGCCCATCAAGCCCTGTGTTCCGCCAACCGGACCCGCACCCTGACTGGTGGCGCGCATGATGTTGCTATCCCAAACCCAGTTGCTTCCGGCAATGGTATTCCACGGCTGGGTGAAGAGGTCGTTGGTGCCGACGTTCATCGTGCCGCCCTCTTGATCGATAAAGCGCAGGTTGTAGTTACCCATGAACGCCGCTTCGTACCCGGCACCGAGGTCATAGGTCACAGAGACATCGGTGTCATAAGGCGCATACACGAGCTGGTCAACTACCCACACGAAAAGCGAATCTTCGAGCGAGAGTTCGAGGGCACGGGCAAGCATTTCATCGCGTTCGGCTTTGTCGGCAAAATTGCCCTGGGCGAGATCGTCGCCAAGTTTTTGCAGTTCAGGGTCAGCCACATTGGAGATGAAAGGATCACTCGCCTGCACGCTGGTGGGCAAGTAATATTGCTGAATGTTGCCGCGTTCATCGCGGGTGAGACCGGAAGGCAGGTACCCGGCAGTATACATATGCCACTGACCTTCAGAAGCGACCGATCCAAGCCAGATCGGGAAAACTTCAGAAGCGGTTTTATATTGGCGATCCACCGTAAAGCCGACTTCCTCCAACTGATTGGAGACGTAATCACCCATCGGCTGACGGGTACCATCCCCATCGTTACGGATGAGGAAGATCAACGTGATCGGTTCGCCGTTAAACTGCCATTTTCCATCTGCGCCGAGGGTGGCACCCATGGCTTCCATTTCGGTCGCAACCTGTTCGCGGGCGCGTTCGAGATCATAGGCATATTTGTTTTCCAACGCGCGCGCGGTGGCGATCAAGTTTGTGTATTCCACCAACTGGGTTGTGATCGGCAGGACTTTGGGCAGCGAGCCGCCGCCGTAAATTTCCTGGTTGACATATTCGCGGTCGATCAGCCAGTTCAACGCTTCACGGATCTTGCGGTTCGAGAAGGGGTTTAGGCGGGCGGTGTCGTCAAAGACCGCAGGGTTCAGGCTGATGCCGTAATTACCACCATACGACTGGGTGTAATTCAAGCCCGCATCTTTGATATCCTGCAAGGCGTCAGAAGACAGGTTGAAGGAATAGAAATCGATCGTTCCAGCCTGCAATTGCGAAATCGCCGTATCAGATGAAATCGCCGAGAACACGATCTCATCCAGCCAGCCGCCGCGCCGTTCGGTGGAAGGCGCTTCTTCCGTCGGCTCGGCAGTGGGTTCTTCTGTGGCAACCGGTTCATCTGTTGCCGCAGGTTGTTCCTCCATCGGGGTTTCCTCTGTTGCAGGGGCACAAGCCGCAAGCAGCAAGCCAAGGATCACCAGGATACTGAGGATATTAAATACTTTTTTCAATTTCATTCTCTTTTCTCCTAATTGGATTTTGAAAAAAACGAACCGCAAACGAACATCGATCTGCACGCACCTCCTTTTCGTTCCATGAAACAGGAGGCGGATGCCGGCACATTTGCTGACATTCCGCCTCCCAAAGGATTGCGGTTAACTTCTTGGAGGAGAATCAATCCGCATGGACATCATCATACAAATCAAGCACTGAATTGTCATGCGTCTGCATAAGCGTATTACCACCCACGCTTGAATGGTTCGCATGCGATCATGCCGGAAATGGAATACAAGCAAACCGAAAGCGAAAAACCCCTCTCGGGGAGGGGTCAACTAACCCACCCGAGGAGGAGGCGTTCATCGTTCCACACGGGTTTATTGCTTATAATTATTCCCACATGCGCGGCACATCTTTTTCATGGATCATCCTGTTCTCGCTTTTCCTGCAATCCTGCGGGACGACGCCCCCTGCCGCCTCCACGGAAATACAGCCGACCGCTTCCCCTGCCACCCCCACACCTGCTCCTGCTTCGAATAGCCCATTCATCCCGTATGGGACCAACATCCGCTTCGAACAGATCAGCCTCGAAGAAGGGCTTTCGCAAAGCGTTGTTAATGCCATTCTGCAAGACCGCAAGGGTTTTCTGTGGATTGGCACGGATGATGGGTTGAACCGTTATGATGGGTATACATTCACAGTTCACAAACCCGATATAGCCAATCTTAATAGTTTGACTGATCGTTCCATTACAGCGCTTGTGGAAGACTCTCAAGGGTTTATATGGATCGGTACGCGTCAGGGCGGGTTGAACCGCTACGACCCGGTCAGTGGAAAATTCACCCACTATATTTATAACGAGGCAGATACGCAAACCGTCTCCAGTAACCTGATCTACAGTCTCTGCCTGGATGAAAACGGCTTGTGGATCGGCACCGATAACGGTCTCGATTACCTCAATTTGGAAACCGGAAAATTTACACACTACTACGTCCCAGACGATATCCCGCCGAATACGCGCAGCTTGAGCAGCAATATCATCCGTGCTCTTTTCAAAGACTCGAAAGGACAAATCTGGATCGGTACCGGAAATGGCGGGCTGAATGTATATAACCCGCGCAATGACACCTTCAAGGTTTTCAAGAACGACAAGAATGACCCCGAGTCCATCTCCAGCAACCGTGTGATAAGTATTACAGAAGGGCAGGATGGCAGCATTTGGGTGGGAACGACAAACGGGCTAAATCAGTACATTTCCAACCGTGCTGCCTTTAAGCGTTTTGAGAACAGCCGTTACAGAAGTTACAGCCTCGCCGGAAATATTGTGTACTCTCTGCATATAGACCGCTCTGGCGGGTTATGGGTGGGCACCAATAAAGGGCTTGATCGTTATGACCCCGCAACGAACAAATTCATCCATCACCAAAGCCAGCCCGGCATCTCGAAAAGCCTGAGCAACAATCAGGTCCTTTCGATCTTTGAAGATTCAGGTGGCGTGCTCTGGCTCGGTACTTTTGGCGGCGGGCTGAACAAATACAACCGCCAGCAAGATCGCTTTGCCTACTATCAGCACAACCCCAATGACGAGAACAGCCTGAGCAGTAATTTCATTCTGGCGATCCTTGCTGAAAAAGAGGATTTCATTTGGATCGGCACACTGGACAATGGACTCAACCGGTTCGACCCCGTCAGTGAAACCTTTCTGCATTATCAAAGCAATGAATCCATCCCTGCCTCTCTGAGCGACAATACCATCAATGCGCTCTACCAAGACTCAGAAGGCACACTTTGGGTGGGCACTGCCAGAGCCCTAGACCGCTACGACCCCGTTTCAAACCGTTTTACCCATTTCAAACCGGAGGCAGCTACCGAAACGGATAACTCCGTTTTCAGCGTCTCCTCGATCTTTGAGGACTCAAACCAGCGTCTATGGGTCGGCTCGAACCGCGGACTCTTTCGCTTCGACCGCAACAACCGCAGCTTTACAAAGATCAACCTTCTAGACAGCGATTCGAACAATCCCGATGGTTATCCTGTCACCACCATCCTCGAAGACTCAAAACAAAATCTTTGGGTTGGCACCTTCGACGGTGGTTTGAAAAGCATCAACTTCAAAGATGGGTCGATCGATCACTACCGGTACAACCCAAACGAGATCACTTCCCTGGGGAACAATCTCATTCTGTGTCTATACGAAGACACACGCGGAGTTTTGTGGGTGGGTACGCATGGCGGCGGATTGAGCCGCTTCGAGCCAGATACCCTCACCTTCACGAACTTCACTGAAAACGACGGACTACCCAATAATGTTATTTACGGAATCCTTGAAGACGAAGCTCGAAACCTATGGATCAGCACAAATTTTGGGATCTCCCGCTTCAACCCGGCTTCAGAGACCTTCCGCAACTTTACAGTTAGCGACGGTTTGCAATCCAACGAGTTCAATCAAAGCGCATACGCCGTTGACAGCAATGGCACCATGTACTTTGGCGGGATCAATGGCTTGAACATCTTTCAGCCGCGCGAGATCATGGATAACCCCTACCCGCCCGATATCTCGCTCACATCCATCACCTTTGATGGCGCTCAGCTCGAAAGCGAGCAAATGCCTGAATATATGCAAACCATCATCCTGGATTGGCCTCACGACTCGTTCGAGTTTGAGTTTACAGCCTTTGCCTATGAGCAACCTTCCAAAAACCAGTATGCATACATGTTGGAAGGGTTCGACCCCGGCTGGATCGATATTGGAACGCGCAGAAATGGACGGTATACCAACCTACCCGGCGGCACTTATACACTGCGTCTGCGTGGCTCGAACAGTGATGGAACCTGGAGCGAATCCTCAGAGCCTATCAATATCATAGTCGTGCCGCCATTTTGGGAAACCTGGTGGTTTGCCGGGTTACTCGTCATAATGTTTGGCGTCGTTGTAGCGGGTGGTTTGCGCTGGCGGGTCAAAACTGTGGAAAGCCGCAACCAGGAATTGGAACGCGTAGTACGTAACCGAACTGCCGACCTTGAAAAACGCAACAGCGAGATCGAGGCGCTTTACCAGGCAGATGAAAAGATCATCCGCAGCGTAACCCTCAACCATATCTTCCAAACCCTGGTGAATGTTTCCGTCTCCATGTTGCAGGCAGATCGCAGTGTGGTCTTTTCCTGGAATGAACAAAAGGGAAAGATCGTGCCGCGCGTCAGCCAGGGATTTCAAGCCGAGTCTCTTGAGGTTATGTGCTACAAACGCGATGAAGGTGTGATCGGTATCGCCATGAAAACGGGCAACCCCATCGTCATCTCTGATTTCGATACCGCCGACCTGCGGCCCGACCTGCGCGCCATGATCGAGAAGGAAGGGATTCAGTCCTTTGCTCACTTTCCGATCGTGGTGGATGAAAGAGTAGTGGCGATCTTTACCGTGGCATACAACCGTCCCAATGCGGTTACAAAGGATGCCATTCGCCTCTTCACAGCTCTGGTGAATCGAGCCGCCATGTCGATCGCGAACATGGAATTATTTGAGCAGACCCGTGATCTGGCTGTGATGGAAGAAAGAAACCGCCTCGCCCGCGACCTGCATGATAGCGCCAAACAAAAAGCCTTTGCCGCCCTTGCACAGTTGGGCACGGTCAACGGCATGGTAAAAGCCGTCCCAGGCGGAGCATCTCCACATTTGAGCGAGGCGGAGACTCTTGTCTATGAAGTGATCCAGGAATTAAACTTCCTCATTCAGGAGATCTACCCAATCGCCCTGCAGGAAAAGGGACTGCCGACCGTGCTGCGGGAATATATCTTCGAGTGGGAAAACCGCAACGACGCCATCGTCAACCTCACGATCCAGGACGAGCGCGATCTTCCACTGGAGATGGAACAAGCCGTTTATCGCGTCATTCAAGAAGCGCTGGCAAACATTTCACGTCACAGCCGGGCAACACGAGTGGGTGTTTCACTGGTCTACAAACCCGACCTTCTTCAAGTGAACATGGCAGATGATGGTTGTGGATTCGATATGAACCAAAAGGCAAAGGGACTGGGTTTCCGCTCCATGCGAGACCGAATCAGCAGTGTGCGTGGAAATTTCCAGATCCAAAGTGCGCCCGGGCAGGGAACCCGTATTATCATTCAGATCCCACTTAAAACGAACGCAGGAGATTAGAAATGAAACATCATCGCACGAGCATCTTGATCGCAGACGATCACGAAGTCGTCCGCAGCGGCATCCGTTCCTATCTTGAAAAAATCTCAGACTTTCACGTACTGGGAGAGGCTTCTTCGGGCGAAGAAACGCTGGGCATGGTTTCAGAGCTGATCCCAGATATTGTCCTGTTGGATCTCATCATGCCTGGCATGGATGGGATCGAAACGACGCGTCGCATCCGGCAGATCAGCCCACGCACCAAGGTGGTCGTACTCACCTCCTATCATGAAGATGCCCATATCTTTCCGGCATTGAAAGCCGGTGCGATCTCTTACATTCTCAAAGATATGAAAATGGAAAAACTGGTTGAGGTGCTGCATCGCGCCGTGCAAGGGGAGGTCACACTTCATCCAGTAGTGGCTTCGAGAGTCTTGCAAAACATCCGCGGCGAAAATGGAGAGGAACAGCCGCTTTTCACTGAATTGACCGACCGCGAAACCGACGTCTTAAAATTGATCGCAGCCGGGCTAACCAACAGCCAGATCGCTGAAAAGCTGGTCATTAGTGAGAATACGGTCAAGGGACATGTCAGCAATATTCTCAGCAAACTCCATCTGGCAGACCGCACCCAGGCTGCTGTGTATGCCTGGCAGCAAGGCATCGTCAACCGCCAAAGTACTTCAAAGTAGCAGCTTGAGGCGTTGAAAAACCAGCAAACAAAAAAGACACCGCCCGTATAGGCGGTGTCTTTTCATTCATCGATAAATTTGATTTACTGACCCATATCTGCAAGAGCAGCTTCGATCTCTTGGGTGAATACATCAATGGTTTGTGCGCCCTGGATGACTCGCGTCTGAGTTTCACCGTTAACTTCGTAGCTCAGAATAAAAGACGGAGTTGCCTGAATGCCCGCAGCAGTAGCATCCTTTTCATCTTGTTCGATCAAGTCGCCGTACTTATCTGAGTCCATACAGTCATCATAGGCAGTTCGATCCAGGCTGATCGAATCAGCGAAGGCATCTAAACGGCGGCGTTCGAATGCGCCGACGTTTTCGCCGGTTTGATTCGCGAAGATCGTATCATGCATTTCCCAAAACTTGCCCTGATCTCCAGCGCAATATGCAGCCTCAGCCGCAGCCTTGGATTCTGCACCGATAAAGTCACCCACCGAACGATAGACGAAATAAACCGTACCAGGTTCGACGAATTGTTCGATCAAAAGCGGTTCGGTGTTTTCAAAAAAAATACGGCAGTACGGACATTGGAAATCGGAATATTCCGTGATGGTGATTGGTGCATCTGGGTTACCGACGGCATTAAAATCCACGTTCGGGCGGCTTGCCTGCGGTGGAGTGATAACCTCCCCAACTGGTTGGAGATTGGGGTAAATGATCAAAAATGCGAGAAACAGCGCGCCCAACGTGATCAGAACGATCGCGATCAGACGGGACTGTCTCTCCTTGCGTCGGATCTGTTCCCGGCGCATTTGGCGCTTACTCATATCTTTATTGTTCATGCTTACTCCTGTAGGATGTATTGGAGGCTGAATTTTCCCACGTTGAAAAGGATTTGTCTAGAAATGGGTTAAGAGCCTCTTATTTTTTTACTCTCGAAGTCGGGCATCCATCCACATCATCATGGTTTTGAATACTTCGATCTTTTCTGGCTCATTGTGCAGTTCATGATAGGCGCCATCCCAAAGGACAAGTGTGCAGCGTTCCTTAAGAGCCGCCGCAAACTCAGAACTGCTAGAGGGGAATGCGATCGTATCCGATTTGCCGTGCATCAAAAGCAGGGGCAGGGGAAAGTTCGCAGCATTTTCCAAGGTCCATTTGTTAACGGCAATCATAAGCCTGCCAAACCCCAGGGTGGCTTTATCATGCACTAGTGGGTCCTGCATATATGTCTGCACTACAGATGCATCTCTTGAAATCGCCTTCGCTTCCAATCCGCTGGCAATTGTGGTGGTTGGAGAGAGGGCGCCCAGTATTTTTGCCATCCAAACTTTAACAGGCTGCTTCTCCAGTGAAGAATGAAGGGCTGGGCTGGTGGCAATGACTCCCTTCACGTTTGGTTTGCGATTCAAACTGTGATGAAGAACAAAAATGCCGCCCAAGCTGTGCCCATAAAGGATAAGCGGCAGACCTGGGTACTGTGAACGAACCTGTTCCAGGAACAGGTCGATATCGTTCATAAAATCATCGGCAGAGGAAAAATGACCACGCGCCCCGCCAGACTTTCCATGTCCGCGCTGGTCGAAGGCGAATAACACGAAGCCTTCCTTCCCAAACACTTCGGCAACATGGGCATACCGTGAGCTGTGTTCGCCCAAGCCATGCACAAGGCAGACAACCGCCCGTGGCGCAACAACCATCGGTTCCCACACCTGACCAAAAATTTCGATATTATCGTGTGTTTTCCAACGTAGTTCCTGATGTTTCATAGTTATGCTCCAATGGTGATCTTAAATTCACATTGATGCGCCCCCATTGCCCGGCAGGCGCGTTCTTCTATATCATGTTCCTCACCAGTTGCCCAGTACAAACATTCCCGGATCATCCCGAGTGTTACAAAACAGATCGGCGAATCATCCTTTTGCCCGAGAGTGGTTGGGGAGGTCTGGTCTACGAGAAGCAGGTCAAGGTCTAGGGTGTGAACCGTGATATCACCCCGGCTGGTACCCAAAATTCCCGCAAACACTTCAAGTACTGGTTTTCGTTTCAACGATTTTGGCAATCCGCGTACGATAGCCGCTTGGGTCTTTACAGCCAACGAAGCGCCGCTGAGTACAGGCTCCCAAAGTTTTGTCCCAATGCGTAAAAGCGTGCCGCGCGCACCGCGCCCGTAATAGGTTCGCAATGCCGATTGCAAATTTGCATAGGCTTCAGCTGCACGTATGCCATCCATGGTAAGAAAAAATTCCGGCAGCCGCCAATCACGCGACAGGTCAGATTTTGATAAAACGGAATGATAGGTATCTCGCCCAACCTCTTGCGAAAGCATTTCGACAAAGCTTTTCATGAGGCGGGGTGAAAATTGAGTCGATGAACTCATGGTACACCCTTAATAGGGTACACAAGAACCGGATAGTATTCACCCGTACGTACAAAGCCTAATTTTTCGTACAAACGCAGAGAGGCATGGTTATCCTGCTGTGTATTCACGGAAAGTCTGCCGGATTGAAGTGCCCCTGCTTTTTGAATCAGATTCTGCACCAAAGCGGATGCCACTCCCTTGCGTTGCGCCTCCGGGCGGACGGCAAGCCTGGCGAGATGTGCCCCAAACGGGTTGCCCGTACTGAGCTGATATCCGATCACACCGCTTTCATCTTCTGCAACAGATGAATAAAAGGCTTGCCCATGCGCACGTTGCAGTGAATCGAGGGTGTTGTGCCAGAAGGTGCCGAAGGCTTGGCGGTCAATCTGCTCCACTGTAACAAAGTCCGCTTCCTGCATGGGGCGGATGTAAATATCTTGCGGGGTGGGGTAGTTCGAAAAATTCTCGCTGCGCAATTCAAGCAGGACGATATTGAAGCGCTGTTCAAACCCATTCTGCACAAGCAGATCATGCCACCACTGCTTCATGGCAATGGATGCAACCACAGCTTTCGGGTTGGAGGCGAATATCTCAGGGTGAGCCACTTCCCAGATGGCAGACCAGGCTTCAGGTCCCGAAAGATGCGGGTGATGAGAGAAGAGACGTATCCATGCCACGTCGGGTGGATCTTCCGGGCAGGCAAGTGCGGCTACCACCGTTCCCTGATCTTCCAGTACCCAAAAATTTTCAGCACCGATCCATTCGAGGGCAGTTCGCCAGTCGAGATGGCGGTGTGTATTTGATTCTTGAGTGAGAAGGCTGGATATCTGACGGTGGTCTTGCGCAGTGGCACGGCGGACATTCAGATGGATGTTGATCATTTAATGAACCGCATCAGGAATTTCATGAAGCGCTCGAACAGAGTTGGGTTTTCTTTGACGTCTACCGCGCCAATCATTTTGAAAGCGGATTCAGTGATCTTGCCGGTCTTTAATTTCAAGGCAGCTGCGGATTTCATAACGAGTGAACGCATGTCACCATCGTTCACTTTTGCAAATAGGTCGGCAGAGCGCTCGTATTTTTCGATGGCTTCTTCGTATCGTTGAAGACCTTCGAGGGCGGCGGCTTGATTCCCCAATGCCATGGCTTGGCGTTTCACATCCTGCGCACCTTCAAAAACGCGGTCGGTTTCGAGCGCGGCTTCAAGGGCTCCGGTTGCATCGCCTGCCTGAAGGAGGGCAACGCTCATGTTATTGCGCATTTCAGCGGCAAGCAGGTTTGCGCGCCCTAAAGAAAATCCCTCCGCCGCCTGACGAAAATATTCGGCGGCATCATCATAGCGTTTGTTTGCAAAGGCTTGTTTGCCCTTGTCTGCAAGTTGGGCTGGTTCGGTCATGGCGGTTAGAGTGTAATATCGAGCAAGCCCTCAGCGACCGAGCGTAGTTTATCGCGGGGCATACTGCTGAGTTTCATGGCGAGTTCAAGGTAAGGTCGGTTGACCGGCTGACAGACAAAATCCTGAAGTTCCTTGGGCAGGTTCATGAATTTTTGCATGGCAAGCTGCCCGGTCATCCATTCGCCTACCGGTCCGTTTTGGTCGAAGAAAACTTCGATACGGCTGCCCATTGCGGCGAGAATGCTTTCAAGCTCAGGCACTGAAACAGTGCGTTCACCCAGTTCATAGGCTTTAAGCCGGGGCTGCGAAATCCCTGTTTCGGCAGACAGGTTGCGTATGGACATGTTGACGTTCGTGCGTTCCTGACGGATCAATGCACCGATCATGCGCTGCCGCAGGGAGATGAGACGCGTGATGTCTTCATAAGTCAATGGCGCGGGCGCATCAGAAACAGTTTCGTTCCCCCAGAATTGCGAGATGGGAATCTTGAGAAAAAATACCAGGGCTTCCAATTCGGGCAGGGATGGCGCGCGCCGTCCCTCTTCATAGGCGCGAAACACACCGGCTTTGACCCCGATGGCGTCGGCACATTCCTTAATGCTGCGCCGCTCTGCCATTCGGGCGTCTCGGATCAATAAACCTAGTTTTTTCTCTCGGATTGTGATTTGGGCGTTGGTCATGGCACCTCAGTCTTTGGATGAATTCGTATTATAGCAGAGGTATCAGCGCCGCGATGAAGACTCGCTGGGTTTCGCCATGAAAATCTCAGCACCTAATTTGAACCCTGCCGCATCCAACCGTGGAGTGAAGTTGGGGCGAATTCCAGTCGGTCTTAACTCACCCTGAACCTGACCATCGGTGGTCACCCCTGATTGTTGGAATTTGAAAATATCCGTAAGGACGACTACATCCCCTTCCATACCTGCCACTTCGGTAATGGCTGTGACCTTGCGTTTGCCATCTTTGAGGCGGGTCTGCTGGACGATCAGGTCAATAGCAGAGGAAATCTGTTGACGCACCACTTTCAAAGGCAGGTCCATACCAGCCATCAATACAAGAGTTTCGAGACGGGAAATCGCATCACGCGGGCTATTGGAATGGACCGTGGTTAATGAGCCATCGTGACCGGTATTCATCGCCTGGAGCATATCGAGGGCTTCGCCACCACGCACCTCCCCTACTACAATGCGGTCGGGGCGCATACGTAGTGAATTTTTTACAAGCTCACGAATAGTAACTGCGTGCATTCCATCGGCGTTGGCAGGCTTGGTCTCCATGCGCATGACGTGATCCTGCTGCAATTGGAGTTCAGCGGCATCTTCTATTGTGATAATACGTTCGTTTTCTGGAATAAACCCAGAAACAACATTCAAAAGCGTGGTCTTGCCTGAGCCTGTGCCGCCGGAAATAACGATGTTGAAACGCGACTTCACACAAGCTTCCAAAAAATCTGCCATTTGCTTTGTAAGGGAGCCGAATGCGATCAGATCCTCTGTCTTCAACTTATCTTTTCGGAATTTACGGATGGTGATCGAAGGTCCATCAATTGAGACGGGTCGCACCACGGCGTTGACACGTGAGCCGTCTGGCAGGCGGGCATCCACGGTCGGGGAGTCAAAGTCGACTCGACGCCCGAGCGGCATGATGATGCGATCTATAATACGAACGACATGATCGTCATCGTCAAAGGTGATCTCACTCTTAGTAAGTTGCCCCTTTTTTTCAACAAATATTTTCTTGGGTCCGTTCACCATGATCTCGGATATATCGGGGTCATCCAACAGCGGTTGAATGGGACCATATCCCAACAGATCATTAAGGACCTGTTTGAAGATTTCCTTCTTCAAGTCTTCGGGGAGTTTAAGCTGTGTCGTTTCGAAGATGCGCCCGACATTCTGTTGAATGAATGTGTTACGTTGAGATGCCTCGACCCCATCCATTTCCAGCGCGCGCAATAAATTATCAGCAAGATATTTCTTCAGGCGAACAAGATCCTGCCCGGTCAAACGTTGCGGGGTACCAAGGGGCTGGCGATTTGTGGTCATGGGTCACCCACCCAACTTAGGTTCTTCTTTCAAGGGCATGACCCAGACGATTTGATCTTTTTGTACTGCCAGGAAAGGACTCGTATATATTTCTTTTCCATCGGCATCCAAAACGCTCACGTCCGTCATTGCGATGAAATGTTCACTGACCTCTAATTCATCCTTGAGGCGCTCATCCTGCCGCACATGAATCAGCCCACGGATCAAATTCGTTGTGGTCTGGATAATGGAAGGTACAGGCACTTTAGGGATGATGTTGGTATAGTACTTTCCCTTTTCATCATATTCGATTGACATAATTCCTCCAGTCCGCCGCAGAAAAGCTATCCATCACGCAGGTTGCGTGCCAGAGCTGCCATTTCACGGGCGGATTCACTAAAGATCAGGGCGGCTGTATCGTTAGGGAATTTTATCGTAAAAGGGATATGTTGGCTGTTTGCAAAACCGAAATTTGTACCAAGGTAGGGAATTGTCGTATTGACTTTTATTTCCAACATGGTTTCCGCCTCTTTTTTGCTCAACCCCTCAAGACTGCCATGGCGGTTTAACACTGTATAGATCGATTCCGGTTTCACTCCTTTTGTCTTCAAGAATTGCAGAAGGGTCCCGGTCAACGGCAGGGTGCTGAAATCTGTGCTAATAAGTACGGTCACGAGATCAGCGTGTTGGATCAGCGGCAGGACAATCTTCGAAAGAGATCGCCCGATATCCACCAAAACATAATCATAGGCAGATTTCAAGCCGGTAACGATATCCCAAATTCGGTTGACGTTCAAATGGTTGCTTAATTCAGGGTCGGGAGAACCCGCCAAGAGATTGAAATGCCATCGTTCGATTCGAGGAAGATGATCTCGTAGAAAATCTGGGGTTACTTCAAGCGGAGATTTTTCTGCAATCGAAATAAGATTCTCCGCTCCTTCATACCCAACGATCGGGGCAATGGAGCCGATGGGAAAAACCAGGTCAGCCACGACAATTCGGGCATCGGGCTGAGCCTTTGCAATATTCATGGCTGTATTCGCACAAACGGAAGACGTGCCCGCACCGCCCTTGGCGCTCAGGAATATCATCATCAACCCGCCTTGTTTCATGGTCTCCCTGGTCACTCCGAACAACCGGTCAACCACATCTGCCAGCATCGAAACTGCCTGCCCAGATTTGGTGATGTATTCATTAAACCCCGCCTCTTGGCAGGATTTGATGCGAGCCGGGCTATGGTCGCTGCTCAACGCCACTAATGGAAGGCTTGCAGTACGAGGATCGTTCCGCAATTTAGAGGCAAACTCTTCCCCCTTGAGATCAGAAATGGCAGGGTCAATAATTACCAGGTCGGGTCGGTCTCGCCAGGCAAAGATCAAGCCTTCTTTTCCAGAACCTGTCTGAAGGGCTTCATAATCCAGCTCTTCCAGCTTTCTGGCAATAAAATTTCTGCTTGCAACATCCGAATCGACGATCAGTATTTTCTTTTGAGGCATGGCAATATCCTGTGCGCATGCCCGGCATCATGCGCAAAATCACACTTCAGTGGGGGGCATCAAATACCCAAGCCCGGAACGTGTGACAATGTGTCTGGGTGTGTGAGCATCTTTCTCAAGCTTCTGGCGCAGGCGGGCGATGCTCACCCACAAAATTTCCTTATCAGACTTATACTCCACTCCCCAAACGCTGGTGAGCAAATCCTCTGATGTGAGGATCTTGCCAACGTTGTGGGCGAACTGAAGCAAAAGCCTATACTCTGTAGCGGAGAGCGAAACGGGTTCCTCTCCACGCCAAACTTCGGCACGCGCAAAATCGATCTTAAGATCGTCGTGAGTGAAGAACCGTACCTGAACCGCATCGGACGAACTATGAGCCCGGCGCAGCACAGCCCGTACCCGTGCCAATAATTCGGTGGCAGAAAACGGCTTGATGAGATAATCATCGGCACCAAGATCCAGACCACGCACCCGATCCTGTTCCTCTCCACGCGCCGTAAGGATCACAATGGGAACGTTGGTAAATTCACGCAGGCGTTGGGTTGCGCCAAACCCATCAAGACGCGGCATCATCACATCCATCAATACCAGGTCGATCGGGTTGGAGGAAAAAACATCCAACGCTTGCATGCCGTCCTGTGCAGTGACTACTTCGTATCCCTCGGTGCGCAAATTTGCCTCCAAGAGACGCAGGTAGCGGGGTTCATCGTCGACGATCAGAATACGCTTTGCCATAATTTCTCCTTGAGTGCTTGAATGCGTTCAGGTCAAAGCGTTGGGTCGGCGGGCAACTCAATCATAAAGGTTGTGCCCTGATCCAACACTGACTCTACCCAAATATTACCATGATGTGCCATGACAATTTGCTTGCAAATATAAAGCCCCAGCCCGGTGCCAGTGACGGTGCGTTCGCCGGGAACGCGGTAAAAGCGTTCAAATAAGAATGGGATGTATTCTTCAGGAATCCCCTCCCCTTCATCAGCAACGGTAAGCCTCACTTTTTTATCGGTTCCACTCCCAGCGATCATGATCTTCGAACCGGGCGCATATTTTATGGCATTTCCAATCAGGTTTTCAATAACTTGTGAAAGTCGAACACCATCACCCAAGACTGGCGGCAGGCTTTCCATATTCATTTCGATCAACAGGTTGGGATGATGGGTCTTGATCCGTGAGGTCACATCCCGTACAAGCGCATCCAGCCGAATGGGAGAAAATTTAAATTGGATGGTTTTACTTTGCAACCTGGCAGACTCTAACATATCCTCGATCAACCTTGTCAGTCGGTCTGCTTCTTCATCGATAATGATAAGGAATTCGCGCTGGGTTTCCTCATCCCAAACAGTATCCTGCCGCAGCAGGCTGGTGCTGTAGCCTTTGATAAACCCAAGCGGCGTGCGCAATTCATGCGAGATAGTGGAAACGAAATCATCCTGTAGGCGCATCTGGCGTTGGACCGAATCCAATTCGGCACGTGCCTCTTGAAGTTCCTTTCGTTCGAGCAGGGCAGCCGCCCAAACAGCTTGCAGGGAGGCAACATGGATGTGGATATCAGAATATTCCGGTCCACCAAAACGCACGAACAAAAGCGCACCGCGTAATTTTGAGCCGATATACAACGGAATGCCGAGCAAATACGTTTGCGACATGCGGTCTTCACGCTTTGAATTCTTTGCGGGTCCGTGAATAATCATGTGTTCATTGGAAATCACATCATTCGCAGCTATCTCTCCCCAGGCGGCATCTGCTTCAGAGGTTTTGCCGCGCCCAATTGCACGTGCATAGACCACATCCAAACCCGCCGACTTGCGGTCGCTCAGGTAAATGGCAACATTATCAAACACGAAAGAACCGCGCATCGAAAGGACCAGTGTATCCAAAGCAGACTTCCAATCCACTTTCGATTGCACGTCCTGAAAAATACGGTGAAGCTCAGAGAGAGTCTCTTTATCCATATCTTAATCTCGCATGGCAAGCAGAGGGAACTTGAATATCGTCCCCTTTCCCTCAACCGATCTCACATCCAACAGAGAGCCGTGCGCTTCAACGATCTGACGCACCAGCGATAGTCCCAGCCCGGTACCGCCATAATGGCGCGTGGAGGAACCGTCCAACTGATGGAATGGTTCAAATATCTCCTTCATGCGGTTTGGAGGAATTCCAATGCCGGTATCACGCACAACGACCTGGACAAGATTACTTCCCTCCTCTTCCAATGCAACAGTCACGCTTCCCCCCGACTGGGTGAACTTGATCCCATTATCGATCAACTGGTTCACCACCCAGCTTATTTTTTGTCCGTCTGCCTGCACAAAGGGGATGGTCGCAGGTGCGATCACTTCAAGCCGAACCCCGCGATCCTCTGCTTTGCGAGAGGCGGTCTTGCTCAACAACGCTATAATGCGGCGGATATCCACACTTTCCAATTTCACACTCATTTCGCCGCGTGAGGCAAGCGAGAACATGATGAGGTCTTCAATCATGTCTTCCAGTTTTCCAGCAGCCCGCTGGCTGACCGCCAGGGCATGACGCTGCTCCTCCGCGATTGGTCCGAGTGATTCGGAAATGAGCAATTCAATATACCCTTTGACGTGCGTCAGCGGGGTTCGCAATTCGTGGGAAATATTGGCAACAAAATTCGCCTTCATCTGGCTAAGCTCTGACAGGCGGTTTAGGGCATCGTTCAATTCGGAGGTACGATCACGGACGCGCTGTTCAAGGTTACGGTTTGCCGATTGAAGCGCAGTTCGCAACTGAATGATCAGTTCGGTGATCGCTTGATCGAGAGTTTCTTTATCCAGTAGATTCAGGTGTACCAAAGACTGCCCCAACAAAGCCTGCCCACCCTGAAAAGATTCATTTTGCTGGTAAACCAGCGCGCGCTGCAGATCCTCTTCGCTGATCAGTCCCTTTTGGACGAGGTATTCTCCCAAACGGGGTACCAACATTTCAGGAGATAATTTTGGCAAGTTTGATTCCATGACCAGCCTTCCAAATTCCTAGACGTTTATTTTAATTCCAATGGTTCAGCACACCTTGATTATTGAAGAATCCATTCCCCATTAATCATGACAGCGGACGGGGATATTGTCAACAGATCGGCAGGGGCAATTTTGAACGGGTCTTCTTCCAACACGATCAGGTCGGCATGATAATTTTCGGCAAGCCTGCCAAGGCGGCTCTCTGCATTGGCAGTGTACGCCGCACCAAAGGTGTAAGCGGACAAGGCTTCAGCGAGAGTCAACTTCTGTTCGGCGCGCCAGCCCTCGGCGGAGGGTGAGCCGTCTGCACGTTGGCGAGTGACTGCGGCATGCAATCCCCAGAATGGGTTTGGCGACTCCACGGGCGCATCTGATCCAAAAGCAAGAATCGCACCATAGTTGAGTTGCGTCCGCCAGGCGTATGAAAGTTCGGCGCGCTTGCCCCAGTAACGATCAGCGGCAAACATATCTGAGGTGGCGTGAATGGGCTGCATGGATGCGATGACGTTGAGCTTGGCAAGGCGAGGCGCATCATCAGGATGAATGACCTGCACATGCTCAATGCGGTGCCGCAAATGCGGCAAATGATTTTGCATTTCGTAATTGCGCAACTGCTCGAAGGCATTCAAGACCTCGTGATTGGCTTTATCGCCAATCGCATGCACGGTCATACTCAAACCAACATCAGCGGCTTTGCGGGCGTGTTCAAAAAGTTCCTCGCCATCCATATTAAGGATGCCTTTGTTGCCCGGCTCATTCTCGTATGGCTCAAGCATGGCAGCCGTTCGCGGACCCAGCGCACCATCCATAAACGCTTTGACCGAACCGATCCATAACATTTCATCGCCGAAGCCGGTGCGCAAGCCGAGATCGTTCGCCTGCTCCACACTTTCAACGGGGATGTTTTTACACACGCGTAATTTTAGTTTGCCTTTTGCTCTCAAAGATTGCAAAGTCATAAACGACTGACGACGATCAAAATCGTGGACGCCCGTGATGCCCATCTTCCATAAGACGGATTGCGCTTTTTCAAACGCCGCTTCCAGCTCAGCCAGAGTTGGTTCTGGCACCACGGCATTGACCAACGCCATAGCCGTTTCGAGCAAGATGCCTGTGGCTTTCCCATTCGCGTCACGCTGAACGGCACCATCCTTCGGGTCAGGCGTTTCGTCTGTGATATTTGCCAGCTTCATCGCGGACGTATTCGCCCACGCCGCATGCAAAGACTTGGCAGTGAGATAGACCGGGTTATTCGGCGAGACTGCATCGAGTTCTGCCGCGGTTGGGAAGTTGCCATCCCAATCATTTTGCTGCCAGCCATGACCCAGCACCCACTCACCCGGCTTGAGAGTCCGCGCACGCTCCCCCACCCGGCGCAGACATTCTTCTTTTGTCTTCGTTTCGCACTCCACTTTAGAAAGCCCCAACGAATAAAACTGCATGTGGATGTGCGCATCCGTTAATCCCGGCAGGATGGTCGCCCCTTTCATATCCTGCTTTTCGACTTTGCCGTGCGCTATGCTTTCAAGTTTATCTTTGTCCCCAACAGCAATAATCCGCCCGCCTGCGATGAGAATCGCAGATGCAAACGGATTGGAGGAATCAAGAGTATGGATGTTGGCGTTGTAGAGAAGTTTCATTTTTATTTTCCGTAGAGGCGGGGTCTCCCCGCCCAAGGTTTTAGACAGGCGCAAAATAAGGGCACGGTTTCCGTGCCCCTACAGGTTACGTCATCTTCTTCAGCAAAGCATCCAATTCTTCATCGGAATAATAATAGATCGTCACCGTACCACCCTTCTTGCCGTGCTTGAGTGCCACTTTCGTGCCGAGGCTGCGCTGGAGACGTTTTTCCACATCGGCAACGTCGGCATTTTGCATCACTTTCTTAACCTTCACCGGGCGAGTGCCTGTCAACTTGCGGATCAACTCCTCTGCCTGACGGACGCTCAAGGAGAGATTGATTATGGTCTGCAACGCCGATGTCTGCGCCTTTTGAGTGGAAAGTGCCAGCAAGGCGCGCGCATGACCTTCGGTGATTTTGCCATCCACCAACGCCTGCTTGACCGCGTCCGCGAGGTTGGTCAGGCGCATGGTGTTGGTCACCGCCACGCGGCTCTTGCCAACGCGTTTGGCGATCATTTCATGCGAGAGACCGAAATCTTCAGCAAGTTGGTGATACGCCTCAGCTTCTTCCATCGGATTCAAATCTGCGCGCTGAACATTTTCGATCAATGCCAGCTCAAGCAATTCCTGGTTGTTCGCCTGCCGCGTCACTACAGGGACAGTTTTCAAGCCTGCCCGTTGTGACGCCTGTAACCGTCGTTCGCCAGCGATCAGGATGAAAGAGCCGTCATTTTTCGGCGACACGATCAACGGCTGGATCACCCCATGCTCACGGATCGATGCAGCCAGTTCATTTAGTTCTTCCTCTTTGAAATGAATGCGCGGCTGACGCGGGTTGCGCTTGATGTTTTCCACTGCAACCTGCTGTACACCACTGCCTACTCCTCCGCTGCTAGAACTTGCAGACAGCGCAGAAGACTTCCCGCCGGGAATAAGCGCATCCAAACCTTTGCCGAGACCTTTTCGTTGAGCCATACTCGCTCCTTAATTTCAGTATCGCTAAATTCAACGACGATAGACCGTAGACGATAGACCATGGTCAATCGTCCGCCGTCCATCGTCAGTTCTTATCGCCTTTCAACAATTCCTTCGCCAGCGCCTCATACGCTTCCGCACCGACTGAATTCGGCGCATATTCCGAAATAGGCAACCCATACGAAGGCGCTTCTGCCAGCCGAATACTGCGCGGCACAATGCTCTTGAAAACTTGATTCGGGAAATGCTTGCTGACTTCTTTCACAACATCGGTCGAAAGATTCGTGCGATTATCGAACATCGTCAGGATCACGCCACGCACCCGAAGTTCAGGGAAGAGAGCCGAGCGCACCCGCTCAATAGTCTCGGTCAACTGACCCAAACCTTCGAGCGCGAGGTACTCACACTGCACAGGCACAATGACCCCGTCCATTGCCGCCATCAACCCGTTGACGGTCAACAAGCCCAGCGAAGGCGGGCAATCGATCAGCACGTAATCGTAGCGACTCGCCACTTTCAACAATGCCTTACGCAACCGCGACTCGCGAGCCAGTTCATCCACCAACTCTACTTCTGCGCCTGCCAACGCGGGCGAAGCGGGCAGCAACGATAAATGCAAGCGCTCATTCAAAAGAATATAAGGGAACACATCCTCGTCGCCGAGCAAGGCATCATAGGTGCTGTTCTCCACCGACATCTTATCCACACCCAAACACGAGGTGGCATTCGCCTGCGGATCAAGGTCCACCACCAACACCCGCTGACCCAGCTTCGCCAGATATGCAGCCAGGTTAATGGTCGAAGTGGTCTTCCCCACTCCGCCTTTTTGATTCACCAAAGTATAGATCTTCGTCAAGACAATACCTCCATCTTGCAATGTTCAATTTCTGCATGGGTCGGAATTCCATTCAACCCCGCACGCGTCACAGAATAAGCCGCCAGATTCGTCGCGAAACGAGCCGCCTCCCATGGGTCGCGCGTTTCATGCAGGCGCACAAAAAATCCTGCTGTAAAAATATCGCCCGCACCCGTCGCATCCACTTCCTCCACCACTGGCGGGCGGAAACGTCTACGGTCTCCATGCCAATGCAACACCGCGCCCTGTTCCCCTTCCGTCAGGCAAAGAAGACGGGCATGATGCGCCATCCACTCGACGAGTTCCAGATCGCGGTTGATGTCTTCAAGACTCATCACCACGCCTCCAACCCGACCGAGAACCTGTTCGCTGTTTTCCCAAGCCGTAGCGAACACCGAACCATTTTCGTCCCAGCCGCGCATCCATCCCTGCGGTGTGACTCCCACCCAAGAAGCTGGGAATTGTTTCACCAATTCAGCATCCACTTCTTGCGCGATCGGCGCGATGTGAACAATAGGCGCATCCCGCCAAATATGTGGCACATGCTCAAACGAAATTTTTGTAGCTTGATGATGCAAAGTCTGTTTGCGCCCGTGCTCTGTTTTGACGTTCTCAAAGATCGTGCTTTGTTCGGTTGGAAGGTTGGATATCTGAACACCATCCAGTAATTGGAGAGGAGCATCCTCCCCAACTGAAGTCACAATCCCAACCCGCAAACCCATTGCTTTTGCCGTCAATGCAGAGTAGGAAACTGTTCCACCAAGCTGTTTGCCCGTTGGAGTTAAATCCACAGCCACATGACCAATAAGAAGATAGTCCACTGGGCGAAGGTCAGACATGGATGAATTATACCGTAGTGAATTCTTTCCTCTTTCTTACAAGCGGAAAGAAGAAAAAAAATAGACCGTAGATTTTAATCCACGGTCTATCGTCCATTTTCAAAACTATTCTTTCGGCAAAATTACTACTTTGCGGTACGGTTCTTCACCGGCGCTTTCGGTCTTCACTGCCGGGTGCCCGCGCAATTCGATGTGAACCACGCGGCGTTCGCTCGAAGGCATGGGCTCCATGGTCACTTTTCTACCCGTCTTGGTGACCTGGTCAGCCATACGGTTGGCAAGCTGGCGAATCTGCTTTTCGCGGCGGGCACGGTAACCTTCCACATCCACGATGACCTGCACCCATTGCTGAGTCTGTTTGCCGACAATCAGCGATGCGACATGTTGGAAAGCGCCCAAGGTTTCGGCATGGCGCCCGATCAGAGAGCTAAGGTCATCGCCACGAACATCCACTTGAATGGTGCGGTGTTCATCGCCGCCATTGGCTTCATCGTAATGGGCAGAAACTTGAGCCGTCAGCCCCATGTGATAGATCAATTTGGAGACGACTTCTTCAGCCGTGTTCAAGACCGCATCGTGCTCCACATTCAACGTTCGCTGCGGAGCTGGCTTTTGGGCTGCTGGTTTGGGCTCAACGGCAGGTTGTGCCGCCGCTTTCTTCTCAGGGCGTGGCTTGGGCTCTTTTACTTTCGGCTTGGATTCTGACTTTTTCGCCGAGGCAGGCTTCGGGCTATGTCCTGAACCGGTCGAAGAATCCGGTTTGGAAGCAGGCAAGTCTGGCATGGTTGGAGGGTTGACCGAAAGGCGTACACGCACCTGACGTCCACCGAGACCGAACAAGCCTTTTGAGCCTGAATCTAAAACTTCTACAGAAACCGCATCAGCTGTAAGACCCAGTTGATCAAGCCCTTGCTGAATGGCTTCTTCAACAGTTGGAGCGATAATTTCTAGTGTGGTCCGCTCACTCATGGTGACTCCCTTATTTTTTAGCCGGGGTTGAATTTTTGTTTCCACCTGGCAAAAGGTTACGCCAGTTGGCGCGCCCAGTGGCGGCATATTGAACAATGCCGAGCAGGTTACTGGTAATGAAATAAACCGAAATGCCAGAGGCAAAGGTGAGCGCAAACCAGCCCAACATCAGCGGCATATAAATGGACATGCTGCTGCTCATGGCTGCGGTCTGTGCGGCTGCCTGGTCGTTGGGGTTGGGCGGCGTGGCAGGCATGGTTAGTTTGGTCTGGATGTAGGTTGTCAATGCAACGACAATCGCAAGAAGGGGGAAGCCGTTTGGAAGGAAGGAAACATCAAACGGAAGCGGAATGCCTTCGGGGCGTCCGAGATTCATCCACAGGAAGGTGCTGTTGAGGGGGATGATGTTCTCGACGTTCTGGAAGGGATAGATGGTGCGCGCCAGATTAAGCATATCAAGCGGGGTGGCCGCCATGGCGCGAATGATGGCTTGATACAAACCAATGATGATGGGGAATTGAATGAGCGTGGGCAGACAGGATGCAAAAGGATTGATGCCGCGATCTTTGTAAATGCGCATTTGTTCCTGCGCCAGTTTTTCGCGATCCTTGGCGTATTTCTTTTGGATCTCCTGCCATTCCTTGTCGCTCTGCAGTTCCTGCATGGCTTGTGCGCCCTTTACCTGGGATGCATTAAGGGGCCAGGTAATGAGCTTGATAACAATGGTAAATAAAATGATGGCAAGACCGAACATCTGCGGACCATGACCTAAAATGTCATAGATCCACAAAAGCAGGTTAACCATCGGTTGGATGATGAGTGTTTCCCACATGGGTTGGGTTCCTTATTTCTCGGGGGTGAACGTCCAGGCTTGTTTGCCTTCGGCGTCATACGCAGCCAGGGCAAATTCTGCCTGATAGGGGGCAACGAGGATCATCTCGCCGGATAGGACGGGCGTGGTGTAGATCTTTCCGCCCACTTCTTTCTCCCAAATCGTTTTGGCGTCACGATCCAAAGCGAGGAAAGTTCCATCTTCAGTGACAAAGTAGATCGTATCGCCAACCACCAGCGGATTCGCCACAACGGGACCATCTGGTTTTACTTCGTTCCAATTCTGGCTACCGGAAGTGATATCAAGGGAATAAAGGACACCATTAAGGTCAGCATAGTAAAGCGTACCATTATCAAGTGCCGGAGTCCCCCAAATCCAATTCGAGGCGGTTGCCAATACTTCATGGTCGCCAGTGGATGTGACGAATTCAATCTTCGACGCAAATGATCCAATATACACGCCCTGCTCACCCACTACCGGGCTGCTAGGTGAAGCACCGCCAAGATCAACCGTGCTGACAATGGATCCATTTGCTGTGTCAATGATGTGAAGATGATGGTCGAGAGAAGTGACATACAGGTAGGTTCCGTCCGTTACAGGAGTTGCCCAAAGTGAACCACCCAATTCAATGGGGTCGGCAGAAGAATTGCCGTTCAAATCAAGGGTGTAGAGGAAACCATCGGAATTGGGAGCATAAATCGTATCGTTGAAAACGAGCGGAGGTGCCACCCATTTCCCTTTGGCATCCATGAATGGTTCTGACCAGTTATCTTTTCCAGTTTCGGGGTTGATGCTGACAAGTTCGTGGTTATTGCCTTCGCTGCCCACCAACAATTGACCGTCGCTGGTCAGGACAGGGTTCGCATAAAAAATTATGTTGGTGTCGGTTTCTGCGGGATAACGCCAGACTTCTTTGCCGGTCTGCACATCCACAGCATAGACGTGAGAACCGGAAGAAAGATAGGCGCGTTCACCATCGGCAGAAAGACCCGCCCATGTGTTCACGAGAGCGGCTCGTCCGCCAGCACAGGCGCTCAGCAAAATCGCTCCAAGCGCAAGCAGGATTATAAAATTTAACTTTTTCATATTCAAATTGGGTTTACTCCTAATACCAGCAAAGGACATATTTTTGCTGTGAAAGATGCTACATCATGGGACGGGGTCATACCCGCCGGGATTAAAAGGGTTACAGCGCAGCACACGCCAGACTGCCATGAGCGAGCCTTTAAGGGCACCATGTTTATAAACAGCCTGATATCCATAATGGGAACAGGATGGATAAAAACGGCAGGTATTGGCAGGCAACCCGGGTGAGATCAGTTTTTGATACAACCGAATCACAGACAAGACGAGTATACGCGGAACATTCCCAAGAGTGCGCGGCATATCTCGCAGCCGCGGTTCATGGGAGTAATCGTGCAGGATAAATTGCTCTTCAGTGTCAGGATTCATCTACGGGGAGAAGCTTGGCGCGCCTAAGAACATTCGTGAGCGCGGAGCGGGTGTCTGCCAGGGTGGCGGTTACAAGTGCGGGTCGGGCGATCAAGATCAGGTCCCAGCCAGAGGCGTTATCTTCAGCCAGTCGCAAGTGGATGGAGGGGATGAGCGTCCGCATGGCTTCCCGCAAGAGTCGTTTTGCGCGGTTGCGGTGAACCGCTGTACCTGTTGTCTTGCCTGCCGCAACGCCAACCTTTAAATGTTCTTTTGTTTCGCTGGCTTGAACTACTAACACAACAAGCGGATGGGCATAGGACTTGCCTGATCGCCGCACCCGCTTGAAATCTTCAGACCGGGACAGTCTAAATCGTTTCTGCACCCGCGCCTCATTTTGTCTCCGCGTCAGGGACGCTGGAGATTACCAGCGAGTCCGTTTGACGTGCTCGTTCATTTTGACGGTGAGTTTGTGGCGGCCCTTAAGGCGGCGGCGCTTGAGGACATTGCGTCCGTCGGCGGTGGACATACGCGCACGGAAACCATGCACGCGCACGCGGCGGCGGATCTTGGGTTGATATGTTCGCTTGGTCATTCTACGTTCCTTTTATTCCTTCAAAAGATGATTACACAATCCCCGATGGGATGGGTATTTTTGAGTTGACAGCGCGTTATTTTACCCTAAGGGGTATGATTCGGTCAATTTGGATTTTAGGCAAAATACTTCGCCCAGATCGGTTTGGTTTTCGCTGGGTCAATGAAGGAGGATTCAAAGGCAAAGCGGTTACAAGCCTTGATATCGTCCATGCTCATTCCCAGAATTTCGTGAGCGATACGATATTCGTTATTGACGTTGGTTTCGAGTACTTCGGGGTCGTCCGAATTAATGGTTACACGCACGCCGAGATCGAACAGTTTTTTAAGCGGGTGCGCCTCAATCGTCGGGACGCCATTGGTCAAATAATTTGACCAGGGATTCACCTCGAGCGTGATGCCCTTCTCAATGAGCATTTCCACAGCTTTCATATCTTCGATACTGTGAATGCCATGTCCAATTCTATCGGGTTGGAAATTCTTGATGGTTTCAATTACATATGAAGCGGGGGTATCTTCGCCAGAGTGGATAGTTACTTTCAAGCCCGCATCTTTAGCTTTGAGAATGGGCTTGATGAAATCTTTCGCTGGGTAGAGTTTTTCGCCATCGGCAAGGTCTACGGCTTGGATGTGTTGTTTGTGTTTGATCGCCCAGTCTACCGTTTTTACACAAGAATCCGCGCCCATGCCGCGAGATGTAATGGCAATAATGCCAATTGCCATGTCGAATTCTTTTTCGGCGCGTTCCTGTGCGCGGAGCAGACCTTCGAGGCAGGCATCCCAATCCAAGTTGTAGCCGTGAAATGCCCAATCAGGTGAGAAGCGCACTTCAAAGAGTTTGATATTTTGTTTGGCGCAATCTTCAAACAACTCCCATGAAATGCGCTCGAAAACCTCAGGCGAGGTGATCGTGCGTTGGAAGATATCAAAAGCATCCAAAACGGCTTGCAGGTCTTTCATTTGGTCGAGGACTTTCACGTGCTTATCCAACTCCCTCACTTCATAAGAAGGCAAAGAAACCCCTTGTTCACGCGCCACGTCTATGATGGTCTGCGTGCGGATCGCGCCTTCAAGATGGCAGTGAATTTCAGTTTTTGGGATGGAGTTGTACTTGGGGTCAAAGTTTTTCATGGATATCCTATTTTACCCGATGTAGGGGCGCAGCAATGCTGCGCCCCTACGTTCCCAACCGCAGCGCCGCCTGCAATAAGACATTCGCGCCGTTCACGCAATCGTCCCACTCTGTAAACTCGAAAGGCGAGTGGCTGGTGCCATTTACGGATGGCACGAAGATCATGCCAACCGGGCAAATGTCGACCAGAGATTGCGCATCATGGATCGCACCCGATGGAATGACAACGCTCGACAAACTCAAATCGTCACAAGCCGATTTGAAAGCATCTTGAATCTTTGAGTTCATCAAATTCGGCGTGTGCTTTCCAAGCGGTTCGGCAGTCACTTGCAAACCAAATTGCTCCGCTTTTTCTTTAGCCAGTTTCATCAAGGCTTTATCCAACGCATCCAATTGATTTTCATCAGGCGAACGAAACTCCAATAAAAAGTCTGCACGGGCAGGGACGATGTTCGACGCGCCAGGCGAGAACTCAATTTTGCCGACATTCGCCACACAATTCGGAAAATCTCGCATCACGGTTTGGCGCGCTTCCAAAATAAACGCCGCCACGCCCTGCCCGGCATCCAACCGGTCTTCCATTGCGGCAGAACCGGCATGGTCCGCGCGCCCAATATATGCCATGCGATACGAGCCGTAACCGACAATCGCTGAGACAATGCCAATGTTGATGCCGCGCTTTTCCAACCGTTTGCCTTGTTCAATATGCAATTCCAAATAACCTGCCAATGATTCTTTGGGTCGCTTGGCAGTAAATAAACTTTCTTCAGTCAGCCCGGCGCGTGCCAACCCGGCAGTGAAATTTTCTCGTCCGCTGTATGGTTTCATCAACGCATCTGGACTCAAATGTCCGGAGATGGCACTGCTCCCAAACAGACTCAAGTGTGTACCCTCTTCATCTGTAAAATCCATCGCCTCCAACTGGACCTTGAGTTTGATTCCGTTTTCTCGAACTGTTTTCAACACCTCAAGCGCTGCCATCACGCCCAGAGCTCCGTCGAAGCGACCACCCTTGGGAACAGAATCCAAGTGTGAGCCTAAGATCAACGTTGGCAGGTTGGAAGATTCGAAGGTGAAGCGTGCTGAGTGATTCCCTGCACCGTCGGTATAGAATTCCAGTCCGCTGGCTTCGATGTGTTCACGGAACCATTTGCGGGCAGCAAGATGCGCCTCACTGAAAGTGGTGCGGTTCACGCCGCCATCCCCTGTCGCGCCGATAGAGGCTAACTGGTTAAACGAATCAAGCATCCGGTCTGGGTTGATGCGCAAAGAGGAAAAGGCTTGGGGCATAGGTCAGAATCTCCTGTATCCTGCCTATCATAACAAAAACAGGAGCCGATGTAACTCGACTCCTGTTTCGTGGTTGATGTATTACTTGGTCTTGATGCTGATGGTCTTGGGTTTGACCTCTTCCGCTTTGGGGAGCGTGATGGTCAGCACACCGTTCTCAAAGTCCGCTTTGGCTTTGTCGGCAACGACTTCAGTTGGCAGGATGATCGAGCGTTCGAAAGTGCCCCAGCGTTGTTCGCGGATGTGATACGCCTTTTCTTTGGTCTCGTTCTCCTGCTTGGTCTCACCTTTGAGCGTGAGGACTTCACCGGTAACGTTGATCTGCACTTCATCAGCTTTGATGCCGGGAAGGGCGGCTTTCACTACGACCTCGTTATCGGTCTGGTACATATCCACAGCGGGAATGGACCAATTGTTGCCAGAAAGGCTGAGCGGGCGGGTAAACGCGTCGTCGAAGAGGCGATCCATGGCTTCGCGCAGGGTCATCATCTCACGAGCGGGCTCCCAACGAATAATGTTTGACATAGCTACCTCCTTTTAGGTAAATGGATTTTGTCTTACGCCCTTAATTTAAAACGCTTGCGTTAGAAAAACGCAAGCGTTTTGTATTCATTTTGTTAGAGGAGGTTATTGGTTATTCTTTGCTTCGTTTGAAATCCACGAAACGGTAGCCTACTCCGCGTTCGGTGAGGATGTAAACCGGGTTTGCCGGGTCTTTCTCCAGCTTTTGGCGCAGGTAGTTGATGTACAAGCGGACGTAATGCGGCTCATCGCGGTATTCATAGCCCCACACTTTTTGGAGCAACTGATCATGTGATACGACCCAGCCCGCATTCTGCACCAAGTGATAAAGCAGGCGATATTCTGTTGGGCGGAGTTTGACAAGTTTGCCTTCGAGCCAGATCTCACGGCGTTCAAAATCGATCTTGAGGCGTTTGTCAATTTCGATCAAGCCATGCATGGAGCCCGAAGTGCCTTCGGTACGACGCAGAACCGCTTTGATACGGCTCACCAATTCACGCGGGCTGAACGGCTTGGTGATGTAGTCGTCCGCGCCATGTTCGAGCCCGCGGACTCGGTCATCTTCTTCGCCTTTGGCAGTGAGCATGATGACCGGCACATTGCTGAAATCGCGCACAGTCTCCAGTACGTCAAAGCCATCAATATCCGGCATCATGACATCAAGTAAGATGAGGTCCGGAGTAAAATCGCGGATCTTTTGAATGGCTTGTTTTCCGTTAAACGCCTCCCCCACTTGAAATCCATCGTGCTCCAGATTCATGCGGATAAACCGCACCATACGCTCCTCATCATCGACAACGAGGATGCGGCGTCTGTCCATATCTGACATTATTCCCTCACAAAACCGATAATCTTTTCATCTTCGGAATCACCGAGGATCTCGATAAAGCTTACCTTTGAAAGGGGCCAGATCACTTTGACCGCGCCTTCATCAAGGTAATGCAGATCTTTGCCGTCTTTCTGGCGTGGATTTACAACTGTAATGATCGTATCTGTCGGTTTTGGAAGTTCATCCACTTCACCTGCGACAGAAGCTTCATTGGCGATATGCAAAATAACGGTGAATGCCATATCCGTTTAGCTCCTTCAATTAAAGTTTATCGATCAGGACTTGAATGCGTAATTTTCCAAGCGAAACGATGTCGCCATGATTAAGGGTCTGCTCGGAATTTTGGGCGAGGCGGTTCCCGTTGATGAATGTGCCATTGGCAGAACCAAGGTCTTTGAAGATGATAGATGCACCCGTCCATTTGATAACGGCGTGCAGACGCGAGACCCCTGCGGCATACGCTTGATATGGCGAAAGATCGATATCCGGCATGATGGGCTGCCCTTCACTGATACGTCCCATCGTGAACTCGTTGCGGGATGCCAGCGGAAGGACCTGTCCCGTATCGAGCAGGTGTAAATTTGCCCAGGCATCCACACCTTCGATGGGCTGGCTGATCTCACCAGTCTTGCGTTTGCTCGCCTTGCCAAGATTGTCTGTGGCAATGGTCTGGGTGGTCAACGTATCCCTGCCGATCAATTGAGCGCCGCATTCTGCACAGAACATTGCGCCTGTCATATTTCCATGTTTGCAGTTGGAACAAATAATCATAATTTTTTCTCCATGCCACTACTCAATAACAGCGCGCGGGTTTTGTACTTGATATCCTTGCTGCCAGATTCGCTCCAGGTGCGCATATTTTCAAGGCTTTGCGCTTCCAACATGGCAGTTTTGGCGATCGAGGTTTCTCCCTGCGATAAAAGATGAGTAGCCAGGTTTTGTAGATGACGTGCCGCCTCGTCGTACCGTCCCTCATTGGCTGCCACGTGGGCGCGTTCCTGCATCCGATAGAGTGTCAGGCGCGAGAGCGCTTTTAGGATTCTTGTCGGGGGGGTCTCGGCAGAGGGGTCACGACTAACGCCGCGGGTCAATTTGAGGCGAATGGGGGTTGCCGGGGTGGAATGGGATGTAATCAAAGCTTTCAGGCTGCCATCCAAAAGAACGGCTTCAGTATCCAACACGGCTCCAGGTTCGACGACAAATTCGAGTAAAACATGTAAAGGCACATCTCTTAAGATGGGTCCGAGTTTGAGCGGCGGATTGATCTCGATCTGCCCGCCTTCGGGTTGAAGACGGAAGGCGAAATTCAGGCGGACATGCTCCTGATTGTGAAACTCAAGATGAACCTCATCGGCATATGTGCTGGTAAGTGCCTTAAACTTTTCGACTAAAAAGCGTTCAATATCTTTTGGCTGGGAAATATAAACTGATGAACCGCCTGTCTTTCCGGCGAGCGCATCGAGGAAGATATCGTTCCATTCATGCCCGATGCCCATCCCAGTAATGCCAATATTTAAAGAAGCAGCTTGTTCTGCCAAATTCAGGCATGCCTGTTCATCGCCGTAGGTATTGCCATCGGTAAGCAGGATGATGTGATTAACACGTGAAAGATCATGGGTACGCCGAACTTCCCTCAACCCTAAATCCAACCCTTGGAAAATTTCAGTTCCACCAGAAGGGTGCATCATTTGGATGCTGCCTTCCTGTTTTCGTCTATCAAGGCTGATCGCGGCAGGTATGATGACTTCTGCACGGTCACTGAATGACACAATGCTCAACACATCCTGCGGGCGTAAGCTCCGCATCAATTGGATCGCCGTGGCTTTCAGGATGTCCATTTTTTCGCCCTGCATGGACGTGGAGCGATCAAGGACGAGACAAAGATTTAAAGGCGGTGTTGGTAGGCTGCCAGACTGCTTCTCTGCAGGTTCGATCTCGATCAGGGCATACAACAGCTGATCTTCTTTCACCTGCACCAAGTTTGGACGGCTGTATAAGACTTCGTGATGAATGAATTTATTCTTTACGACCGTTTCAGGGGGAAGAGTAGCATCGTATTGGCTGCGCCGAGTTGGATTGGAAAGAACCTCATACGCCTGTTGAACGCCAATAAACAACTCTGTTTCGCCAGCCGCGACGTTTTTATCAGGATGCAAGCGCTGTGCCGCCTCGAGGTAAGCACGCTTGATCTCCTCTTGTGTGGCGTCGCGTAAAACTCCAAGAATGGAGTAATAATCCTGTTGGCTTGAAGGCATAATCCTATTACCCAACAATTTGGGCGAGGATCACCGTAATGTTATCTGGACCACCAGCGGCATTGGCGGCTTCCACCAGCCCCTGGCAGGCGCGATGTAAATTCGGCGCTTCGCTCAAAATACGTGTGAGATCCTTTTCATTTACCACACCCCAAAGACCATCACTGCAGATCATCAAATAACCAGGGTGCGGGAACGGTACCGTGAAGATATCAGCTTCAAGGACTTCTCCCTGCCCTAGTGCGCGGATTAACACATTCCGATGCGGGAAATTCTCAACTTCATCCTTGCTTAAGTGACCGAGTTCTTCAAGCCTCTTCACAAGGGAGTGATCGCGTGTCAACGGTTCCATGCGCCCATCGGGATACACCCCGTACGCGCGGCTATCGCCGACATGACCGATGGTAACCTGCTGCCCAAGCACAAGCGCGGCTGTGATGGTGGTACCGCTACCCGGTGCTTCACGCTGGATGTATTGATGTGCCTCCATGATGGAGGCTTCCATCACCTCTTGTAAAGACTCCTGTAATGACTGGGTCGGCATCTTGTACAAGTAGGAATGGAATTTCTTGACGATATCGCCGCCTACAATACGGATCGCCGCATTGCTTGCCACTTCACCAAACTGGTGCCCACCCATGCCATCAGCAACGATATACAAACCGAAGGGAACGCTCTCGACGCTGCCGGAGATCGTTGTGGTCATTGCCAGAACGCTATCCTCGTTATGGTCGCGCTGTTTCCCAACCGACTGCCCCACACTTGCCACCAACTGCCGGATCTCATACTTGGGAGCCTGACTGGCAATAATGGAATGGATCTGCTGATCACTAAGCGGAGCTGTTGTGGCAGAATCGACCTGTCTGGGTTTTGTTGGTTCCTCTTTTGAACCGAATAATTTTCTAAAGAAATCAGCCACAAGCTCTCCTTTTAGGCGAACAACGCATAGACGTAATGATCGGTTGAACCGAAATATACAATATCATCAAAAACAACTGGCGACCCAGTGATCGCACTTCGAGATTCGAACTTCCAGCGCAGACGTCCCGTTCGATATTCGAGGCAATACATGCAGCCATCCACAGAGCCAATATAGAGCGAGTCTTTGTACACTACCGGCGAACTGCTCACCTGGTTTTCTGTCTTGTAACGCCAGACTTCCTTGGAAGTGCGTCCATCAACACAATAAATGAAGCCATCGGCTGCACCAATAAAAATAAAATCTTCAGCGAGTGCAGGGGAAGATACAGTCCCCTTGCCGAGGCGGAACTTCCAGATCGCCCAGCCGCTTTTGGCATCAAGGGCATATAGGGTTCCATCCAACGAGGCGGCATAGATCGATTGTCCCTTTAAGATCGGGGAGGATGTCATTGCACGCTTTGCTTGGAAACGCCACTTTAACGTGCCCCTGAAATCAAGCCCATAAAACGAGCCCTTTTCGGTGCCAAAATAGATCATCTCATTAGCAACTAACGGACTGGATTGGATCGCACCATCAGTGGCGAACTTCCAAACCGCCCGACCGCTATTGACGTTTACAGCATGCAGATCCTGATCATCAGAGCCGAAGAAGATATGTCCGTCTGAAATGCGCGGAGAGGAATAGATCTTTCCTTCGGTGTAATAGGTCCATAGTAATTTGCCTGTGCGCGCGCCGATCACATGCAGGCGCTGGTCTTCAGAGCAAAAAAAGACATTGTTCTCATACACCAACGGACGGGAGACGATACCGCCATCTGTGGGGTATTTCCATTGGAATTTTCCATCAGCAGCATTCAATGCATAGAGGTTATTGTCATAACAGCCGATATATAGAGAACCTTGACTCAACGTAGGCGTGCCGCGGATCTCATCTTCGCATTTGAATTCCCAAAGCGGTTTAACTCCACTGCTGACTGCCGTGGGAATGGACGCAGAGGTCAAACCAGGAAGCACGCCTGTCTTGCGCGCTACATTCATCAAGGCTTCTTTCATAACAGCAGCAGTTTGAAAGCGCTCCGTCGGGTTATATTGCAAAGCGGTATTGACCACCGTCTCAAGTTCCATTGAGACATTCGAGTTGATGCGACGGATCGGACGTTCGGCAAAGGTAAAGGGCGGCTCGAGGCGCGGATCACGGCGGGTCAGCGCGTGATGAAGGGTGGCGCCAAGTGCATACACATCCGCAAGCGGTGTGGCATCCCCGCGATATTGCTCAGGGGGTGAATACCCCTCGGTGCCGATCATCGTCCCTTTGATACCGGTCTGAAACGTTTTCGCGATACCGAAATCCACAAGGATGACATCACCATTGTGATTGATCATCACATTCGACGGCTTCATATCACGAAAGATGATCGGGTCCGGTTTGTGTTGATGTAAATAATGCAGCACATCACAGAGTTGGATCGCCCAACTGATGACCTGGTCTTCGACCAGAAAGCCGCTTGCTTCGCTGATGACGGTTTCCAGGTCCCTGCCCTGAATAAACTCCAACACGAGGTAGGAACGGTCGTCATGTGAAAAATAATCGTAAATACGTGGGATGGAAGGATGATGCAGGGTGGCAAGCAAATTGGCTTCACGTTCGAAATTCTGCACAATGGTCTGCCGAACCAAAGGATCGGGCGCCATGTTGATCATTTCCTTTACCGCTACCAGCTTCACCACATTTGGAAAGTGCAGATCACGCGCGCGATATACAGACCCCATACCACCAATGCCAATAACATCTTGAATGTTATAACGTTCAACAAGAGTCACACCCGGCATTAACTGCTGGCGTTTAGGCGACTCTCCTGAACCAGAACCACTGGAGCCCATTGGGGAAGTAATGTTTCTTGTTTCCATCGCTATATTTCCGAATTCAAGGAATTATAAGGGTATTTGCAGTTGCTGGGTATTGCAATTTTGACAATTCCCCTCCGCAGGCTTGCGCTGAAACGGATTTTACGGCACAATCCCCTCTTGTGAAGATATTGGCAGTCAGCGACCAGGTTGTAGAACGCGTATATTCCCTTGCAAACAGTGGTCATTTCAAAGGCGTGGATTTGATCTTCGGATGCGGCGACCTGCCGTACTCTTATTTGGAATATATTGTCACCGTCCTTAGTGTGCCATTGTATTATGTGCCGGGAAACCACGACCCAGACTTCGACCTGCGCGATACCCGATCCAGAGCCGAAGGCGGCTCCAATCTGGACCTCACAACGGCTTACTACAAAGATACCTTGATCGGCGGCTTTGGCGGATGCATCCGCTATCGCCCAGACGGCACGAACCAATATACTCAAGCGGAAGCGTATCGGCGTGCATATAGCATGATGCCACAACTCCTGCTGAACCGAGTCAAATACGGGCGTGCCCTGGATATTCTAATCAGCCATTCACCCCCGTTCGGTATTCACGATGACACAGACCAGGCACACAATGGGCTCAATGCCCTGAACTGGCTCATTCAGACCGCCAAGCCGCATTATCTGTTGCATGGGCACACTCATTTTTACAGGAATAACATCGCCGATCATGAAACGGATATTGAAGGAACAAAGATCATCAATGTCTATCCATATAGGGTCTTAGAAATCTGACCCTACCCAAATGGAACATATAATCTTAACATTCTGATAACATGTCGATTCACCTTATCCATATAATCGACAGCGAATTGAAAAGCAAAGAGAGCAAAAATGTCACACGAATGGGAAGCACGCGCACGCGCCGACTTCAGTCGGGCGCGCTTTAAATCTTTTATCAACCAGGTTTTTTCTGTTTTACGCGGTCAACGTAATACTCTACTCTCGTACGATGATGTGAAGGAAAAACTGCGGATCGGCGGCCCCATTTACAGGGGCGTAAAAACCGTCCGGGTGGAGCAGATTGCAGGGAGTCTGAACCGGTATCACGAGTTTGATCGCGCCTTTCTCCCGAAGGAAGATCAGCTTGTCGGGCGCTGGACAAAAGTCGACCGTGCCTTTTACGAAGATATTCACCTGCCGCCTGTTGTGCTGTATAAGGTTGGAGAGGTCTATTTCGTGGTCGATGGACATCACCGCGTTTCTGTCGCCCGCGAACAGGGACAGGAATTCATCGAAGCCGAAGTGCGTGAATGCGCTACCCGCGTGAATATCACCTCAGATATCAGACCCGAAGACCTTGAGATCCTAGGCTCAAAAGTGGACTTCCTTGAGCGCACCAGTTTGGATAATATTTTCCCTGAAGCCGATATCAAGTTGACGGTCCCAGATGGTTTCACACGTATGTTGGAACATATCGCCGTACATCGATATTTTATGGGGCTCGATTTCAAACGCGATATCTCTGAACAGGAAGCGGTTGAACATTGGTATGGCAGGGTGTACCTCCCCATCGTCTCCATCATCCGCCAAAGCGGAATGCTCGAAGAATTTCCCGACAAAACCGAAGGCGACTTATATCTTTGGACGCTGGATCACCAACATTATTTATATCAAGAAGAAGGTCAGCCGCTCCAGCCGCCAGAGACTGCTGCCAAGCAGTTTATCGAAGAGAACGAATAATCTAAACCGTAGGGGCGACCCGCCCATTGAAATCAAGGATTCTTGAACAACATTGAAGGGTCGCCCCTACTATTTTCGGAGAACCCCATGACAACTCTTCATCCCCTTGCAGGCGTATATGCCGCCGCAGTTACCCCCTACCTCGGCAAGCCGCGCACCGAGGGCAAGCCTGATACCGCATTTGATTTTGAATCGTTGGCTGTCTTTTTACATTTCCTCGCATCACGCGGATGCCACGGCGCTCTGTTGTTTGGCACAACGGGTGAAGGACCATCCTTCTCGCCGCGTGAACGTGAAGCCCTGCTGCGTTCGATCCGTGTGATCAAACATCAGGTTCGGGATTTTAAATTCATGGTCGGCACAGGAACCCCCAGCCTCACTGAGACCATCGAGCTGACCAAACTTGCTTATGAACTCGGCTACGATGGGACAGTCGTCCTGCCGCCGTATTACTTTCGTAAAGCAACGGATGAAGGTTTGTTCCAATGGTTCAGTGAATTAATTGAAAAAGCCGTGCCACAGGGAAAACACCTGCTCGGGTATCACATCCCTGCCGCAACCGGAATTGGCTTTTCACTGGATTTGCTTGAACGACTCAAAACGAAATATCCCAATCAATTTGCAGGCATCAAAGACTCATCGCACGATGAAGCCTTTGCAACGGCAGTGGGTCAACGTTTTGGAAAGGAATTGCTCGTTTTGAATGGCACAGATTCGTATTTCCATCATGCGTTGAAAAACAATGCCCAAGGTGCCATCACCGCTCCTGCCAATATCATCTCAGATAACCTGCGCGAAGTGTGGGACTTGTACCAAGCAGGCAAAGACCCGTCTGAAATGCAAGCGAAAGTTAGCGAACAGCGTCATTTTCTTGAAAGTTACTCTCCGATCGCGCCGATCCTCAAAGGCTTATTGTATAAAATACATGGATTGCCACATTGGGCGGTCCGCCCGCCGTTGGAAGGCGCAGATGAGAAGACGATTGAAGATGCGGCTGAGAAATTTTTGAAGATCTAATTTGTAGGGGCGGGGTACCCCGCCCCTACCCCAATTACCCTATGACCACCTGGCGACTACTTTACACTCCCCCATCCACCGGCGCATGGAATATGGCGGTGGATGAATCCATCCTCGAACATATCCATCGCGGCGAGTCCATCTCAACATTACGTTTATATTCATGGAATCCGCCATGCCTTTCGTTGGGGCATGCTCAATCGTTCAAGGATGTGGATGTGGAACGACTCCACGCTCAGGGCTGGGAAGTCGTCCGCCGCGTAACGGGGGGACGGGCGATCCTGCACACCGACGAATTGACCTACTCTGTGACCGGGTCCGCCGATGAACCAGTCCTCGCAGGTGGCGTGCTTGAGTCTTACAACCGACTCGCACAAGCGTTATTGCATGCGGTGCGTGAGTTGAGCGTGCCCGTTGAAATGAAAGAACATGAAGATGGGCATACACAGCAGAATTTAAATCCTGTTTGTTTTGAAGTGCCATCCACGTATGAAATCACCGTCGATGGAAAGAAACTCATCGGCTCGGCACAGGCGCGGAAGAAGGAAGGTGTACTGCAACACGGCTCTCTTCCGTTGACCGGCGACCTTGCCCGCATTTGCGATGCCTTGATCTTTGAAAATGACTCCGCAAGACAAACTGCCAAGGAACGATTACTCGCTCGAGCAACGACCGTTTCGACGGTGCTCAACGCAGGTGTTGAGTCCGTTCTCGGGGTCAGAGTCGATTGGGAACGAGCGGCGCAGGCTTTCGTCCGCGGGTTTGAGGCGGAATTGGGAATCAAGTTTGAGCGCGGAGAAATGTCTGCATCCGAAATCCAGCGCGCAGAAGAACTCGTCAAAGAAAAATATGCACACCCATCGTGGACGGAGCGAATATGAAAAAAATCCTGGTGTATGGATCGTACGGATATACGGGGCAATTGATCGTCGAACATGCAATGCAGGAAGGTTTGAATTTGATCTTGGCGGGGCGAGATGAAAAGCGACTGCGTGAACAAGCCGAAAAATATAAGTTGGAGTATCGCGTCTTTGCAGTGGAAGAAACTGCGAAATTAGATTCAGCCTTGCAAGAAGTAGACGCAGTGTTGCATTGTGCGGGTCCGTTCGTGTTGACGTTTCAGGCGATGGCAGAGGCGTGCATTCGCAACAAAAAACATTATGTAGATATTAGCGGCGAGATCGAAGAATTTGAAGCGCTGGCATTGATGGACGAAAAAGCCACAGAGGCGGGTGTGATGCTCTTGCCCGGCGGCGGCTTTGATGTAGTGCCATCTGATTGTTTGATCGCTTATACAGCAAGTAAACTTCCCAATGCAAGTGACTTAAAGCTTTATATCAAAAGTGTCGGCAGTGGCATCTCGCGCGGCACGGCTCGATCGGGAATTGAGAACAGCCACAGAGCAGGGCGGATTCGCCGCGATGGGAAGATTGTTAGCGTGCCGAATGTATACGACAGCAAAGATGTAGATTTCGGGCGCGGACCGACTCGCCTCGTCACGATGGGCTGGGGTGATGTGAGCACTGCCTATCACAGTACGGGCATCCCAAATGTGACGGTATACATGGGCTTCCCAAAAGCGATGATTTCAATAATGAAATTTACAAAAGTAGCGGGCCCGCTGTTTTATTCACGCGCCGCAAGAAATTTTATTAAGTGGCTTATCGGCATCTTCTTTGCGCCAGGTCCGTCACGCGAGAAGAACAAAACGGGTTTTGCGCTGCTCATTGCCGAAGTGACCGATGGTGTGAAAACCGTCCGTGCAAAGTTACGAACGCCGGAAGCCTATTATCTGACCGCGCTTACTTCGGTGGAGATCATGAAGCGCATCCTTGCATCAGATTTTAAACCAGGCTTCCAAACCCCAAGCAAAATGTATGGCGCAGATTTTATTTTGCAATTCGCTGGGGTTCAGCGCGAAGACTAGTAATTGCTTTCCAACTCCGGTGGTCGAGTAGCCTGAGGCGACAGCCGAAGGCGTATCGAGACCACCGGTTTGTATTTAAACGTATAATCACGAAAACCAACTAAAGGAGCATGAGGTTCTTTCTTCTTGGGCGGCAAAACCAAGCTGGGCTATATGCTACAAGAGCAGGAATTGCTCAACTCTGGCTGTGGCACATGACAGAAGTTTTATCGAACGATTTGCAAGCGATGTTTGGGCTGCAAAAGATGGAAAGATTTACAAATAAGGTTCGCATGTATAAAAACTTCACACCCTATCAAGATGTAAATAATGTATTAAGCTTGCTGTTAGAAAATGTAAAAGGAATTTTGAAGGATGAATTCGTTGGCATGTATCTATACGGCTCGCTCTCCAGCGGAGACTTTAACCCCAAATCCAGTGATATTGATTTCCTGGTCGTGACAGAAAATTATCTACCAGAGGCGATCATTTCTCAACTTGAAAAAATGCACAAACAGCCATGGGCGATCCATTCAAAACGAGCTGGAGAATTGGAAGGTGCATACATCCCAAAAGAATTGATCCGCAAACACAGCCTTAATGGGTTGCCATGCCCAAGCATTAACGAAGGGACGTTTAATTTAGATACCCCTGGCAGTGATTGGATCATTCAACGGCATGTTGTTCGGGAATACGGTGTGGTGATAGAAGGTCCAGACCCGAAGACTTTGATCGATTTCGTCTCAGCCGAAGACATTCGCAATTCGATCCTGGGCGTGTTGCACGAGTGGTGGTACCCCATGCTTGAAGACCCTGCCTGGCTACGAGACCATGATGATGGCTATCGTTCCTTTGCAGTCATTACCATGTGTCGAGTCTTGCATGGTCTCGAGCATGGAACGGTCACATCGAAGCCCAAAGCTGCACAATGGACGCGTGCAAAAGTAGATTCAAAATGGCAGTTGTTGATCGATAAAGCTATAGCCGTTTCAAACCACGAGCAAGCAACGATTGACTTAGAAGAAACGCTTGGGTTTATTAGACATGCAAAAGAAAGAATTGATGAAAAAAGAGTAAAGCAAGAGAGTTTATAATCAAAAACAAGAACATGGCTCAAAATGACACCTACTTAACGGAGACGAAATGAAATTTGAAACCCTCGCCATTCACGCAGGGCAAGAACCCGACCCGAACAACGGCGCCGTGATGACGCCTGTCTATTTCACGTCCACGTATAAACAGGACGGCATCGGCAAACCGCGCCAGGGCTATGAATATTCGCGCACGTTGAATCCCACCCGCAAGGCGTTGCAAGATTGTCTCGCCGAACTCGAAAGCGGACAGTGGGGTTTGGCGTTCGCTTCCGGCATGGCAGCCACAGACACCGTTCTGCGCATGTTAGGACAAGGCGACCATGTCGTCGCGGGCAATGACGTCTATGGCGGAACCTTCCGTCTCTTTGACAAAATTCTGCGCCGCTTCGGTCTGGACTTTACATTTGCCGACACGACCGATCCTGAGAATCTCGCTGAAGCCTTAACCCCGTCCACGCGTATTGTGTGGCTGGAGACTCCCACCAATCCCCTGCTAGCTGTGTCTGATATTCGTGCCGTGGTGGAGGTGGTGAAGAATCACCCGAACAAACCTTTATTGGTAGTGGATAACACCTTCGCCACGCCCTATCTCCAACGTCCGCTCGAACTTGGCGCGGACTTGGTCGTGCACTCGATGACCAAATATCTCGGCGGTCACTCCGATGTAGTTGGCGGTGCGATCATAGGCAAGGACAAAGAACTTGGCGAGAAATTGGCGTATTTACAAAATGCCATCGGTGGCGTGCAGGGACCGATGGATTCCTTCCTCGTGTTGCGCGGAATCAAGACTCTTCCCATCCGCATGGATAGACACGCCCAAAATGCTGAGAAGATCGTGGCGTTCTTAGAGAAGCAGAAAAACGTCAATCGGCTGATCTACCCTTTTCATGAGAGTCATCCACAGGTCCACGTGGCGAAGCGACAGATGAAGAATGGCGGCGGGATGATCTCATTCATCATGAAAGATGGGCGCGATGCCGCGGTCAAAGTCGCCGAAGCCACCCAACTCTTTACACTAGCTGAATCGCTCGGCGGCGTGGAGTCGCTGATCGAAGTCCCTGCGGCGATGACACATCTCTCCACCCAAGGGTCTACATTGGAAGTTGACCCCGGCTTGGTACGCTTATCTGTGGGCATTGAAAATGTCGATGACTTACTTGCTGATCTGGAACAAGCCTTGCGCTAAAACGAAGACCTCCCTTTCGGGAGGTCTTTTTTATTTTGCTTTCACTGCCACCAGGGTCACATCGTCATCTTGCTTGGAACCATCCTGGTAGGATTGCAGAGTTTCAAGAAGCGTATTGCAGATTTGTTGTGCGTTCTGTTTTGCCAGATCGCCCAACGTACGCTTGATACGCTCCAGCCCAAAGGCTTCTCCCTTGGGGTCGCGGCAATCGGTCATGCCATCGGTATAAAGGATGAGGGTATCACCAGCCACCAGCTTGACCGATTTCTCATCCAACGTCACCGGCTCCCACAAACCAATTGCCATGCCAGGGCTATGTGGCATACGTTCCACGGTCCCATCTGCATGTAAGATCAATGGCGGTTCATGTCCCGCACGCGCATAAGAAAATTCACGCGTCTTAAGATCGAGAATTCCATATAACACAGTAACAAACTGGGTGGACTTTTGCAACCGTGTAATGTGTGTATTGACCAGGTTCATCACCTCGGCAGGAGTCGCGCCAATATCTGCCTCTGCCATGATGAGTGCATGAGCGCGCGCCATGAACAGCGCAGACGGAACACCTTTATCCGCCACATCGCCAATCAGAACACCAATGCGATGGTCTTTCAATTCAAAGACATCATAAAAATCACCGCCTACCTGACGGGCAGGCAAAATGCGTGCGCCAAAACTGAATTCCTCTGTATCGGGCAATACATCTGGCAAAATACTTAATTGGATGTCTGCTGCCACTTGCAGTTCACGTTCGAGGCGTTCCTTTTCGATCAGTTGATCCTGCGCCTCTTTTAATTCATCATAGGCCTTTTGCAATGCCTGATTCTTCGCAACAAGGTCATGAAACGCCAACTCGTTCGAAGAGTCGAGACGCTCGCTTAAGATCTCCACCATGGCATATGCTAAATAAGGCCAGCGTTGCAGACACTCGTTAAATTTTTCGCGAGTTAAGACCCACACGCGGCTGTCTTTTGACGCACGCACGCTGGCAGTACGTATGCCCTTGGGCATGATCAGGCTCATTTCCCCTACATATTCACCCACTCCGCAATGACGGAGAAACATTTCATTTGCCGTCCCTGCAGCAAGGACAATTTCCAACTGCCCAGTCATAACCACGTATAAACTATTGCCCGGGTCCCCCTCGCGAAAAATATAATCGCCGACTTTTACATCCTCTATCGGAAGTTCATTGATCAATTGATACAGTTCCAGTTTCGGAACTTCATGAAACAGGGGAATATTGAAAATGACTGTGCCTTCTTTTTTCTTAATCACTTAAATCTCCGCGCAGTTCCATGATCTCTCTACCTGCCAGTTTCTCTTGAATGCGCTGCGCCACCAGATCAAGATGACTCGGATAATTCACATAATCAAGATTACCGGTATGAATTGCAAGTACCGGGCACAGGTCGAACGAGCCAAGCCATTCCTCGTAAAATGAATCAAGCAAAGTCAGGTATTCAGAGGTAATGCCAGTTTCCATATTCCGTGCGCGGCGGCGGATGCGCTCCATCAACACAGGCACCGGCGCTTTGAGATAAATCAACAAGTCGGGGCGCGGCAACCCATTCACCACCAACTCAAATAACTTTCGATAGGACAAATAATCGCGCTCATTTAAATTTCCAAGGTGATGCAAGGCTCGCGCAAAAATATGTGTGTCTTCATAAATACTGCGGTCCAAAATGGCAGAACGCGCGTCGCGGGCAGCAACCAGATATTGGTCTGCACGATGCCCAAGAAAAAATACCTGCAAGTGGAACGACCAGGCGCGCATATCCCCATAAAAATCGGAAAGATACGGGTTATCTGCCACCGATTCGTAACCCGTCCACCAGCCGAGGCGCGCACCGATGCGCTCCGTCAACGTGGTCTTACCCGCCCCAATGTTCCCAGCCACCAAAACAAGATGTTTCGCCATAGTGTGGTGATTTTATCATGCAGAAAGGATGCAGGTATAATTTCTGCATACTTTTGCGACACAGGAGAATTCAACAATGAAAATTCGCGACGCATCCGGCTGGACCATGTTCGTCTTCGGCATCATGGCATTTCTGCTCGGTGCCCTTGGCATCATCCGCCCTGAACTTCAGCTTTCGATCCTCGGCTTTGAAGTTGCAGAGCGCGCCGCCCGCGCCAGCTCCGACTATACCCTGACCTTCATGACCGCCGCCTCCATGGCATCAGTCAATGTGGGCATATACTACGTCCTAGCCGCTTTGAACGATGTGAAGATCTTCTATCGCTGGACGGTGCCTTTCCGGGTCCTGACGTTCATTGTGTTCACTACCATCGTCATCCTTGGAATCGCCCCGCTTCAATTTATCGGTGTACCCATTTGGGAACTGACCGGCGCGATCGCCACCGGCATTGCACTGGCAAGAGAGAAACAAAAATAAAAATGAAATCCAGAGTTACCTTAATCAGCCTGATCTTACTCGTTGGCATTTTCCTGTTCTCATGTGCCAACAACCAAGGGGACCAAACAACTGCCGTGGATACAGATGCCATCCGCACCCAAGCCGTGGAGACCTACGCCTCATCTCTGACCGAGACTCTGGCAGCCACCTTCACGCCTTTCCCCACGCTGACGGCTGTTGGCGGTGCTACCGAAACAGCGGTATCCACCACACCTGAACCCTCGCCCACCTCGAACCCCTGCTTCAACCTGCTTTACATTGAAGATGTCACCATCCCCGATGGGACGCGCCTCAAGCCCGGCGAACGATTTACCAAAACCTGGCTCGTGCAAAACATCGGTGGTTGTGCATGGAGACCCGGCTTCACCTTCCGGCATGTGGGCGGTGACCTAATGCGCGGAGAATTCATCACATTAACCGAAGCCGTTCCAACCGGTGCAAAACGTGAGTTTTCTGTTGAACTCGTCGTGCCCAGCGGAATCAACGGCGTCATTGAAAGCGCCTGGCAAATGGCAGATGATACCGGCGTCTTCTTCGGAGACACCCTCTTTGTGCAGATCATCGTAGGTGATGTCACCACCCCGGCAGTGACGAACACTCCTTAAACAAAAAAGCGCAGACAAAAGTCTGCGCTTTTTTATATGCATTCAAAACTATACCGGCGGAGCGCCAAAAGACTCGATCGCCACCTTGGTCTTATCATTCGGGTCATACTTCACCATCACGGAAGCATTCGGAACGAGCATCGCCACTTGAAAACGCCCAACGATCTGGGTGACCTCTGCTTCAAAAGCATCCCCGCTCATTGGCATCACCCGTAAACGGATACGCGCCTGCGGATTATCGTTCATCGTCACGCCGGTATCCTGTACCGAAAGGATCACCGCCGGAGCCGAAACGCCTGCCTTCAATACATTACTATTGCCTGCCATGCTCTTGAACGTGCTGCCAAATGCCTTGTACATGATAAAGCCTGTGCCAGCAAGTATGGCAACCGTAAGCAAACAACCACAAGCGATAGAAATGATCGTGATTAAGATAGAAGCGCCAGCAAAAATTTCCATTTTTTATCTCCAATAAAGTTTTTGAATGATTGCATTGTATCAACCGGTCTTCAAATCCAAACTCCCCCGTTTGGGGGAAGGTTAAAGGTAAACTTGTCGCATGTCAGAGCTTGCAGAAGTCGCAAAACTTTTTCTCAAACTCGGCTTCACAGCCTTCGGTGGACCCGCCGCCCACATCAGCATTATGCACAATGAAGTTGTCATGCGCCGCAACTGGCTCACCGACGAAGAATTTCTCGATCTACTCGGTGCAACGAATCTCATCCCCGGACCCAATTCAACGGAAATGGCAATTCATATTGGTTACATCCGCGCTGGGTGGCTGGGTTTGCTCGCCGCAGGCTTTTGCTTCATTGCCCCTGCTACATTGATGGTACTTGTCCTCGCCTGGCTCTACGTACAATACGGAACCATGCCCCAAGCCGAATGGCTGTTGTACGGCGTCAAACCAGTCATTCTCGCCATCGTCGCCCAAGCCTTGTGGACGCTCGGCTCGAAAGCCTTCAAAACCAAAATTCTCGCCGTTATTGGTGTTCTCGTCTTCGCACTTTACTTCTTCGGCTTTAACGAGATCGCATTGCTATTTGCAGGCGGATTTATCGTCATGTTCATTGCCAACATTCAACGACTACGCAGCACCCACTCGGTTGTTTTCATTCCACTTGGTGCAGTGCTCGCACAAGCCAACATTCCTTTCAGCTTCTCCACCCTATTCCTCGTTTTTCTAAAGATCGGCTCCGTTCTCTATGGCAGCGGCTACGTCCTGCTCGCCTTTCTGCGCAATGACTTCGTCCTACGCCTCGGCTGGCTGACTGACCAACAGCTCATTGACGCCATCGCCATCGGGCAGGTCACGCCTGGTCCGTTATTTACTGCGGCAACCTTCATCGGCTACATCCTCGGCGGCACAACCGGCGCGTTGCTCGCCACCCTGGGAATCTTTTTGCCTTCATTTATTTTTGTTGCGATATCAAATCCATTGATTCCAAAGATTCGAAAATCCACCTGGGCAGGCAGTCTATTGGATGGCGTCAACGCCTCGTCACTCGGACTGATGGCTGCGGTGACCATCCAGTTATCCTTTGCCTCGCTGACAGATCTCCCGACCGCCCTCATTGCCATCGTTTCGCTGATTCTGCTTTTGCGCTGCAAAGTCAACGCCACCTGGCTCATCGCAGGCGGCGCGTTGATCGGATTTATCTTCTCATTTATCAGGTGACTGTCACCTCTTATAATTCAGTCCATGCCCATCTCACCGACTTACTCAAAAACCATCACCATCCCAGCCTCCGCCATAGACGAGAACGGACACGTCAACAATGTGGTCTATGTGCAATGGATGCAGGATCTTGCCGTTGAACATTATGCGTCCATTGGCGGCATCGAAGCACAAGGACCCGATGCCACCTGGGTCGTCCGCAAACACAGCGTGGAATACTTTCTGCCTGCCTTCGAAGGCGAAGAGATCGAAGCCCGCACCTGGGTTGAAGACCTGCGCAAAGTGCGCTCATTACGCATGTATGAATTTGTGAGAAAAAGTGATGGGAAGGTTTTAGTAAAAGGTGAAACCGATTGGGTCTTTATGGATATAACAACGGGGAGAGTCAAAGCAATTCCGCAAGATCTAGAAAAGGTATTTGCGCGACACTGATAAATAGAGATGTAGAAACCAAAGAAGTTAAGATATTTTTTTATGCTTTAACCAAAAATACGTCGACATACCGCACAGTATAGAATATACCAAACCAAAAAGAAAATATTCCACATTATCGCTCAACATTAAAACGATACTTGTAATTATTGCAAGCGATATAGTAAGAGCTAAGCAATAGCTAAATTTAGAATCAAGTAATTTCCTCTTTGATAGATAATATGCCATCAGAACGAAGATCGATGCTATTATCCCAAATCCCACAATTATTAACAGTATATTTAAAAGGTTTACCACTATCATCCTCCTAATAATTTCAAGCGCCTTTTACAGAATATGAATTACGAATCACGCATTACCAATTTCTCATACACCTTCCGCAATTTCTTCTGCGACTCATGCCAGGTAAATTTTTCACGGACATGCTCCGCTGCGGATTCTGCCAACCGTTTCGATAATTCCATATCTTTCAATAATGAATTTGCCTGTCGCGCCAGATCCTCGGGGTCGCTGGGTGAAAAAAGCAGACCGTCTACATCTTCACGCACAAGTTCGCGGACGATGGGCATGTTTGATGCCAGCAAAGGTCGCCCTGCCGCCATGTATTCAAGGACTTTGATCGGGCAAGCTCCTTGAGTCACATTGCGGTCGTTCAAGCCAAGCGGGGCAACGCAAATATCGGCTTGCGAGATCAATTCGGGAATCTCATGATGCGGCACAGCAGGCTGAACAAGTACGTGGTCTTCCAAGCCGAGCTTACGAATTTGCTTCGCCAGCATCTTACGCTGACGGGACCGTCCGCGCCCGATGATGTGGAGTTTGACAGGTTGAGTCTCCAGTATCTTCGGCAAGGCTTTGATGACAATATCCAAACCTTGCCAATCAGCTAATGTGCCGATGTAAAGTAAAACCGGCTCACGTCCATCGCGGACGGGCAACGGGGTGATGGGAAAGTCTGAAGGGCTGACTCCGTTTGGGATGACAGTGACCAATTTCCGGTTAAGTCCGAGCGAGGCGATGTAGTCGCGAGTCACATTCGATGGGCAGATGATGGCGTCGCTCAGGTGCAGAGTCGCCAACTCCTGTTCTTTTATTTTGGCGAGCAGGTCAGAATCCATGCCGGGGTAGTGATATTTGAGTTCGATGGAGGGAAGTCCATTTACTTCAAATAAAGTTTTGTAACCGAATTTCTTTTTATTCTGTGTAATGTGAAAGCCATCCCAAATATTGCGAAAGTGGACGACCTCATAACCGGGATTGAGAGCCAGATGTGCCAGCACAGACTTGCCAAAATGCACAGCACGGGCGAGAAAGTTTTGCGAAAGGTCCTGCGGAATGCGGGTGACCGTTGCGCCTTCAATAGTATCTTCGGGGGGGAGCAAGCCGTCATTGGGCGTGATAAGATGGACGTTAAAGTTCCCATTGACCAACCCGCGCAAATTGTGGAGAATATGGGTACTCGCCCCTTTCGGACTGGGTACGATGTCGAAGGCTGTATAGAGAACGTTTGTCATTGTCACCTATTGCGAGTGTTGAAAGAGCTTTTTACCGCAAAGCTCGCCAAGAGCGCGAAGATTTAAAAAAGGTTTTCTTTGTACTTGGCGGTTCAAAATGAAATTATAACTCGGAGGCATGGATGGAAGGTCTTTTATGCGGATTTGCGATTGCAGGTGTGGTTGTGCTTTCGCTATTCTTTTACCTGCTTAATACGGCTCGAAAGAAAGTAAAAGACACAAATCAGTTCGGCAAAAAAGAATATGCGCCGGTTTATGTTTCGATCGCAGACAAACCTGACTCGATCATCCGCGGCATGAACAATTTTGTGCGTGAAGCGCAAAAGACCGAAACCACTGGCGATAAGTGGCGCTGGATTCCCATGCTGATCTTTTTTGCAGGCATTGGGTTGGCGTTGGTGGATGTGCTCATCTTCCTACTCGGTTATTCCATCTCCTTCGTCTTCATCGGAGGCGGACTTTTGCTATGGGTCGCCGCGATCGTGATGGCACGTAGCCTACGCAAGAGTGACATTCTCGACTTCTCGCCGCGTTATACCGGCACAAAAGAAATTCTCTACACCCTGCGAGATGACCTCAAACCCGGCGCCACCTTCCTCGGTCACCTCGACCTAACCGGTTCAATGACGAATACAAAAGTTGCGCGCGAATCGCAGGACGCGCAAAGCCGCACCACCCAGCATTTCAGCGATCCGTGGCTTTCACTCAAGGCAAAACTGTATGATGGCAATGTGTTGCGCGTGACCGCCATTCAGAAAACCAAGAAACGCAAATCCTATTGGAAGCGCAGCCGCATCAGCGGCAAGAGCAAACTCAAGCCTGAAAAGTTCAAGGGTTCGGCACAGGCATTGAAAGTTCGCATTGTGGTCAACCCACAAGCGTATGTGATCAAGCCGAACAATCAATTCTCGTTGAACAAAGATGTGGGCAAGTACAAGATCACACAACTCAGCACCGATGGCGGTTTGATCAACATCCTCGCCGTCTCAACCTTCGAAGAAGTTGAACAGACCGACATCTTAACCTTCCTCAAATCTGCATATTCATTATTGGAAAGAAAGGCTGCATAAATGAGTCGTAAAATCATCCCTTTTGTTATTGCGTTCATCATGATCTGTCTCGTCATGGGCGTGTCGGGC
>JAFLCF010000090.1:0-9674 GCA_017303735.1 Anaerolineae bacterium
GTGGAATTCTTAAAGTAGATAGTTTTGTTAATCATCAAGTCGACCCCAAACTCATGGACGAATGCGGGCGTGATTTTGCCAAACGCTTTGCAAACGTGGGTGCCACCAAAATTCTCACGGCTGAAATTTCTGGCATTGCCCCTGCCATTACCACCGGCATTCACATGGGGCTGCCCGTCGTGTATGCCCGCAAGACCAAACCCATCACCATGCCCGACCAGGTCTATCTCACCCTTGCCCCCTCCCACACGAAGGGACGCATGGTCGAGTTGATCGTCTCACCGGAATATCTCGCCAACAACGAAAAAGTCCTCATCATCGACGACTTCCTCGCCAGCGGGCAGACGATCTTAGGCTTGTGCCGTTTGGCTGAAGCCTCCGGCTCCAAGATCGTTGGCATTGGCGCTCTCATTGAAAAGATATTCGAAGGCGGGCGCGACGTGCTAAGTTCGATGGGAGTTCCGATTGAATCGATCGCCTGCATCAAGTCTTTGGATGACGGCAAAATCGAGTTTGTCTAGCTTCACGTTTCACTCTTCAAGAATCATTTAATAAGTGAAACGTAAAACGTGATACACAAAATCCTCCATCTCCGTTTCATCGCCTTCCTCATCGGCTGGATATTCACCCATATGAGTTTTGCCATCCCTGTCAAACGCCTCCGCGAGACGCCGAACCTGATTGCGTTTCAGCATCCTTCTCCCAGCTATAAGGTTCACTTGCTCCTCGTCCCGAAGCGACAGGTCCAATCGCTGGCTGATCTTGATCCGCAAGATACCGCTTTCCTGACGGAGCTATATTACACCGTGCAAAGCCTGGTGAAAGAGTTCGATCTCAAGGCATATCGCCTGATCGTCAACGGCGGAGAATATCAAGATTTTCCGCATTTGCATTTTCATTTGATATCAGACGTCTAATGCGTCAAAGGTCGAAGGTCAAAAGTCAACAGACCTTCGACCTTTGACTTTCAACCTTCAACTTAGGATTTTTACATGAATTCAATCGCCATTCTCGATTTCGGTTCTCAATACGCTCAGATCATTGCTCGTCGTGTACGTGAATCGCAGGTCTACTGCGAACTCTTTCCATGGGATGCACCGCAGGAAAAGATCCTTTCGATCCAACCGAAGGGATTTATTTTGTCGGGCGGACCCAAGTCCGTGTATGAAGAGAACGCGCCTTTCATTCAAAATTTCATCCTCGAAAGCGGACTTCCCATCCTCGGCATTTGCTATGGGATGCAAGCCCTCACCCACGCGCTCGGTGGCAAGGTAGATCCATCCGCAGAGCGCGAGTATGGTCATGCAGAAATCCAAGACCTAATTCCTAATGTACTAACTACCAATATCACCAAGGTATGGATGTCTCACGGCGACAAAGTGACGCAATTGCCTGAAGGATTTATTGCACTCGCCAAAAGTGGAAACAGTCCCTTCGCGGCGATGGGCGACATGAAACGCAAATATTTCGGCGTGCAATTTCATCCTGAAGTGAATCATACGCAGAACGGAATTGAAGTTATCAAGCATTTCGCCGTCGACATCTGCGGTGTGACCCCCGATTGGACTCCTGCAAACATTATTGATGATGCTGTAGAAAAAATTCGTAAACAGGTCGGCAAGGAACGAGTCCTCGCGGCGGTTTCGGGCGGCGTGGATTCATCCGTTGCGGCGGCGTTGGTGCATAAAGCCATCGGTGATCAACTCGTCTGCGTTTTTGTGGACACGGGTCTCTTGCGCGCGAATGAAGGCGCACAAGTAGCAGATGCCTTCCGCAATGGATTAGGTGCAGAGTTAATTACAGTAGAAGCCAGCGCAGAATTTCTCGGCGCGTTGAAAGGACAAACCGACCCTGAAAAGAAACGCAAGATCGTTGGCGAGAAGTTCATCCGCATCTTTGAACGTGAAGCAAAGAATGTGGGTCAGCCGAAGTTCTTGGTGCAAGGCACGATCTACCCCGATGTGGTCGAATCTTCTGGACCGGATAGAAGCAAGGCGGCAAAGATCAAGTCACACCACAATGTGGGTGGGCTTCCCGAAGACATGCAATTTGAACTTGTCGAGCCGTTACGTTATTTGTTCAAGGATGAAGTGCGATTGGTGGGTGAAGCTCTCGGCTTGAATCAAGGCTTGGTGTGGCGGCAACCGTTCCCCGGTCCCGGCTTGACCGTGCGCTGCCTCGGGGAGTGTACGCCTGAGCGTGTATCCCGTCTGCGGGCGGCAGATGCGATCCTTCTAGAGGAATTATCCAAAGCGGGTTTTCTTGGGAAAGGCGCACAGACCTCGCAAGCTTTTGTGGTTTTATTGCCGGTTCGTTCTGTGGGTGTGATGGGCGACATGCGCACCTATCAAGAAGCGGCGGCGATCCGTGCCGTGGCGACCGATGATTTTATGACCGCCGATTGGGCACGCCTGCCTTTTGATTTACTGGCGAAAGTATCGAGCCGCATTGTAAACGAAGTAGAAGGCATCAATCGCGTGGTCTATGATATAACGAGCAAACCGCCCGCAACCATTGAGTGGGAGTAATTCGATTTACGATTAGTTATGGTGGTCGAGTAACTCCGTGCCGTTTTCGCGGAGTGCATCGAGACCAGATCGGGAGATTGACATGAACTTCGATTACGGCAATATCTTAACCCGCTCGTTTCAGATTACATGGAAGCACAAATCATTCTGGCTTTTTATGATGTTCCCGACGCTGATTGCGTCGGTGATGTTCATTGCTTTTGCAGCGCCTGTGTTTCTTCTCAGCGAAAACAACGATGAAATGATGGGGCTAGCCTTTGCAGGCTGGGTGGGAGTGCTTTTTCTAGGGACCATCATCAACCTGGTCGTCAGCACGGCGGGGACCACGTCTCTAACGCTGGGCATCTTACGCGTCGAACGCGGCGAAGGCGCAACCTCGTTCTTGGATCTGGTGCGCGATGGCTTTCAATATTTCGGGCGCGCATTTGGCGCTGTAATGATCATTCAACTCAGCATCGGCGCGGTCTTTACGGTTTTCTTTCTATGTATTGCCATGCTTTCGCTGGTCACTATGGGGCTGGCATCCATTTGCTTACAGCCCATCACCCTCCTGCTTACTCCCTTTTCCTTTCTTGTCGTCGCAGTCATGGATGGCGCTCTGGTAGCGATCATTGATGAAGGTCTGGGGGCATGGGACGCCGTCAAACGCGCATTGGGTGTGGTGCGCGAACATGTCTGGAAATTTCTGATCATCACCCTGATTGTCTATTTGGGCGTGTCTGTCTTTTCAGGGTTTTTCGTGGTTCCAGTTATGATCCCCGCCATGGCGCTGCCGATCATGATGGAGTCTGGCATGGAAATTGGCGCACAGGAAATTATAGTAGCGATGCTCGCATTCGCCTGCCTGTTCTTCCCGCTGATGTCAATTTTCTCCGGTGTGACCGGCGCCTTAATGACCTCGGTGCTGAACCTTTCTTACCTGCGGCTTACCCAAACGCCTGAGGCTGAAATTGTCGTTGCCCCAGAGTCTGCCAAAGACGCTACTTCCTAATCTCTCGCCACGTACATAGGGTGACGAATGAACGGAAAAATTCCGTTCTCAACCACCTCCCAAGTGGACGGAAATCTTTGAGTAGTGTATGATTTACCAGGTTTCACCCTGGGAGGAATCCCTGCACGTTTTTGGAGAATGTTATGAAAATCGATCTTGGAAAGATACTCACCCGATCCTGGCAGATCATCTGGAATTACAAAGTTCTGTGGATCTTCGGGATTTTTGCAGGTTTCGCCAACAGCAATGGCGGCTCGAACAGCAATTCGGGTTCCTCCGGTAACGGCAACACCCCTTCCTTTGGCAACTCAGACCAATTTGTTGAACAGGCTGGCGAATTCTTCCAGCAATACATGCTCATCATCATTGCCGTCTGTCTCGTGATCCTCCTGCTCTCTTTCGCCTTTTACGCCCTCGGCATGATGGGACGCATTGGTCTTCTCAAAGGCGTCTACAAAGTGGAAGGCGGCGCAGCCTCACTGATGTTTGCCGAACTCTGGTCCGAATCCATGCCCTATTTCTGGCGCTTCTTCGGGCTGAACTTCCTTGTAGGTCTCGCCTTCTTAATAATATTGTTACCCGTCATCGTCATCGCCATCGCCACAGCTGGTATTGGGCTGGCTTGCTTGATCCCGCTTATTTGTTTGCTCGTTCCGGTTGGCTGGGCGGTGAGCATCATCCTCGAACAGGCGCAGGCTGCCATCGTCGCCGAAGACCTGACCATGATGGAAGGTTTCAAACGCGGCTGGGAAATTGCCAAGTCTGACATTGTCGGCATGATCGTGCTCTCGATTGTGCTTGGCATCGGCGGCGGCATCATTGGGTTCGTCCTTGCCCTGCCTCTGATCGCCGCCATGCTTCCGCTGGTCTTCAGCATGGGCTCCTTCGATATGGGGACCACACTGCCTCAAATCCCCCCCACTGCATGGATCTCGCTTGTCTGTTGCGCCATCTATATGCCCATCCTTATTGGCTTGAGCGGCGTACTCACCGCCTACATGAAAACCGCCTGGGCGCTCTCCTACTTACAACTCACCAAACCCAACGAAAATACCCCGATCCTCTCGCAGCCTAATGCGTAGAATTTTCCTTTCGCTTCTCTTTATAAGTTTCATCGTCACCGCCATCTCTGTCCCTGCCTCAGCGCAGGGACAGATTTCCGCTTCTGTCACACTCTACAACGTAGATACATCCACCTTCCCGGTCATTACCGGATTGGTGGATGTAACCGACTCAACCGGAATCTTCGCCTCGGGACTCAAGCCGGAAGCTGTTTCTGTTCTCGAAAACGGACAGCCCCTCCCAGCCGATGCATTCATCGAAATGGCGATCCCTTTGCAGTTGGCAGTCGCCTTCAACCAAGGTGAAGCCCTCGATGCGCAAAACGCAAACGGCATTTCCCGCTTTCAACGCGTTTCACAGGTGATCGAACAATGGGCACAGGCACGCCCCGCCGACCTGCCCGACGACCTCAGCCTTGTCAGCCAGGCAGGTCCCGTCATCAATCACGCCTCCCCCGCTGATTTCGTCGTCGGCTTGCAGGGCTTCGAACCAGACCTGCGCACTGCAACACCCAACCTGCAATCACTCACTATCGCGCTGGATGTGGTCAGCGCCCAAACGCCGCGCATCGGGGTCAAGCGCGCCATCCTTTTCGTCACACCGCAAATGGAAGACCCCAATCTGGCAGCAGCCCTCGAGCCGCTCATCCAACGTGCTGTTGAAAATAAGATCCGCGTCTTCGTCTGGTATGTGGATGCGAACACCACCTTCACCACCACCAGCGCCGCCGTCTTCAACAACCTCGCCATTCAAACCGGCGGAAGCATGTTCCAATTCTCCGGCGAAGAACGCTTCCCCGACCCTGAAGTTTATTTCTCGCCCCTGCGCCGTATTTACAACCTATCCTATACATCTCGGTTGAACACTTCAGGCGACCACAACCTTGTGCTGCAAGTAAATCTGCCTTCCACAGGAACCGTCACCTCGCCCGCGCAGATGTTCAACTTAAGCATCCAGCCGCCGAACCCATTCCCGGTCGCGCCGTCTTTACAGATCACGCGACAAGCGCCGGAAGATGATCCCTTCAACACCGAACTATTACTGCCCGAGTCACAAGAGATCGAGATCATCATCGAATTTCCAGATGGCTTCGAGCGTCCGCTCACCCGCACTGCCCTATATGTAGACGGCGTCTTAATGGACGAGAACACCGCCGAACCCTTCACTAAATTCAATTGGGATCTGAAATCCTACACCCTCAGCGGCGAACATCAACTGACCGTGGAAGCTGTGGATGTGCTCGGCTTGAGCAAGACCAGTATGCCTTTGCCTGTGCTTGTCACCGTCATCAAGCCGCCCAGTGGACCTGCCGCCTTCCTTGCAAAATATCGCACCCCATTGACCTTTGGTGCGATCGTGCTTGCGGGTCTTGTGCTCTTTGCCATCCTCCTTAGTGGACGGCTGCGCTTCCTTTCCCTGCGTGCCATGCAGGAGGAACGCCGCGTGCAGACCGATCCATTAACCCAGTCGATCGCGGCGCTGGCGGAACAGGTTGAACCGGCGGCAAAAGAGAAAAAGCCCAAACGGCAATCCAAGCCGAGGAAACCAAAAGCAGCCAAAACGTCGGAGGTGGAGGCGGCGGCTTTGCTGATCCGCATCCAAGCCGATGGGCAGCCTGCCGCCATCCAACCGATGGCACTGAACGGAAAAGAGATCGTGATCGGCACCGACCCGGTGCAATGCACGCAGATCCTAGATGACCCCTCGATCTCGTCGGTACATGCGCGCATCCGTGCCACGGATGACGGCGGCTACCTTTTGCAGGATGTTCAATCGATTGCCGGCACCTGGGTTAATTACGAGCCGATCCCCCGCGAAGGCTGCCGATTAGAGCATGGGGATATGGTAAACTTTGGTCAACTAAAATATCGTTTCATGCTGCGGTCTTCACCTTTGCCGCGGACACCAAAAATCACCCTTTTGAACCCGGAAGAATGATACGTACCACGCTTGGTCACCTGCACGTAGCCGCTCTTAGCCATGCGGGTCTTTCTGGCAAGAACAACGAAGACCGGTATGCTATTTCGTCGTTCCAGTTAGCTAAAGATGATACACGCCCATCGATTTTTGCCGTGGTGGCAGATGGCATCGGCGGTCATCGCGCGGGTGAAGTGGCTGCCGAGCTGGCGGTCAACTACATCAGCATGCATGTGGCGGAAAGCAATGCGCGCAAACCGATCAAAATCCTTGAGAACGCCATCCACGATGCCAGCCAGGCAATTGCAGCCCATTCGGCAGGCAAGGAAGAAGAACAAGGCATGGGTGCAACCTGCGCCTGTGTGTGGATCATCGAGAACAAACTTTTTACCGCCTATGTCGGCGACTCGCGCATCTATCTGTTGCGCGGAAAATTCATTCAACAATTAACCATCGACCATACCTGGGTGCAGGAAGCTCTCGAAAAGGGCATCATTACTCCCGACCAGATGCGCGACCACCCGAACGTTCATGTGATTCGCCGCCATTTGGGGGGCATTCGCCTGCCAGAAGTGGATTTTCGTTTACGCATCGACAACGCGGAAGACAGCGAAGAATCCATGAACAACCAGGGCTTTCCTCTTGAACCGGGTGACACCATTCTGATGTGTACAGACGGTCTGACCGACCTGGTTTGGGATGATGAGATCCGCGATATCATTCGCAACAAACGTGATCTAAAACTCTCTGCCGAAGCCCTCGTAAACCTTGCCAACGAACGCGGCGGGCACGACAACATCTCCGTCGTCTTGCTGCAAATGCCAAGAGTGGAAGAAACCGTGCCACGCAAAGGGATTTTGGGCTGGCTGGCTGGCGAATAAAAAAGGACGAGCTTCTCGTCCTTTTTTATTTAACGCTTCATTCTCCGCCGATACCTGCCAGCGCATTCCAGACCTTTTCTCCCTGTTAGCTTTTCTTCTCTCGATCCAACCACAACTCACGATACTTGCGATTCCAATCGATCAAAAAGCGGACGGCGATCACCACGCCCGCACCCAGCCCTACCCAAAAAGCAACATCACGAATATTAAACAGCCATAAAGCAGGCGCGATCAAAATCCCTGCAAAGACACTCGCCCGCGCAGAATGGCGGACAATCAACACAAGCAGAATCAATAACCCTAAACAGATAAAAAACGCCAACGGATTAACCGCCAGAATACTGCCGCCTGCCGTGGCGAGCCCCATGCCGCCGCGAAAGCCAGCGAAGACCGTCCAGCAGTGACCGATGACAGCGGCGGTTGCCGTTAAGGCGATCACCCAGGTTTCACCGGAATATTGTGCCGCCAGATAAGTAGGCAAAAAACCTTTGGCGATATCGAGGACGAGCACCAAGGCTCCCCACCCAAAGCCCGCCTGACGAATCGTATTCGTTGTGGTGGCATGACCAGACCCGGCATCACGCACGTCCACATTTTTTACGAGACGCGTAACCCAAATAGAAAATGGAAGCGAACCAAGAATATAACCGAGGAGAGGGAAAAGGATGTTCATGCTTTATATAACCCCGCTGAATAAAAAATGCTCTGGTAGGGGCTAGACCCCTACCAGAGCGGGATCATTAATAGGCGTGACCCAACACTCTTGCCCGAGAAGCAAGGCGACGAGCAAGACCGTCAAATATAAATTTGTGGAAGGGCCACATGGCATACCAGTATAAAAAGCCGGGCAGACCATAAGGCTCGAAATAAGCTGTAACGGTGAAGATAGTTTTATTTTTCTCTTCTTCCACCGGCGTGGATTCAAACTGAAGCCAGGCTTTACCGGGGACGATCATCTCAGCTCGCAGGCGCATGAGATGATTCTTTTCAAGAGCTTCCACGCGCCAGAAATCCAATGACTCACCCGTGTTGATCTCATCGGGGTGACGGCGTCCGCGCCGCAAGCCTACCCCACCAATGGCTTTATCCATCCAACCACGGATCGCCCACGCCCAGTCCATATACATCCAGCCGCGTGCGCCGCCAATGCCCACATATGAGCGGAAGACCGTTTCAGAATTAAGGTCCAACACGATCTGACGGCGTTCGATGAACAAGCCATCTTCAACGGTGAAGACATAGGGTTTAACATCGCCTGACTCGGTAACGAGTGCATCAGCCCAGGAGGTTTCTACATTATCGCGTTGGACACGTCCCAGCGCGAGATGAACGGCGGTTTGATAATCGATCGGCTGGATGTGTGGGAATATTTTCTTCGCCGTCTCATCACGGACAATCAACTCGGCACGCAAACCTTCGATCAATGGAGCCACGACTCGCCAATGGATCGGCGTGACCATATGCACCCAATAAGCAGATAACCGCGGGGCGTAAAACGGAGTGCGGATCAGCCAACGGCGGAGATTCCGCTCGGTGGCATAACCCAGCAACATGTCGGCGTAAGTGAGGCGCGAAGGTCCACCCACTTCGATCACTCTACCCGTCGCATCCGGCGTTTTGAGCGTATCCACCAAATAGGAAAGAACATCGCGAATGGCGATGGGTTGAGCTTGTGAAAAAAACCAGGCGGGACAAGTTAAGATCGGCTGACGCTCGGTGATGTAGCGCACCATTTCAAAAAGAGCCGAGCCAGAACCAATGATCATACCGGCGCGGATTTCAGTCACTGGCGTTTTGCCGTGGCGCAGAATAAAACCGGTTTCATGCCGCGAGCGCAAGTATGGAGAAAGATTCGCCGTAGGGTCTACCAGTTCGCCCAGATAAATGATCTGCTCGATGCCTTCATTCTCGGCAGCCTCAGAAAAATTTTTGGCGGCTTGCAGGTCGCGCTCGGCGCTGTCTTTGCTGCCTTGCTTGCCATGCACAAGATAATACGCAACCGAAATGCCTTTCATGGCAGATGCCAGATCTTCTGGGTTGAGGGCATCGCCTGCGGCAACGTCCACCTTTTTCAACCAGGCACGTCCTTGCAAACGCGCTGGGTCGCGCACAAGACAACGCACGCGATACCCGGCTTCGAGCAGCTTCGGAACGAGCCTGCCGCCCACATAACCCGTGGCACCCGTGACAAGAATAAGTTTTGATTGCATCATGATGTCTTGCTCGCCCGGATCGCGAGCGCGTCGCGATCGAAGGCCTCGCGTGAACGACGCGAGAGCGATGGGGCCGCCACGT
>JAFLCF010000090.1:9684-17482 GCA_017303735.1 Anaerolineae bacterium
ACGAGAATAAGTTTTGATTGCATCATGATGCTGAGATTATAACTTTGAGGTTGATACGTGATGTCACAATTTTGGAGGAAGGTTGTCAGGTTTTGATTCGTTTATCCGTTAAAATCCGCCTCCAACCATGGACTGGAAACTGATTCCCGAACCCGAGCTTTCCCCCACTCTCGAAGCAGACATCCAAAAGATGCTGGTGGCAGCCTTCCCCGAATACGTGGATTTCTTCACGGCAAATTCCTATTGGGGCAGCAAACCTGAATTCCGTTTGATCGCTGAGGAAAAAAGTCAGCTGATCGCTCATTTGGAATTTGGATATCGCCAGATCACAGTTGAAAATGTTTCGTTTGAAATTGCAGGCATTGGCGCAGTCGCTATTCACCCAGATCATCAGGGAAAGAAACTCGGCAAAGCCATGTTCGCTCAATTGCGCGAATATCTTTTGAAAAACTCCAACGTAGATTTTGGCTTCATCGGCTGTCATGACGAAGTTGCCGAGTTTTATGCATCCTCTGGATTCACACGAGTTCACCAAAGCGTGTACAGCCTCAACCCCGACTCTCAGACATGGGAAACCTTCCACGGACCCACTCTCATTATGCCGATCCACAAACCATTGCAGGCATGGAAATCAGACGGGCTAATTCACCTGCACGGAATGCCCTGGTAAAACTAAAGTAGAATCCACTCCATGCCTTTGTTGTGGATCTCGCTCGCATTTCTAACAGGAATCGTCCTCGCCGCTTCGTTTTCGTTACCCGCCTGGGCATGGGCGCTCATCGCACTCGCCTTCTTTCTTCTTTCCCTCTTTCTTCGCCGCTCCCAACTCATCACTCGTTACTCATTCCTCACAACTTATTCCTTCATCCCCCTCCTGCCCATTTTCCTATTCCTCGGCTCTGCCTATTATCAAGCCCGCCAGCCGAATATAAATGCCTTTCACATCGCCTTTTATAACGACCGCGAATATGAGTTGCTCATCACTGGCTATCTTTCAGAGCCGCCAGATTACAGAGACAGCTACACCAACCTCACACTCAACGTCCAAGCCGTGGATACGGGCGATGGCGACCTGCCTGTATCAGGTCAACTGCTGGTGCGGGTTTCACCCAATGAAGAATACGAGTATGGCGAAGTCATTCGTCTGCGCGGACAGTTGAAGACTCCGCCCGAGAACGAAGAATTTTCCTATCGCGATTATCTTGCCAGGCAAGGCATCCATTCGTACATGACCAAAAGCGAAGTGACGCGCCTGCCAGGGAATCATGGCAGTTTTATCAAAAAGGTCATTTATAGCTTTAAGTCCGATCTGATTGAGAACACCTACAAAATCTTTCAAGACCCCGAAGCCTCTCTGTTTGCAGGCATCCTTTTCGGTGTTGATACAGGCTTGCCCAAAAAATTACAAGACGCATTCAAGAACACTGGCACAGCTCATATCATTGCCATCTCTGGTTTCAACATTGCCATCATTGCTGGTTTATTTTTTTCATTTTTCAAGTGGGCATTAAAAAATGAAAGACTTGGCGCAGCTCTTGCCGTCCTCTTCGTTTTCCTTTATGCCTTCCTCGTCGGCGGTGACCCGGCGGTAATGCGCGCTGCTATCATGGGCAGTCTCTCCTTATTTGCCCGGCAGATCGGCAGACGCAATGCAGGCATCAACACACTAGCTGTTGTCGCATTGGTCATGGCACTCATCAACCCGCTCACCTTATGGGACGTTGGCTTTCAACTTTCATTTTTTGCAACACTCGGTCTCATCTTATATGCAGAGCCGCTTTCAATTATCACAATGCGTTTCTTCGAAAGGGTCACAAAACAAGAAGCCAGCACCATCGCCAACATCGTCAACGACAATGTCATGCTCACCATCGCCGCACAGATCATGACCATCCCATTGATGCTATATTATTTTCACCGCCTCTCATTGATATCATTCATCGCAAATCCGTTCATCCTGCCCGTTCAACCCGCCGTGATGATCCTCGGCGGGTTGGCTGTTTTCGTCAGCCTGTTCCTTCAGCCTATCGGTCAACTCCTTGCCTGGGTGGCGTGGCCCTTTGCAGGCTACACCATTCGTGTGGTGGAGTTCTTTGCCAAAACGCCGAATGGCGTAATCGTATTCGGAGACATTCCTCTTTGGTTTATTTATATGACATACGCCTCGCTTCTTCTCGTGACCTTTAACTGGTCTGCCATCCAAGGCTGGTTCAAGTCTGCGGCATCTTCGCTTCGAGCCGCAGCCCTAACCCTTGCTTTTACCATCACCTTCATCTGCATGATGACGTTTTGGAGTGCATCGGCAAAATCTGGCGACGGACGTTTACACGTCACCTTCCTCGAAGCCGGTTCTGCCGATGCCGTATTGATCCAAACCCCTGAAGGACGCAACATCCTCGTCAACGGCGGGGCGAGCGCTTCAGAACTTTCTGATGAACTCGGTCGCCGTCTGCCGTTCTTCACCCGCAAATTAGACTGGCTCATCATCGCCTCAACGGAAGAAGATCAACTTACTGCTCTGCCGCGCGTTGTAGAACGATACGAACCTGAAAATGTTTTGTGGAGCGGAAACGTCCAAGCTTCGTTCTCTGCCCGCAACTTGAATGAATACTTTGCACAGAATGAGATCCCCGTCAGCTTGGCGGAAGCGGGACAAAGGCTCGAGCTGGGTGGTGGCGCATTTATCGAGGTGCAGGCTGCGGGTCCGCGTGGAAGCGTGTTACTCATTGAATATGGCAGTTTCCGCGCGCTGCTCCCCATCGGCGTCAGTGAAGGCAGTTTTGAATCCATTGAGTATGGCAACGCCATTGGCAAAGTGGATGTGCTTTTGCTGGCTGAGTCGGGATATGCCCCCAGCAACCCGCCAGATATTTTCGAGAATCTAAATCCGCAATTGGTGGTACTAAGCGTCGCCGCCGATGACTTGGACGGTTTGCCATCTCAAGATACGCTGGATGCATTGGAAGGCTATTCGTTGTTGCGCACCGACCGTAACGGCTGGATCGATATCAGCACCGATGGCGTGGAGATGCGTGTGAGTGTGGAACGCGGCGAAGAGTTGCAAGAAACGAGTGGTGATTAATGGGCCATCTTTTATTGGAAGGCGGCGCGGAGTTTGGCGGGCGCATGTCTGAGCCGGATCTACTTGCCATTAAACTGGCGGGTGGGAACGATGTTTCCATTTGTATTATTCCCGCTGCCGCTGCGCCGGATAAAAATCATAACCGGGCGGGAAATTTTGGTTTACATTGGTTCTTGCGGCTGGGAGCAAAACAAGTTTTTATTTCAGGTGTGATCGATAAGAAAACTGCTAATGACCCTGTACTCGCAGAGCAGGTACGCACATCAAAGTTGATTTACATGCTTGGCGGGTTCACGCATTATTTGGGCGAAACGCTCAAAGACAGTTTGTGCTGGTCTGCGGCATTGGAAGCCTATCATAATGGTGCCGTCATTGCCGGGAGCAGTGCCGGGGCAATGGTGATGTGCGAATATTATTACGATCCAATGAAACAATGTGTCGAACGCGGATTGAATTTGGTTCCCAATGCCTGCGTTTTGCCACATCACAATACCTTTGGGAAAAACTGGGCAGCGACTTTGACGAAGGCCCTGCCGGATGTGACCTTGCTTGGCATTGACGAGCGCACGGGCATGTTGTCAACGGACTCTGTCACGGACGTGGAATGGGGAGTCCACGGCGGTGGCGGCGTGACGCTTTATCGAGGCGGATCCACTGTCAGCTATGGAAGAGGCGAGACGTTCTCGCTTTAGAAATATGCCTGGATCAATTCCCAATTGATGTATAAGTCATAGATTCCAATCCCCAAAAGCAATAATCCGCTGATGAAGTTGATCAGTCGTGAGCGCATGGCGAATTGACGCGTGATCCAACGCTGCGCCGCGCCAGAGATGAAAGATAATAACAAAAGCGGAATCCCAAAGCCCAAGCCGAACCAGAGGAAGACATTTAATTTTCCAAGTGCATCGCCCACGGTGAGGGAGAGTGCGAAGATGCTCACCACTAGCGGACCGGAGCAAGGCAAGGCGATGGGTCCGTAGAGCAAGCCATAAATGAAGGCATTGGCAAAGGGATGCGAGAGCAGCGGGGCTTGAATTTGCGGGAGTTTTTTGAAGGGGTTGATATTGAGTAAAAGCATCACACCAAAGGTAATGATGATCAGGTCGGCAATGGGGATGACATACGCCAACGCTTGCCCAACGGAAATGGATAATAAAGCAATGATCGCGCCAAGCGCCAGCATCATGGTCAATACGCCAGCAAGGACGAAAAAGCCGAGTAAGTAACGCGCAGGCTTGTTCGCCAGTTTTTCCTGTCCGCCGCTGAGGTAGGCGAGAAAGCCCGGATACAACGGCAGCACACAGGGACTGGTTGTGGCAAGCAAGCCAAGAGAGAGGGAGGTGAGAATGGTTTCCATAAAATAATCTCGCTCCAGTCGGGGCTAAGCCCCGACTGGAGCCTGAGAGTTACATACTTTCGTCTAAATACGGCTGGATGGCTTTCAACAGATCATCGGCACTTTTGATGCCGAACGGCAGCGGGTGGACGATGCCGTGGCGATCGATCACAAGCATAGGGGTGGAAGGCGGGTTGAGGAACTGGTCGCCGTAGAGAGAGGCGAGGTCACGCGAGACATCAGCGGGAGAAACGGCATAGACCCAGTTGAATCCTTGTTCCTCCACAAAGCTCAACAATTTTGTGGCATCTTCGTTCGGGTCAATTGCCAAACCGATGCTGACGAAATCATCGCGCTCGCCAAGTAGATTGTGAAGCTCTTGCACTTGTCCCTGTTGTTTGAGGCAGTTCGAGCACCAGACCGCCATCGTCTCCACCAGCACCACCTTGCCATGCAGGTCTTCGATGGTGAAAGCTTCATTCGAGCGGACGTTCGTAAGGGAAATGCCGAACCATGCCGGGGATTCCATCATGGCATCGTCCGACATGGCTTCCTCAGTCATTGCTGCCTCTTCTGTCATCATGGCTTCTTCAGTCATCGTGGTATCGTGCATTGCCTCTTCCGTCATCGCAGCATCTTCTTTCATCATGCCATCGTCTGCAGGTGCGCCGCAGGCAGTGACCAGAAACGCAAGCAATACAACAAAGCTAAATAAAATATTTTTGGTTTTCATGTTCTGTGAATCTCCTTGTGTTTTCTTGAAGCCGCATGATAGATAAATCTTCTTACAAAAGCCCTGCCGAATTCTTACGAAAGTATGAACAAAACGTCAAAGGATTGATTTTTACGTGACGGAGTTAAAAGAATCAAGTATGATTTCAAGCATGGCAGAAATAAAAATTCTCATGGTGGAAGATGAACCCAGCCTTGCGGAAGTGGTCAGCCTGTATCTCAAGCGTGCCGGATATCAAGTACAGATCGCTTCAGATGGCAGGCAGGCAATGTCCATTCTCGAAAAGCAGATTCCCGACTTTGTCATTCTAGATCTCATGCTCCCCGAAGTGGATGGTCTTTCCATCACCCGTTGGCTGCGAGATTGTTCAAATGTGCCCATCATCATGGTCACGGCACGGCGTGAAGAAATTGATCGCATCTCTGGGTTGGAAATGGGCGCAGATGATTACGTGGTCAAGCCGTTCAGCCCGCAAGAGTTGGTGAGTCGGGTTCGGGCGGTGCTCAGGCGCACTGGACGGGAACAAGCCGGAGCGGAGTCTGAGCGGGACTTGGCGTTGGGTGAGTTGCACATCAGCCCATCCACTCGCGTGGTGATGGTGAGAGAATCTCCCATCGAATTAACTGCCAAAGAATTCGATCTGCTGTATTTGTTGGCGCGACATCCAAGACAAGTTTTTACCCGCGATCAATTGCTAGAGCGTGTGTGGGGCGGCGCGGATTATATTGACCCCGGCACGGTGACGGTTCACATCCGCCGCCTGCGCGAGAAAATTGAAAGCGACCCATCGTCCCCAACTTATTTGCTAACGGTTTGGGGCGTGGGATACAAATTTGAGCCATGAGATCATCTAATATTTTTCGATTCATAGCAGGCGTTTTGCTCATCTTCGTCATCTCGCTTGCCATCTTCAACTTGATGATGTCGCCGCCGATGTATGAGCTCGGCTTGATGGCGCTCTTCCTCGGCATCACGGCGCTTGTTTCTGCGTTGGCTGGTTATCTTGTGTATCGCCTCGGATGGATGACGCTCTCCCCCACCTTGCGTTGGTCTTTGCTTGGCGTGTATGCGCTTTCGAGTTTGCTTACGTTTTTCAACGTGTGGTTCTCGGCGCAGATGATGTTCGCCAGCCAACACGATCTTTTGCTTGCGATTGTGTTGTTGGTGTTCGCTGGCGGCATGGCAATGGCACTGGGATATTTTCTCTCGTCCACCATCACAGACCGCGTGCATCAATTACGCGGCGCGGCAGAGCAGCTTGCCGAAGGTGATTTGAAAACCCGCGTCACAGTGCAAGGGCGTGATGAAGTAGCCGCCCTCGCGCAGACCTTCAACAAAATGGCAGAGCAGCTCGAAGCCGCCGATGCCAAACAACGCGAACTTGAAAAGATGCGCGCCGATCTCATTGCCTGGGTCGGGCACGACCTGCAAACTCCGCTCGCTTCCATTCGCGCCATTCTTGAGGCGCTCGCAGACGGCGTGGTGGATGATCCTGAAACTATCAAACGTTATCTCAACACGGCGCAGCGTGACGTCCGCTCGCTTTCGGCATTGATCGATGATCTCTTTCAAATGGCACAATTAAATGCTGGCGGCTTTAAACTGGATTTTGAAAACGCCTCGCTCGCAGACCTCATCTCCGATACGATTGAATCTTTCACCGAGCTCGCCGCGCGTCAGAACCTGACCTTGAGCGGCAGCGTGGACCCAAGCCTTGACCCCGTCCGCATGGATACGCGGCGCATTGGGCGCGTGCTCAATAATCTTATCGGCAATGCAATTCGGCATACATCCGCTCACGGCGAGGTCAAAGTTACGGCATGGCGAACCAACTCTGACGTAGAAGTGAGCGTCTCGGATACCGGCGAAGGCATCCGCGCTGAAGACCTTCCGCACATCTTCGATGGGTTCTATCGCGGAGAAAAATCCCGCAGCCGTGCCACAGGCGGCGCCGGGCTTGGGCTTGCCATCTCACGCGGAATCGTGCAGGCGCATGGCGGCGAAATAAAAGTGGAAAGTGAAATTAACAAAGGCAGCCGGTTTACATTTCACCTTCCTAATCAAACTCTCAGACTTGCGTAATCCTTTCGTAAGGAAGTTTTCTTACAATCACCTCATCCTTTGAGGTAACAATGAAACGATTTTTTATTGGATTAACTCTTTTATTAAGCGCCTGTGCCAGCCCAGCGGACTCGCAATCTATGGAACCTATTCTGCCCGTCTTCAACGCCTCCCTGCCCGACCTGGGACCTGCCCCCGAACTGACGAATGACACCTGGCTGAATGTGGAGTCTCCCTTACGGATAGCCGATCTGCGCGGCAAGGTCGTCGCGCTCGAAATGTGGACATTCGGTTGTTACAATTGTCAAAATGTAATGCCCGCTCTCAAAGAATGGCACTCGAATTATTCCGGTCAAGGTTTGGTGATCATTGGTAATCATTACCCCGAATTCACCTTTGAAGAAAGCCTGGATAATCTCAAAGCCGCTGTGCTTGAAAATGAGATCAAATATGCTGTAGCACAGGATAACCAAGGAAAAACGTGGCGGGCGTACAATAACCGCTACTGGCCCACCCTGTATTTGATTGACAAACAAGGACATATTCGTTATGTTCATATCGGCGAAGGCAGATACGAGGAAACCGA
>JAFLCF010000091.1 GCA_017303735.1 Anaerolineae bacterium
CCCCTTCCAGTTCTTCCTTGCCTGGGGACCCTGTCAACCGGGTGAGAATTGCTCAGAATTCAACGGACTCTATCTGGTTTTGGACATTCTCATTTGGTATTTCGTCGGTGCCTGGGTCGTGAGCCGTTTTAAAAGGAATGGATGAATGAGGTAAAACGGTTGCCATCGGAGTGAATCCGTGTGCGGGTTGGATACTGCCTGATGGGGAGCAGCAGGCATGCAGGCGGGTGCGGCGAGAGCATCCGCTCGTATTTGAAATTAGCCTCTTTCGAAGCGAGGGAATTGGTGCATTTTGTAAAGCATTTATAGGGAAAAATGGGAGGGAATTAGGCGATATTCGCCATTTTTAGGCTTTCTGACATTATAATTGAGTTACACTTTCAAATAATTTCGACAGCATGCCTGTATAATGCCTAAGGCATTTTGTACGAGTTTTTATATGAGCATTCGCGTTAAGATCGCACTGCCGTTCCTTCTTTTGACCGTGGTCGTTTCTGTGATCGGGGTCTATGTGGTCACGCGCCTGGTGACAAATTCGCTGACAGAACGCTTGACCAACCAGTTGTTGGAGGCGGGGCGTGTAGTATCCGACAGATTTATTAACCAAGAGGAACAGCATGTTACCGAGGCTCTTCGTGTTGTATATACGGTTGGGCTTTCTCAGGCAGTCTTGAGCGAGGATAAGGAAGCTGTATTAAAAATCGTAGAACCTACCTTTGGTTCCGGTACGGCTGAAAACATGATTGTGGTTTCGGCGCAGGGGAAAGAAGTTTTGCATTTGCTCCGTGGCGAAAATGGTGAGGTCATAATTGCAGAGCAAGATACCGCAGCCGCGAATTCACCCATTGTCGCACCCTTTTTAGAAAGCCAAAATCCCAATGATCCTCCGCGGCGCTCATTAGGCAGCAATTTGATCAATAATGAACTTTACTATTACACTTCTTTACCAGTGGCTGTGGATGGAGAGTTTAGTGGTGTGATCATTGTTGGTACTTCGATCAATCAGCTGCTTCCTGACTTCAAGCGCATTGCCTTGGCAGATGTTGTACTGTACGGACCTGATGGTCAAGCACTTGCCACTACCCTGGGACCGGAAAATGAAGAGTCTTTATCCAATCTTCGTATCAGCCCAGACGAATATCTGACGATCATCAGTACAGATGAAGACCTTGTTACAGGGGTTAATGTAGAAGTGTCGGGACGTTTATATACGATTGGGCGTGCGCCGCTTCAGATTGGTAAAGATCGCATTGCCGTATTTGCCGTAGCATTGCCTGCTGATTTCGTCGTCCAATTCGGCTCTGATAACCGCACAACCTACACCATTATCTTTTCTTCTTTGATGCTGGCTGTGGTGATTATTGGTCTCTTGGTTGCACGTAAGATCATTGCACCTCTCTATTCATTGGTTGATACCACTCAGGCGATCACCAGTGGCGACCTGGACCGCAGGACGGACGTCCACACCGGTGATGAGATCGAAACGCTTGCAGATCGATTCGATGAAATGACCGCCCGCTTGAAGGAACGCACCATCCAACTTGAAGAGAAGAATGAAACCTTAAAGAAAATAGATAAGACCAAGACCAATTTCATCCAGATATCCGCACATGAACTGCGTACCCCGCTGACTCTTATCATGGGCTATTCACAGATGTTGGAACAGGATCTAAAAGGCGATCCTGAAATGCAAAAACTGGCGCAGGGCATCCTTGAAGGCGCTGAGAGAATGACCGATGTGGTGGATAGTATGTTGGATGTATCGCGCATCGATAGCAATGCCCTCGTTTTGAGAAGAACCAGTGTGCAGATGGAACCCATCATTCGCGGAGTGCGCAAAGAATTTGACTCAGCGTTAAAAGAACGTGATATTCAATTCAACACCAAAGGGTTGGAAGGACTCCCAGCTATTACTGCCGACCCCGATATGCTTAAGAAAGTGTTCTACCACCTGGTGATGAACGCTATAAAATACACCCCAGACGGTGGAAATGTAAAAGTATCCGGCAGGTATGTGAATGGCTCCGAGCCGCCCCAATTGGAAATTACAGTGAGTGATACCGGCATTGGTGTCGATCAGGGGATGCACGAACTGATCTTCCAAAAATTTCATCAAACCGGCGAAGTGTTGCTGCATTCCTCTGGAAAGACCAAATTCAAAGGCGGTGGACCCGGGCTTGGGCTTGCCATTGCGCGCGGTATTGTTCAGGCACATGGTGGGCGAATCTGGGTTGAAAGCCCCGGGCACGACGAGAAAAAATTACCCGGTAGTAAATTTATTGTTTCTCTTCCGGCTCATAAGAAGGAGAGCGGATCATGACAACTCAAAAACCTGAACGCAAAGACTGGATGTTACTCATCTTCATCATACCCATTGCCGCCTTGCTGCTTCTTTTTGTAGGGCAATGGGCTATCAGGCTTCTGCCGTTTTGGAGCGTGAACGCAGGCATGAATTCGAATCTCGAACCGGAGGATTCAAGCGCTGCACATCCATTCGCGCTGCTCGAACCGCTCCTTCCACAGATTCTTATCCCTCTACCGTGGGCAGATACTTACCTTGACCCCGGAGAGGATTTTTCCTTTCCACCTTTTCTAACATTTGAGCCTACCGCCTCTCCCTCGCCGACGGCTAATACACCTGCTCCAACCGAAGCCACCCCGACAGCTACCATTGCTCCCACCGAAACTCCAACGGCCACCTCTATTGTTGGGACATCGCCTACGAATGAAGGTGGTGGAGAAGAAACCCCAACTGAAACGGCTACACCACCCACACCTGCAACCTGTACAGACCCGTTGGCGAACAATCAGGGACAACCCCTGCCCTGTACATATCTGCCCGCAACCTGTACAGACCCGTTGGCGAACAATCAGGGACAACCCCTGCCCTGTACATATCCGCCCGCAATCTGTACAGATCCGTTGGCGAACAACCAGGGACAGCCCCTGCCCTGTACATATCCGCCCGCAACCTGTACAGATCCGTTGGCGAACAACCAGGGGCAACCCCTGCCTTGCACCTTTGACCCAATCTGTCCTGGCGCACACAACCCGGATGGACCCTTGCCTTGTGATTATGGGAATGTATCCACACCGCCTGTTGGTGTAACCCAAGTGACCCCTGATCCAGAGATCGATGTTAATGCTCCGCCTGATGATGGCATTGGTTCGATAGATGATGGAAGTTTTATTGTTTTGAACTTAAGTGTTACGGTAAGCTCCATTCCGGATAATTTTTACGATCTGGTGCTTTACGAATGGAATAATGGTGGTTCCGTTTTCCTGGATCTGATTATTATCGGCATTACCAATGATGAAACCGGAGGCACCTACTACGAAGTCTTCAATTGGGGCGATAATGTCGCCGACACTAATTCCAATGTGAGTGATCAAGCCGCAGGCGGCGAAGAACCAGACGAGGAGATCGAAGTTTCTGACGCGACCGCTGTTCCTCCCACCCCTGATACTCTGCATGACCCTGATTATGAAGAATCCAACGGCACGAACGGACCCTTGCCGCAAACCGGAATTTTGATTGATGTAGATAATGCCGCAAGCAATCCTCCGCCTAACACCTATGAATTTGTCGTGATCATTTCGCCTTCCACACTGCCCGGAGACACGAGCGGCAACGCCCAAGTGGATGCAATCATGGCAACGGAAGTGCCCATTCCAACCCCTTGACGAATACAAACAAGAGAGACCGGACACCCGGTCTCTCTATGTTACACTTGAGTAGTTCATCGAAATAGTTGTAAAATAGGTCAACCCATATTCAGGGAGGTATATATGACTGAACCCAACTCCAAACCTGCTTATCGAATTTCAGACCTGCATGAATCAGACCGTCCGCGTGAACGGCTGGCTTCATTGGGACCACAAGCATTGACCAACGCCGAACTGCTGGCGATCCTTTTGCGAGTGGGGGTGCAGGGAGAAAATGCCGTGGCGGTGGGTCAGCGTCTGTTGCAACAATTCGGCGGGCTGCGCGGACTTCATCGCGCGCCGTTCAAAGACTTGATGGACCAGCACGGCATGGGCGAAGCCAAGGCGTCGCAGATCAAAGCCGCGATCGAGTTGGGACGCAGGCTGACGATTGAATCACCTGAAGAGAAGTTAGCCATCACCAGCCCGGCAGATGCGGCGGCACTTGTCCAATATGATATGTCTGCATTAGAACAGGAGCATTTGCGGGTGTTGTTGCTGGATCGAAGGAATCGCGTGCTGGCGATTGTCGAAGTTTATAAAGGCTCGGTGAATTCTTCTCAAGTTCGGGTGGGGGAATTATTCAAGGAGGCGATCCGAGCCAATGCCTCGGCGATCATTGTCACACACAATCACCCCAGCGGTGACCCGACCCCCAGCCCGGACGATGTTGCCGTCACCCGAGCCATCGTGCAGGCGGGCAAATTATTGGATATTGATGTGCTCGATCATTTGGTGATCGGTCAGGGAAAATGGGTTTCGTTGAAAGAACGCGGATTGGGTTTTGCCTAGGCAGGTTTGCTCCACGATTGTGCAATGCTGACTTGGTTCCTGCCGTTGTGTTTCGAGAGATACATGGCTTCGTCTGCCAGTTTTAGTAGATCTTCGCTGGTTTGCCCTCGTTGTGGAAAAACCGTAACACCCAGCGAAAGTGTAGTAGAAAGAATCTCACCTTCGAATTCTATCTTTGATTGTTCGAATGCCCTGCGCCAATCTTCTGCGCGGCGGCTGGTAACTTCCAGGTCGGCACCGGGTAGAAGGATTAAAAATTCCTCCCCTCCATAACGGCAAACCACATCTTCTGCACGGGAATAAGAGACGAAGATATCAGCAAGATGTTTCAGAATCAAATCACCTGCTCGGTGCCCATGTTGATCATTGAATAACTTAAAGTCGTCGATATCTGCCATGCAAATGCCGATCGATGTTCCTTCACGCACGGCACGAGCGAGTTCTCGTTCGAGAGTTTCCTCCATGTACCGTCGATTGAACAACCCAGTCAATGGGTCACGAATGGCTTGCTCGCGCAGTTCCTCTTGAAGGATTTCGATTTCCTTCAAGTGAAGCCGCAGACGGTCATGTGTGTCGCGGAGCGCTTTCTCTGCTGATTTTTGCCGTGTAATATCTCGCAATACGATCAAACGCCCCGTCTGTTTTCCCTTTTTGTCCTTCAATGGTTCGATACGCAGGTCGTAAAAGTGGTCTGGGTTGTCTGGGGTGCGTATTTCAGTCTCAATATATAAGTGCGGGGGAAACTCTGAGAATTGGTTGAACAAGCCTATAAGCAGATCTTGAATATCTCTTCCGATCGGGGGAGGGTGCGTCCAGTTGAGCGAACGCAAAGCCGACGGGTTGACGTCCATGATGCGGTTTTGCTCATCGATCACGATCACGCCGTCCTGCATATGTTCAACCAGGGTGTATCGTGTGTTTTCTGGCGTGGCGCGGCGTTTCCATATCAACGCAACTATAAGTAAAGCGATGAGGGCGGAAACAAAAAGGAGGGGAGAATAGGGATTTGTAAACATCCTGGTTATGTCTCTGGGTGTTGAAACTTGAGGCGATGAACCGCTTTATAAACTTCTTTTTACTCCAAACTCATTGTACTCCCCATTTGGGGTTTCCCAGTCGATCTTTACTTCATCCACTCTTGAGGCACGCGGACCTTCCTTGACCATGGCGATGAACTGTTCGATGTTTTCACGCCGGCCTTCTGCAAGGGTTTCGACCGTATCATAGCCGACGTTGCGCACCCAGCCCGTGATTCCGCCGATCTTGCGTGCGGCATATTCCACATGGGCTCGAAAGCCAACACCTTGAACGCGTCCTTTAACCCAGATATGTAAACGTACGATCTCATTTGGATTGGGCTGCATATTTCCTCCGCTTGCGCATCAGGTCAATGGCGCCCCAAATGGGAACGATTAAGACGAGGGCTAGTAAAAGTAAGAATGGAAGCAGGTTGCGAAATGCCACGCCGCCCTGGTTTTGACCGAGCACATTTTCACGCCAGCGCACATCTAATTGGCTGAGCGAAGCGCCGAGGGCTTTTGTTGCACCGAGGTCGCAATCGAAGCCGTCGCTGTAGGTGCCGGTGAGGCGTGAAAGACCCGAAACGCCAAATGAATCGCGGATGTAGGTGACAAAGGATTGGGCTTGGGCATAGGCTAGAAACGCTGAGCCCGAGTCGGCGGGGAAGGAGGCGCATAAGTCCGTGAAAGGGATCAAGGTGTCGTTTGCGCTGGCGATCTCCAACGCGCGTGCATAATCGGGGTTGGGGTAAAGCTCCACCATGGATGCAATGCCTTCGATCAACCATGCCGGTTGTTTTTCATAACGATCACCAAGCGTGCGGTAAAGCATGACGTGCGTAAGCTCGTGGGGAATCAACCTATCCATCTCGGTGAACTGATTCGCACCGGGCGAAACAGCAACCAGTACCACGCCGAGGTCGGCATGTGCATGCCCGCCAGCCCATGTTCGCCCGCCTAACATGAAGGTGTCGCTGAGGTCTTGCACATTCGAATAAATGTAAACATGAATTGGTTCGGTCAGAGAAAGCGGAATGAAATCTTTCATTGCCAGCAAGCCGGCACCGGCACTGTTTAATGCTGATGCGCCAAAGGCATCATCCCCTGCATACCAGTGAACGGTGACATTCGCCTGCGAAATCTCGCGCCAGGGAAAACGATTGTCCTTGTATTGAAACTGGGTGGGGGAGCTGGTGTACGTCTTACCGTCGCTCAATGTGGCTTGGAACCAATACACGATCTCACTGAACGGTGGAAAGACATTAAGCGATGCATCGTACACAAAACTCACCGAGCCATCTTCCGCCACTTGCAAGGTTTCCACACGTGTTATTGCTTCGTTGACGCCGCGGAACAAAAGCGATGCTTGTTGGATGGGGCTGGAGGCTTTGATCTTCGCTGTGAATGTAATCGACTTTCCGAAGTCTGGCACGGCTTGTGGATTTTCGACCACGATTCCTTCCTGCGCCTGGGCTTGGTCGGGTTTCAGTGACAGGGTTGCCACGAGAAGAGCGATCAAGATGACTTGCAATATCTTTTGACGTGTGGCAAACATATTGATTACCTCGTAAGGAATACGATCAGCGGCGTGAGAGTGAGCGGGCTGAAGATCGTCCCAAAAAATACAATGGCGGTAACGAGCGATGGTTCCAAATTATATTCTGTGGCGACCACTGTGGTTGCCACCGCGGCAGGCATGGCGGCTTCGATAACGCTGCCTTGCCGAGTGTGTCCTTGCAGACCGAAGAGACTGGCAATTAAGAGTCCCACCAACGGACCGATGAGCAGCTTGGTGGCGACACCCAAACCAGTCGCGCGCAGGCTGTGCGTCCATTCGATACGGGTGAGTTCCAAGCCCAGCAGGATGATCATGGCGGGAATGGCTCCGTTGGCGGCGATCTCGATGGTGCGTGAGAGCGGCAGTGGAATTTGAATGCCAAAGCCTTTGATGATCAATGCCATTGCCACGGCGTAGAGAATAGGCAGCTTGAATACTCCCAGTATAGCGGATTTCAAATCCAAATGACCAAGAGAGGCGATAACCACGCCGACTGTATTGAATAGGATGGTGGTGGTGACGTAAAAAATGGAGGCGACTGCCAGGGCTTCATCTCCAAATGCGAATTTGACGAGAGGCAAGCCGTAGTTGCCGGTGTTCCCAAATGCGACGGTGAGGATGACAGCAAGCAGGTGAGCGCGTTCCAGCCGGAAGAGTTTGCCAAGAATGAATGCAATTGTGCCCATGATGACAATGACGGCAATGGTGTATTCCACGGTGGTCAGTGCTTGTTGTAAATTCAATTGGCTTGTAACCATTAAGTTGAAGACCAACAACGGGCTGAAAATATAGAAAACTATACGCCCAATGGTGCGCGAATCGACGGTGAGGGTTTTTCCAAGAACATATCCCGCCGCGGCGATGAGCATGATGGGCAACAGGTTGTTGGCAAAGGTGTTGAAGAGTTCGAGGATGGACATGATGATGAAATTATAAACCCCTTAAATATCGTAGGGGCGCAGCATTGCTGCGCCCCTACGAGGATTATATTGAAATCAATTCTGGCTGTTTGACCAAATTTGCCTGCATCGACCAGGGACCTGTCCAGGTGACGGTAACGGGGATGACTTTGCCGCGCAGGTCGTCATCTGATTCAACGAAGACAATCTTGTTGGTGGGGGTGCGTCCGCGCCAACGCCCTTTGACTTTATCTTCGAAGAGCACGTCCACCGTTGTACCGAGATATTTTTTGTTGATCTCGCCGACAATTTGCTCCTGTAGATCATCGAGCATGTGTAGGCGGCGCATCTTTTCTTCTTCGGGGACGTTATCGTCCATGCGGCGGGTGGCAACCGTTCCCTCTCTCATGGAGTAGCGAGCCAGATGTGCCACATCCAGTTTGAGATCCGATAAGACGCGGTAGGTTTCCATGAACTGTTCCTCGGTCTCGCCGGGGAAGCCGACAATGATGTCAGTGGCGATGGAACAGTCGGGAATGTGCTGGCGGATCTTCGCCACGAGGTCACGGTATTGCTGTTGGGTGTATCCGCGCTTCATATTCTTGAGCACTTCATCGTCGCCTGCTTGAATGGGCAGTTCGATATGCGGCATGACGCGGGGAAGTTCGGCAATAGCCTGAATGAGATCGTCGTCGAAATAATTGGGATGCGAGGTTAAGAAGCGGATTCGTTCGATTCCCTCAACTTCGTGCAGGACGCGCAAGAGATCGGCGAGGTTAGGACCACGTGTGCCCGTCAGGGTATCGGGAATGTCTTTGCCGTAACGATCCACGATCTGACCGAGTAAGGTGATTTCTTTTACACCTTGTCTTGCCAGTGAGCGGACTTCGCCAACAATATCGCCAACAGGGCGAGACCGTTCGCCGCCGCGTTTGGAAGGGATGATGCAGAAGGTACAGGCATGTGAGCAACCGTAGACGATGGGAACGTGAACGCTAACAGCCTTGCCTTGTTCGGCAACTGGCAGTTTTAGTTCTTCATCCATCATCAAGAAGCGGCGTGTGGTTTCGGCATCTTCGAGCGATTGAATTTCGCCTTGTGTGAGGTGCGAGATCAATGGACCCGGGTCAGAAGGAGGGGAGAAGACATCCACAAAAGGCAGGCGTTCGCGCAGTTTTTCTGCACCGCGCACACCCACCATACAGCCCATCAGGTTGATGACGAGGTTGGGATTCTTCTTCTTAAGCGGCGCCAACGAGGTGACACGTCCCATTGCCTTGTCTTCAGCAGATTGGCGGACAACACAGGTATTTAAAACGATAACGTCGGCTTCTTCGGGGGTTTCAGTAAGGGAATAGCCGAGGTGCTCCAACGACGAACCAACCCGCTGTGAGTCGGCGACGTTCATTTGGCAACCTTCGGTCCAGATGTGGTATTTCATGCGTACTCCTAAATTTCGTAGGCGGAAATTATACCAAGAGCGGTCGGGATTAGTTAAAAAAGAAAACAACTTGAATTTAACACAGAAAATGCTGGTGCCCATACCAGCATTTTCTGTGTTTTACGACCCTGAAGTTCTACTTCAGGCAAAGCTTCTGAATTTATTTCTTACGCAGTTTCAATCAAGCCCATGGCTTGCAGCATTTCTTCATTGCTTGCAAACTTGAACTCGGCAAGGTTGCGTTTTTTAGCTTCTTCGGCTTCAACAGCCTCAAGCCGTTTAATATCTTCCTTATAAACGATCGGTTTTTGCAAAGACTTGACCTTTGCCACAACTGCCTCGGGGCTGGCATTGGAGGGCTGCTTGCTTTGCAGATATTGCAACACAGCTTTTGCCGCATTCGTGCCATCGCGGCGGGCGTACCCTACCAGACCTTCACTTGCCTTACGCGACCAGCCGCCCACGAAAATTCCCTCCGTAGTGGATTCATACGAAACGTTTTCCACGGGGAATTTCGGTTCCTTGTTCTTGGCAAACTCGCCCCATTCGGTTGGAAGCCCGAAGGTTGCATCCACCTGGTCGCCAATGGCAAAGATGACCGTGTCCACATTCAGTGTGCGCTTGGTGCCGGTGCCTTTGGCACTGGTCTTTCCGTCGCGCTCTGTCAGGATATTGTCTTCGACTTCCAGTTGGGTTAACTGTCCATTTTCGCCGATCATTGCAGTGGGGGAGGCGAGGAAATCAAAATGGAACTTGGCTTCTTTGACCTTGGGGTCTGCCTTGGCAAGTGAATCGATTACTTTGTGACGCCCGATTTCAGGGTCCTGCCCGATCGCATCCAAGGCTGGGCGAACGCGTGCCAATTCCTTTTCAAATTCATCCAGGTCGAGATACGAGATCAGATGTTTCATCTCGTCCTTGGTGAAGTTCACTTCAGCGGGTCCGCGGCGCACCACGGCGGTGACTTCTTCCACACCTTGATGGTTGATGAGGTAGCGCGCGATATCCACCATCACATTGCCCGCACCGATGATGGCAGCACACTTCCCAAAACGGAACTTGCGCTGGCTGAACGGGGGCAGCTTGTTGTAATGGTAGACGACATCCTTGGCATGGTACACGCCTTCAAGCGTTTCGCCGGGCAAGCCCAAAGACTTGGTACCCTGCGCACCCGCAGAGACCAGCACCGCGTCAAAGCCGAGCGCGCGAATTTCATCCAGCGTTAGATCGCCGTTCGTGCCAACCGAAACATTTCCATAATAGTCAACGTTCGCCAGATCCAACGCCTGGCGAAACTGCTTGCGCAGCCCATCTTTCATGACATGCTTTTCAAGATAAATACCATACTCTGCCAGACCACCAGCTTTAATATCACGATTGAAAAGCGCAACATGTGCGCCGTTGTTCGCCAACTCTCGTGCTCCAAAAAGTCCTGCAGGTCCTGCGCCGATCACGGCGACGAAAAATTGAACTGTCACTTTCTTTCTCCTTAATCTGACATAAACCATCGCATTATATTTGAAAACATCATACGGTACAAGTTGTTTTTTCATTCTATTTTTACTTGCAATGAAATCTGCCAACTATGCTAAGATTGTGCAACGTAAAGAACAGGAGGCACAATGACCGACGAACCTATCAAAGAAGATCCTGTAGAAAAATTCCGAAAACTCATTGCAAGCTTCATTCCGCTTTCGCGGCTGCCTAAAAAAAATATCAAGCAAGACGTTCAAGAGATCAGCGAGGTCAACATGGACGATGGGAAAGATGCTCTTTCATCTCTGCCGAAAAAATCTGCCCAGCAAAGCGACAAGCTGGGAGCTTTGCCTAAAAAAGCAGATGCAGCTCCCAAAAAAGTTTTGCCTCAGCCCGCAGCGACTCCTGCCCCCGCTCCCAGCCCGGCTCTAAAACCTGCCCCGAAATTTGATTCTGCTCCGGCAGGCGGATACCCCGTTTGGGCTCCCCGATTATGGACGACGGCAAGTGTGATCACTCTTACCATTAATATCCTACTGGCGATCATTCTCATCATTCTGGTCATCAGCGTCTATCGCCTTAAACTCGATATGGCAAAGATCATGGACGCCAGCACCTCGGTAATGGGGCTGCCCGGCGGTTTGTACGAAAATTTCGAAAAAATGGAACGCGCCAACATCCAGACGAATGTAGTCGTCAATACGTCCATTCCGGTCAAATTCGATCTGCAACTCAACCAGCAGACCAACGTTATCCTAAGTCAAGACGTTACCATTACCAACGCTCTGGTCACAGTCAACACGGGTGGGTTGAATATTTCGCGTGCCAATACGACCATCGTCCTTCCGCAAGGCACCATCCTACCTGTCAACCTGGCATTAACCGTCCCGGTAGACCAACAAGTACCGGTTACCCTGAACGTCCCCGTTGATATTCCTTTGCGAGAGACCCAATTGAACGACCCGTTCGTTGGTTTGCAGAACGTGATCAAACCTCTTTATTGTTTGCTTGAACCTGAGGCTGTGAATATAGACGGAAATCCGATCTGTCAGTAATCTTGATTGCTCTGGCAGGGGCTTAGCCCCTGCCAGAGCAAATAATTTAGAAATTACTTTGGAGTTAAATGACAAAAAACGTCACGCAAGCCCGGCTTAAGAACGGCATGAAGGTCATGCTCAAGGAGATTCGTACCGCTCCCATCATTTCCTCATGGATTTGGTACAAGGTCGGCTCACGCGACGAGCCCACAGGCAAAACCGGCATCTCCCACTGGACCGAGCACATGATGTTCAAAGGGACGAAAAAATTTCCCGGCAGCATGCTCGATAAAGCCATCTCGCGTGAAGGCGGACGCTGGAATGCCTCCACTTCCCGCGATTCGACCCGCTATTACGAGACCATGCCCGCCGCCAAGATCGACCTTGCCCTGCGCCTCGAATCAGACCGTATGACCAAAAGCATCTTCGATGCAAAAGAAGTCGCTTCAGAAAGAACGGTCATCATTTCAGAACGTGAAGGTTCTGAGAACGAACCCATGTTCCTGTTGGGTGAAGCCGTTCAACATGCTTCCTTCCGTGTGCATCCCTATCATCATGAGATCATCGGAGATATGGCAGACCTGCGCACCATCACGCGCGATGATTTGTATGACCACTATCGCTCTTATTATGTGCCGAACAATGCCACCCTTTCAATGGCTGGTGACTTCGATGCCAAGTCCATGCTCAAGCGCATCAAGGAATTGTTTGAGCCCATTCCGCAGGGAAAGATTCCACCGCGGCTTGCACGCCCAGAGCCTGAACGAAAAGGGGAGCTTCGCTTAACAGTGGAAGGTCCCGGCGAAACCACGTTTACCCAGGTCGCTTACCCTTTCCCCAACGCGACCAGCCCTGATTACTTCGCTCTTCAAGTGCTTGAAAGTCTGCTCAATGGTGCCAGCGGACTTTCCTACAAAACTTGCCGCCTCTACCGAGCCCTGGTCGATAAAGGACACGCGGTCGATATCTCCGGCTGGTCTGAATCCACCATCGACCCGTATTTGTATCGCTTTACCATCGTCCACAGACCTGATAAGAAGCCAGAAGAAGCCCTCTCCGTTCTTGATGCCGAGATCCAAAAAATGCAAGACAAACCCGCACCCGCGGCAGAGATTCAACGTGCGGTTAAGCAGGCACGCGCCGTCTTTGCCTATGGAAGCGAGAACATCACCCATCAAGCCTTTTGGATGGGCTACACCTCCATGTTCTCGGATTACAGTTGGTACACCACCTATTTGGATAAGCTGGCAAAGGTCACACCCAAAGACGTTCAACGTGTGGCGCAGAAATATTTTCAAACCAACAAGCGTGTGGTCGGGACGTATATCCCCAAAGGGAAAGGAGCATAAATGGCAACTAAAATCAAGTCATCTATGCCCAGTCCTGAAGATGTGTATCAGGTCACACTTTCAAATGGCATTACCATTTTGGCGCGTTCCAATTTCAACAGCCCGGCAGTTAATGTCGGTGGATATTTGCCTGCCGGTGCGATCTTTGAAACAGACGAGAAACTTGGTCTTGCCGATTTTGTTTCCAGCATGCTAATGCGAGGTACGCAAAGACGTTCCTTCGATGCCATTTATAACGAACTCGAAACCGCTGGCGCAAGCCTTGGGTTCGACTCTGGCGTTCACAACTCAAGCTTTGGCGGGCGCGCATTGGTGGAAGACCTTCCGCTTGTTCTAAGGCTCATGGCAGAGTCTTTGCAAACGCCGACCTTCCCTAAAGATGAAGTTGAACGCCTGCGTACCCAACTCCTCACCGGGTTGGCATTGCGCGCCCAAGATACCTCTGACATGGCGGATATGCTGTTTGAAAAATTTCTCTACGCCGACCATCCGTATGGCAAACCGTCAGATGGATATGTGGAGACGATTCAGGCGATCACCCGCAAAGATCTGGAAAAATTTCATCGCCTCCATTATGGACCGCGCGGCATGGTCCTTGCCATCGTTGGTGCGATCCAGCCGAAGAAAGCGGTTGAGGCGGTGGAAAAAGTTTTGGGCGGCTGGTCTGTTCCAAGTCAGAAAGAGGCGCCGGTTCTTCCTCCGCTCAAGCCTGTTACGAAAACCATCAAGCGCCACCACCCGATTCCGGGTAAATCCCAATCTGACCTGGTCGTTGGCATGTTGGGACCAAATCGAAAAAGCCCCGATTTTATGACGGCTTCGCTGGCGAATTCAGTGCTGGGTCAATTTGGCATGATGGGGCGTATCGGCAATGTGGTGCGAGAAAAATCGGGTTTGGCGTATTACGCATATTCGAGTTTGCATGCAGGCATTGGGCCGGGCAGTTGGGAAGTGAATGCCGGGGTGAACCCGAAGAATTTAAAGAAGGCGCTTGATTTGATCGATGCAGAGTTGCGGCGCTTCATAAAGAACGGCGTGACGAAAGAGGAGCTTGCTGATAGTCAGGCAAATTATGTCGGGCGGCTGCCGCTTTCACTTGAGTCGAATGGCGGCATGGTCAGTGCGATCCTCAATATCCATCGTTATGATCTCGGCATGGATTATTACCAACGATATGAAAGCCTTGTGCGCAAGGTGACCCGCGCCGATGTGCTTGAGGTTGCGCGGAAGTACATTCACCCCGATCGTTTGGTGATCGCAACGGCGGGACCGTAACGTGAACCGTAATTCGTGATGCGTAAATAATGATCTTGCGAACTGGTGTTGACTTAATAGAAACAAGCCGTATTGCCGAGGCAATCGAGCGGCATGGAGCGCGTTTTCTGAATCGGGTTTTTACGGAATTTGAACAGAAAGAATGTAAAGGACGTGCCACATCTCTTGCGGCTCGTTTTGCTGCCAAAGAAGCCGCAGCGAAAGCCCTGGGCTGTGGGATTGGCGATGTCAGTTGGCTGGAGATTGAAGTCCGTTCGGATGAGCGAAAGGCGCCTTATCTGGTTTTATATGGGGAAGGGGAGCGCTTGGCTCAGCAACTGGGCTTAACGACTTGGTCGGTAAGTTTGAGTCATACTGAAAATCAAGCAATTGCATTTGTAGTTGCGACCGGCTAAAACAAAACTTCCGCTCAAAAGCGGAAGTTTTGTTTTATGCTCGTTTTAGCATCACTTGTAGAGTGTCACCGTCAATGGGGGCTGAAGAATGTTCATGAAAGACTTTCCAGCCGTTGCTGGTGCGTTTGAGCGCCAGAGTCAAGCGGTTATTCATGGAGCGTAATTCTTGCCCGTCACTTGATAGAGCTTTGAATGTGACGTAGGCATGCGCAACGGCTACGTCATCCGTACCGTTGATTTGCACATCATCAAAATCTACAACGACCCTCTCATCACCCAATGAACCGAACCAGCCCGTGACCATTCCGCGCCAGGCATGAATGCCCTCGTAAGACCATTTGCCCCACATATCGAAGATATGTACATCCTCAGTGTAGTGACCAAGAAATGCTTCTACATCTTTTTCAAAGACTGCGGTTTTATAGCCTTCAAATACTTTTTGTACTTGCTTCTCAATTTCACTCATAACGTGCCTCCTAGGTTTATTTTAGTAAGAAAAAAACCTCCCACATGCCAGTATGTGGGAGGGCACAAGGAGATATAGAACGGCGAAAGGGAAGACTATATCTCGGCTTGACGGGGAAATTACTTTTGATCTTCGGTGCCGATCCAGAAATGACCAGGCATGACGGGGCGATACGCGCGAATGACAAGTTTGCCAAGTTCGATATGAACCTGCCCCGCATCCATCATGCTGGGGTGTACAAGACACAGATCTGGTTTGCGCCCGAATTTTTTGCTGTAATACTCCATTGCTTTTTGGATCTTCACACTCAAGGTTGTGCGTGGGTCATTGTCAAACCATAAAAGTCCGGTGTGCATGATTTTCTCTCTTTCTTACTCGATGGCAGGGAGCCAGAACTTAAGCAGTTTTGTGTTTTCGCGCATGGCGTACTCATCACCTTTGGAAATGTGATTAAGCAGGGAATTCCCGGTCAGTAAAACAGCATGTTCGGGGTCTTCCACACAGCCGAACAAACGCGTGCGGAAAAACTCCAGCCATTCTTTTTGAGACTCAGCGCGATGTGCATTCAACGTAGTGAACGTCCATACGCGGCGGCTGGGTCCGCGCAGGAGCAGCCAACGCAAATTCTGTTGTGCCTGCTCATCCAAATTAGTAACTGCTTCGAGGTCATCGATCAATAGCAGGATGGATTGTCCTTCGCCTTTGTTATTGTGCGCCCAGGTAACGAGGGATTGCAGCAATTCAGCAGTATTCTCGTCACTGGTCTGATAGATGCCGGCATTATTCTCGCTACCATAAAGTTTTTCCCATTCATCTGGTTTGGTCGTGATCACACCGTATTGAACCGAATCAGATGGGTGAAGGTGCTCTACCGCACGTGCAATGGTCTGCAAGAGACGAGTCTTACCGCTGGATGGATCCCCTGCGATCAGAATCGGACCCGGAACTGGGTCGAGCAAATTGAGCAGGACCGGCAACCCGTCAATTGCCATGCCAAGGAAGAGTGCTTCTGGTGGCAGGGGAGAGATTCGGGCGAGGACTGAACCCAGGTCTGGCAGAGCAGGCGTGGTCGAAGATTGAGGCGCAGATTGTTTTGCCTTTTCTTCCTGCATTATTTCCGTCATGGCATTTAACATGAGGTCGAGTTGATTGATTTCATCCATATTAGAACAACTGTTCTAATAATATACCAAGCTCTTCCCACTGTCAAGGGGGCAGTTTGGCTTTTCCATATTAAGTTCATTGCCTTCAAAATTGCTTGACGCACTGAATTGTTTTGGTATAATCTGTCCGCTTATTGACTTGCCGACGTAGCTCAATCGGCAGAGCATCCGCCTTGTAAGCGGAAGGTTACGAGTTCAATTCTCGTCGTCGGCTCTGGATTGCCGGAGAGCAAAAGTCGGTAATCAATTAACAATTTATTCTGGGCAGTTACCCAAGTGGCCAAAGGGGACTGACTGTAAATCAGTTGTCAGACGACTTCGGAGGTTCGAATCCTTCACTGCCCACAGCACCAGCATTGGTTGGTGCTCCCCGTTTGGGGAACAGCACGTCAAGCCCTCATAGCTCAGTTGGCAGAGCACACCCTTGGTAAGGGTGAGGTCATGGGTTCAAATCTCATTGAGGGCTCAGTTGCTGCAACAGCATTCTTGTAAAATAATTAAGGAGAGCGAAACATGGCGAAAGGGAAGTTTGACAGAAGCAAGCCGCATTTGAACGTAGGGACGATGGGACACATCGACCACGGGAAGACCACATTGACCGCGGCCATCACAAAGGTAGCCGGATTGTCGGGACAGGCAGATTTCAAAGCCTACGACCAGATCGACAATGCCCCGGAAGAAAAAGCGCGTGGTATCACGATCAACATCGCCCACGTCGAGTATCAGACCGACAAGC
>JAFLCF010000092.1 GCA_017303735.1 Anaerolineae bacterium
CGTGCAGACTCTTGGTCGAGCCATTTGGAAATCTGCCGCTCTCGCCGCGGTCGTGACCGTGGTGCTGGTCATCACCTATACTCAGAATATCTACGCCCTGATCGGATTCTTCCTTGTGGCGTTGGCGTTGTTTGCCACCACACATGAATTCTGGCGCGGCGCAAATGCAAGAATGAAAGCCCAGAATGAGAATTTCTTCACCGCCCTCGGACGTTTGATGGGACGTAACCGCCGCCGTTATGGTGGCTATATCATTCACATCAGCATGGCATTGATGGCGATTGGCATCCTGGGCATTGAGATCTTCCAGAAGGAAACACAGGGGACGATCGCCGCGGGCGAATCATTGGAGTTGGCAGAATACCGCGTGGAATATCGTGAGCTGGCATCTTGGGATGAACTCGATGCAGGTGTGAACTACACCCGCTCGGTGGTGGATATTTACGAGAATGGAATCTTCATCGGTCAACTGTATCCGCGCATTGACTATTACTACGACTCACAGCAAAACATGACCATCCCCGGTCAGCATGCCACATTGCGAGATGACTTGTACATTCTGCTGGTAGATTGGCAGCCGGTTTCCAGTGAAGGCGCCACCTTCAAGATCTACGTCAACCCGCTGGTGAACTGGTTGTGGATCGGCAGCTTCACCTTCTTGTTCGGTCTGATCTTCGCCGCCTGGCCCGACCGTGACCCGGCAGATGAACCCGTCCGCCGCAAGGTGAGCGCGGGGCGACATCAAACCAGCGCGGCAGATTAAAGTAATTGGTAAGTAGTAAATGGAGATTGGAATGAAAACAAAAAAATTACTAATTACTAGTTACTGGTTTCTTGCCATCACCCTTGTGCTTGTACTGACAGGGTTGTTCTACCAAACCGCCTTCGCCCAAGACACCACCCCCACCGATGATGAAGTCAACGCCATCGCCAAGCAGTTGTATTGCCCGGTCTGCGAGAACACGCCATTAGACGTTTGCCCCACCGAAGCGTGCCGTCAGTGGCGTGAGTTGATCCGCGATCAACTGGCAGAAGGCAAGACGGAAGAAGAGATCAAACAATATTTTGTGGCGAACTATGGCGCCCGTGTGCTCTCAGAACCTCCGCGCACAGGCTTCAATTGGCTGGTGTATATTATCCCGCCAGTATTGATCCTCGCAGGTGCGGTCTTCCTCTTCAACGCATTCCGAGCGTGGACCAAACCCAAGGCTGTTGAAGCAGATGCGGGTCAGGTAAAAGAAGCGGGGACTTCGTCGAGTGACGATGAGTATGTTAAACGTCTTGAAGAAGAATTGAAGAATAGAAAATAATATTTTTTAGACCTGACAGGTTTTACAGGTCTGATTATTGGAGAATGCAATGACAGAGACAACAACTCCAAAACGCGGAGTATCCCTTGGAGCGCAGATCACCATTTGGGTTTTTCTAATTGGTCTGCTTGTGCTGGTGGGTTTTGGATTGAACCGCGCCAGCAACCCCATCGCTGAGATCGGCAAGCCCGTGCCTGATTTCGATCTGGTGTATTTTGAAGGCTATGAATACAACAACACGCCTGAAATGAAACTTTCAGATCTGCGCGGCAAGGTCGTGCTGATCAACATTTGGGCTTCGTGGTGCAAACCCTGCGAACAGGAAGCGCCCGAACTCGAACAAGCCTGGCAGTTATACAAAGACAGCGGCGACGTGGTCTTCGTGGGTGTTGATTATGTCGATACGCCCGAAGGCGCTTTCGGATACTTGAAAAAATTCGGCATCAGCTTTCCCAATGCGCCCGACTTGCAATCGACCATCTCTAGTATCTTGAACCGCCAGATGGGTGTTCCTGAAACGTACCTGATCGACCGAGAAGGTGTTTTGCGGCAGATCAAGATCGGTCCGTTCGCATCCATCGAAGAAATTCAAGCATTTATCGCGAACGCAGAATAGGGGTAGATCACAATGGAACTAGGCTCACTCTTCCTTGTACTGGCAGTGCTCGTGCTCGTAGGTATGTATCTTTACGCGCCGTTCATGTCACGATCACGCCGAATCTCAACCAACGAAATGCACGAAATCTCGGCATTGAAAGCCGAACGCGACCGCGTCATCAACTCATTGCAGGAACTGGATTTCGATTACAAACTCGGCAAGATCCCCGCAGAGGATTACCCCGAACAACGTGCGGAATTGCTGAAAAAAGGCTCCGAGATTTTGCGTCAGCTTGATGAACTCGAACCGATCTTATCTTCGGCACGCGATGCAGAATCGCGCATCGAAAAAGCCGCCGCCTCAAAACGCGCCGACTCCTCTTCCGCCGCCGCAGAACTCAGCGACGACGACATCGAAGCCATGATCGCCGCACGCCGCAAACAACACAAAAGCAAATCTGCCGGGTTCTGTCCCTCTTGCGGTAAACCTGTCCTTGCCGCCGATAACTTTTGCCCATCTTGCGGGAAGTCTTTGAAGTAAATAGTAATTGGAGATTGGTAATTACTATTTACCAATTACTGATCTCCACACCGAGGAATTATGAAATTACGCCACATCCTTCTTTTAGCGCTTGGCACACTTTTGCTCGCTGCCTGTAACCAAACTCTCGCAGCCGATGTCACTCCGCCTCCGGGGTACGTTCCCCCCACGCCCGTCCCTACACTTGGTCCGCTATACCCAGAGCAAGCACCAGATATCGAGAACGGCAAAGCCATCTACGCCGAAAAATGTGCCGCCTGTCACGGCGATACTGGTTTGGGCGATGGCGTTCAAAGCAAAGACCTGCCCGTCTCGGTCATCCCGATCGGTCTGCCTGAATTTTCAAACGAAGCTTCCCCATCGAGTTGGTATGCCGTTGTCACTCAGGGTCGGCTTGAACGCTTCATGCCGCCGTTCAACAGCCTCACCGACCAGGAACGCTGGGATGTTGTGACATATGCCCTCACTCTGCACACAACGAACGAACAAATAGAACTCGGCAAAACACTCTTTGAAACCAACTGCGCCGATTGCGCAGAAGCCTTCACCAATTTACAAATGATGTCGGCATTATCAGAAGCGGATCTTGTGAAACTCGTGCGCGAAGGCAATGGGAACTTCCCCGCTTTCGGAAGTGGATTCAGCGACGAGGAAGCCTACGCCGTCGCAGCATACATCCGCACCCTGAGCTTCGCGGTTCCACCCGCGCCGGTAGCTGAATCAGCGACAGAAACCCCAGCCGCCGCTGAAGCCGTCACTCCGTCGGCGGAAGGAACGGCAACCGAAGGCACGCCCCAGGCAGAAGCGACGGAAGAGCCGCTTGCTGTCAGCACGGTCAAAGGTCAAATTGACAATCGCAGCGGAGAAGACCTTCCATCTGACTTGAAGGTCACCCTGCATGTCTTTGACCATGGCAGTGACCCCAGCGCTGGTCCCACAGAAGTCCTTAACCAGATCAGCGTTGTGAACCCTGATGGAACCTATGCATTTGACGATGTTGAGATCATTGAAAGCCAGATCTATCTCGTCGATATTGAGATCAATGGCATGAGCTATCAATCAGAATTCGCTGTAGCGCCTGCGGGAGCAACAGAACTTATTCTGGCGCCCATTGTGGTCTACCCCACCACAGAAGACTACAATGTTCTTACTCTGGAAGAACTGCAAATTTACTTTGACTTCGCAAGCGAAGCGCCGCTGATTTACTCCGTCTACTTCTTCAACAATACCAGCGAGCAAACCCTTCTGGTTCAGGCAGTTCAGGGAGAAGCCATTGCCTTTGCCACCTTCCCTGAAGGCACAACTGGCATGGGCTATGAGACCACGAACGACAGTGCTCCATTCCTTTCAACTGGCGTCGAAAATATCTTTGCCATGCCGCCCACTGAGACCCCGTATGGGTTGATTGCATTTGCCACCATTCCAAACTCGGAAGAAATTCAAATTAAAGTGCCTGTCCAACTATCAACAGACACGATCACCATTCACCTTCCAGAAGGGATGACGGCATCAGGCGCATCTCTTACAGATGGCGGCATTCAAAATATGGAGGGAACCAACTTCCATATCTATACCGCTGCCCCAATTGCCCAGGACGGCACACTTGAATTCACCCTTTCCGGAAAACCAGAAACGGTCGCGAAACAGCCTGATATCACCCAAAATCAAACCGTGCTGATCGGTGTGGGCGTGCTTGGCATTACACTCATCCTTGCCGGTGTCTTCATCTATCTGCGTGATCGAAAGAAGCAGACTGAAGAAGGCGATGAAGATGAAGAAGACGATGATGCCCAATTCGATGATACCGAATCCATCATGGACGCCATCATCGCCCTCGACGAATTGCACCGCGCCGGAAAGATCGCCGACGAAGCCTACAAAAAACGCCGCGCCGAATTAACCGAAACATTGAAGAGGAAAGGCTAAGATGTGAAAAGTGAAACGTGATCTTTCATCACGTTTCACTTTTCACTCATCACAGGTCTCTCATGATCGAAGTCAAAAAGCTCGTCAAACGATTTGGATTGAAGACCATCCTCAAAGGGTTGGATTTCAACGTGCAGCCCGGTGAGTTCGTTGCCCTGCTCGGACCGAACGGAGCAGGCAAGACCACTTTCTTGCGAATCCTCGCCTCCCTCTCCCGCCCCAGCCTGGGAAGTGTCAAAGTGGCTGGATACTCGCTGCCGAATGAATCTGCCAAAGTGCGTGCAAGGCTGGGTGTTGTTTCACACATGCCCCTGCTCTACCCCGACCTGACCGCCGAAGAGAATTTGCAATTCTATGCACGCATGTATGGGCTGGCAAATCAATCTCAACGCATTACTGAAGTTTTGGGCATGGTCGGTCTCGAACCTCGCCGCCGTGACCTCGTCCGCACCTTTTCACGCGGCATGCAGCAGCGACTCGCCATTGGGCGTGCGATCTTGCACGACCCGGAAGTTGTCCTCTTCGATGAACCCTACACCGGGCTCGATCAAGATGCCTCTGAAATGTTGGATGAAGTCTTGCGCTCCGTCGCCGCTAAGGGACGCACCGTGGTGATGACCTCACACGACCTTGCCCGTGCCGAAGACCTCGCCACCCGCTTCGATGTGCTCACCCGTGGAGTCATCTGCGCTTCTGGCACTCGTGACGATTTCAAGAATTCAAATCTGCTTGATTTCTATAAGAAAGCATTGGAAGCCTAATACTAGGCTCTGTCGGGGGCTAAGCCCCCGACAGAGCGAGTAAAAAGAACCCGCCCATGAATCAACCCACCCCTTCCTTCTTCAAAGCCATGTTGGCAATTGCCCACAAAGACCTGGCAGCCGAGTTCCGTTCGCGTGAATTGCTCTCTGCCATGCTGGTTTTCTCCATGCTCGTCATCCTCATCTTCAACTTCGCCCTTGAGCTGGATGTGAAAGTCCGTCAGTCTGTGACGGCTGGGGTGTTGTGGACCACTTTCGCTTTTGCCGGAACCCTTGGGCTGAACCGCTCGATGGCAGTGGAAAAAGACCGCGGGTGTATGGACGGTCTCCTGCTCGCGCCTGTGGATCGGTCAGCCATATTTTTTGGCAAAGCCATTAGCAACCTGGCGTTCATGCTTATTGTAGAAGCCATCGTTGTGCCAATGTATGCCATGCTCTATAACGAAACGCGTATCTTCAAACCTGAATTTCTGGGCGTGTTATTGCTTGGGTCCATTGGCTATATTGCCGTCGGCACATTGCTTTCTGCCATGTCGGTACAGACTCGTACTCGGGATGTCTTGCTTCCCATTTTATTGTTCCCTGTGGCGGTGCCTGTTTTGCTGGCATCGGTCAAAGCCAGCGGTGGGATCGTCGCTGGGCTGCCCTTTGAAGAGATCCTCACCCCGCTTAATTTATTGATCGTCTACGATGTGGTCTTTATTGCCGCATCTTTTATGATCTTTGATTTTGTAGTGGAAGAGTAGGTAATTTTCAGGCTGCAAGCCTGACCTACGAATCGCCAGCTTGAGTCAAATCAATGGGCAGATGCAGGCAAAAGTCCGTATGAGGCGTTCCATCAAAATCTCTAAAATCTACACTTCGTTTTTATCCTTATTTTCAGCCCACACTTCATCTTGTATTCCATAATCTGAAAATAGCAATCGTAAATCGAAAATTTAAAAAGGAGTTTCATCTATGCAATCCAAACCAATTGCTCTCACCATTCTCGATATTCTTTCCGTTATCGCGATTGGTGTCGCTACTTATTTCGCCCTGGTCTTTGCGCCCACCGAAGCCGTGATGGGCAACGTTCAACGCGTGTTCTATTTCCATGTTGGCAGTGCCTGGGTCGGGCTGGTCGGCTTCGTGCTGGCGGCTGTTTCTGGCATCGTCTACCTCGTCACCAAAGATATGAAGTGGGACCGCTTCGAGGTTGCCGCTGTAGAAGTGAGCACCATGTTCTTCTTCATCACCATTGTGCTCGGCTCCATTTGGGCTCGCCCCGCCTGGAACACCTGGTGGACTTGGGACCCGCGCCTCACCACCGCCGCCGTGACTGAGTTGATCTACATCGCTTACTTCATGTTACGCGCCGGTATCGAAGACCCCGAAAAGCGTGCACGCTTCGGCGCCGTCTACGCCCTTCTCGGCGGCTTGAGCGCACCGATCACCTTCATGGTCATCCGCCTCTTCCGCACCATTCACCCGGTGGTGGTCGGCACTGCCAGTGCCGAAGCCCAAGGCGGCTTCGATATGTCCGGTGACATGGTCACCGCCATGCTGGTGGCGCTCGCTGCCTTCACCATCATCTTCATCGACCTGATGTGGCATCGCATCCGCATCGGTGGGTTGGAAGAGAAGGTTGAACAACTCAAACTGAAAGTTTCCATGTAAAAGGAGTCAACAATGGGACCCGCAAATACCGATAACTATATGATCGCTGGCTACATAGTGTCCTTCGTGACCATGGGCATCTACCTGCTAAGCATGTACCTCCGCACCCGCAACCTCAAACGCGACCTCGAGACCTACCAGTCGATGGAAGCCGCCGAGAAAAAGTAAGCCTCAAATCAACACAGTCCGTTATAATTAACGGACTGTGTCTTTTATGAAAAGCCGACGGCTAAGCAGAAACCTCCTCTTATTGTTGATCGCGTTCCTAAACCTGACGATCAGCTCTGGAGCCTTGCCCGCCTCCGGCTCAGACCCGGAACTGGTTGCTGAAACCAATCCCCCGCCTGGTCCAGACCGTTTCTCCATCATTGCTGTGGAATATACCGCCTACGAGTGGCGGTACTACACCTGGCAGAATAAAACACTCTCCTGCACATCCATCGTAGACCATGAAGGCATGCCCCTGCCAGAGGAAGTCTATCGCGACTGTGGTCAAACCTTCTACAATACATGGATCACGCAACCCCCTTGTAACCTCAACATATACAAAGAATGCAAAGGCTATTACGCCCTGCTCCATGGCTCAGAAGCAAAAGAAAAAGAAATATCCATGCAACTGCCAGCCGCCAGTGCGTGGATCTCGATCGAAGACTGTGAGCCTGTTTACAGCACCTCCACCAATATTTGCGAAACAAAACCGACCCTGGTGATCTCTGGACAGGAACCACTGCCAAACGAAACCATCATCCGCATTGAAGGGACCTACGGCGGGCAATCCTTTAGCTGTGACGAGACCGATGTGTGCAAATTCCGCGTCCCTGAAACCGGTGATGAAGGTGTAGACGTTACGTTTTGGGCGTACTCTTCTTATGGAGATAGCAGCCTCGTCTATGATGCGCAGATCCGTGTGAAGCAGGTGGATGAAGGCGACCCCGACCAACTCTACTGGTATGTGGATGTACTCTCTTCACAATGGCAGGGTGAAGTATCTGCCACTTGTTCTGAAACTTGGGGAGTCTTTCCACCCGTTGGCGGAACACCCGAATGGCTAAGCACCCCCGCCCAAAGCGAAGACCTCAGCAGTGACATTCCCTACACCTACCTTGCCGCCAACCTCATCTTGCAAGGCGTGGTGGATGCCAGCTCCTGTCAGGATGGCGGGCTTGCTCCAGGGAATGTCGTCAACCAGTGCGGGTTGGAAAAATCACGTGATGCCGTACGCGAATGGCAGAATCAGTTCGACGGTTTGATCCTTGCCACAGCCATGGAAACCAGCGTGCCCGCCTTTTTATTGAAGAACTTGTTTGCACGCGAAAGCCAGTTCTGGCCCGGCATCTTTCAGGGGGCTGGTGATATCGGGTTGGGGCAATTGACAGAAAACGGAGCAGATACCACGCTCTTCTGGAACCGTTCTTTCTTTAATCAATTCTGTCCACTCGTGGCAGACTCTGAAACCTGCGGCTTGGGGTATGCCAATATGGATGAAGAACAGCAGGTCGAGTTGCGACGCGCACTCGTGGGAAGTGTCAATGCGTCCTGCGAAGATTGCCCATTGGGGTTGGATCTGACCCAGGCAGATTTTTCCGTCGATGTTTTTGCTCATACTCTGGTCGCCAACTGCGAACAGACTGCACAAGTCATCTACAACTACACAGGTTCTCAAACCAGTGAAGCTGCTTCATACGAAGATTTGTGGAAGTTCACCCTCGTCAATTACAACGCAGGCGGCGGTTGTTTGGCTGAAGCTGTAAGCGGCGCGAACGGAGCCAATGGGCTGCCACTCACATGGGAAACCGTCTCGCCACACCTCGTTGGCGCCTGTTCCAGCGCAGTGGATTACGTCAACGATATCAGCCAGTAATCACCAGTACTGATTTTACGCAAAACCATTCGTCTCTTCATCAATTAACCGTAGGCTGCTGTCGAAGGTCTTTTTTTAGGAGTCTTGCGTAACTCTGCATTAATCAATTGTAAAAGCCCCGCACAATATATATTGTGTGGGGCTTTTTTAGTCAGGGTAATCGATTTCCATAAGCAAATCTGATAAGCAAACATTATATACATCACTAATAGGTATAAGGGAAATGAATAATAATTGTGAAAAATAACACAAAAAGAGGAACCGTGAAAATTAAATATATAAGCGTTTACCTTGTGGGAATGGTGTTGATCTCTGCCTGCGCAACAGCAAAAACAGAGTCGCCGACAGCAACGGAAACACCCTCTGAAACCGAGCCCGTTCCAACGTCTGTGATAGAGGCGGAGGAATGTGTCGCATGTCATACCGACCAGCAGCGTCTCATTGACACAGCCGCACCAGTTGTTGAGGCGGAAGCAGAATCCAAAGGGGTTGGCTGAGGGGGCGATGTGGCTCCGTTGGAGCCTTGGGAGAAAGTCATTGTAGATAACGAAGCCTTTTCGCAGACCGATCACGGCGAGTTGACTTGTATCGAATGTCACGCGGGTGTGAATATCAACGAAAAGGAAGCGGCACATGAAGGTTTAATTGCCAGCCCCAGTTCACAGCCGGAAGAATTTTGCGGCGAATGTCACGAGGAAGAAGTGGCTTCGTATCCGAACAGCCTACACAACACCCAAGCCGGGTATTGGACGGCGATCAACGCCCGCAATGGTGAGATTCCTGAAAATCACCCGGCGTTGGATGAAATGTTCGGCAACCACTGCGCCACCTGTCACACGACCTGTGGAGAGTGCCATGTGAGCCAGCCGGAAAATGTAGGTGGCGGTCTGTTTACCGGGCACGTGTTTGAAAAGACCCCGCCCATGACACGCTCCTGCACCGCCTGTCACGGCAGCCGCGTGGGGAATGAATTCCTCGGTAAGAACGAGGGCATCCCTGGCGATGTTCACTTCCGTGAGGCGCGCATGAGTTGTGTGAAATGCCATGAAGGCGCAGAACTGCACGGCATGACTGAAGCCGCCGCCGAATCAGAACATCGCTTCAGCGGCGCGGAAGACCCGCAGTGTATTGACTGTCATGAAGGTGTTGCCAGCGGGTCGGACGGAATTGAAATGCACGCTCAACATGGCGACGGGACTGAACTCACCTGCCAGGTCTGTCACTCAGTAACCTACACCAGTTGTGATGGCTGTCATGTTGCCGTCAGCGAAACGAGTGGAAATCCATTCTTTGAAACCGAAGCGACCTACCATACCTTTTTCATCGGTCGCAACCCGATCCAAAGCGAAGACCGTCCAGCCAAATATGTGCCGGTTCGTCATGTGCCGGTGACAACGAACAGTTATGAGTTCTATGGTGAAAACCTGCTCAGTAACTTTGATGCGCTGCCGACGTGGGTTTACTCGACCCCGCACAACATTCAACGGAACACGCCTCAAAACGCCTCGTGCGAAGCCTGCCACGCCAACCCTGAAATTTTCCTAACCGCCGACAAAGTGCAGGCAGTTGAGCAAAATGCCAACCAATCAGTAATCGTGAATAGTGTGCCACCCGCAGTGGAACTATTCCTAGCCGCTATGCCGCAACCTGCCGAACACGCTGATTTGGCCAGCGACTCATGTGTGGCATGCCATGAAAGGGGAATTCGCAACTCCCCCATCTATCCTGAAAGTCATATCGGCTTTGCAAACGAAAGTTGCTCTGGATGTCACAAGCTGCCATAAAGGCTTGATAAAAACAAATCATTCTTCATAAGGAGAAGAAAATGTCTAAAAAGTTTCAAATGTTTTTAGCCCTGCTCATCACCCTCAGCATGATCCTGGGAGCATGCGGTACCCCCGCCGAACCTGTTGCCGAAATGGAAGCGACAGAAGCGGTTGTGGAAGAAGTCGTAACCGAAGAACCTGTTGTAGTGGAAGAAGAAGCGGAGATCGATGTCCTAGCGCTTTTCACCGACCTCACCGCCTCTCTCCCCGCCGACAAGGGCTACGGCACCGTCAAACCTACTGCGCTGAACGAAGAGATGGTGGATAACGCACCGTTCGTTCTCGATGTGCGTGAAGTTGCTGAATTGGAAGAAGGCGGATATATTGAAGGCAGTTTCAACATTCCGGTGCGCGAAGTACTCAACAACCTAGACAAACTCCCCGGATTGGATGAACCCATTGTCGTAACCTGTGCTTCCGGTCATCGTGGCAGCATGGTCATGGCTTCCCTAAAGTTGTTGGGCTACACTAATGTGCGCAACCTCGGCGGCGGCATCAATGCCTGGAAGAAAGCCGAACTGCCACTCGTCACCGGTTCCATGCCCGAAGCGCCGGCAGCCATAAGCACCGCCATCGTAGAAGACGAAGCACTCTATACGATGCTGAACGACTTCCTCAGCAACCTGCCAGAAGGCTTCTACTCGATCAAGGCTGACAAGCTCAATGAATTGCTGGTTGAAAATCCGCCCATGATCATCGACGTTCGCAGCAAAGGCGAATGGGACAAAGACGGATATATTGATGGCTCGATCAACCTGCCGTTCACCGATTTCTTCGCCAACATGGACCAGATCCCGGCTGACAAAGACGCGAAGATCATCGTTACCTGCGCATCCGGACACCGCGGCGCAATGATCATGATGGCTCTGCGTCTGATGGGGTATACCGACGTGTCCAATCTGGCTGGCGGAATTGGCGGGTGGAAAACCGCTGGTTTGCCCTTGGTGGGTCTCGTCCCCGAAATGGGCGCGTTCCTTACCAGTTTGCCCACCGATGCCGGTTATTACAGCATCAAATCGGACAAGCTCAATGAGATGTTGGTTGAAAATCCGCCCTTCATTATTGACCTTCGCTCCCCTGCTGAAATTGAAGAAACCGGACACATTACCGGTTCGGTCAATATCACGATCCAAGACTTGCTGAAGAATCTGGATAAACTCCCCGCAAAAGATGCAAAGATCATCACGGTTTGCGCCTCTGGTCATCGCGGCGGACTTGCCATGATGTCGCTGCGACTGCTTGGCTATACCGAAGTGTATAGTCTGGGTGGCGGCATCAACGGCTGGAAAAAGGCTGAACTTCCCCTTGAAGCCGGTCTGCCCACTGCGCCTGTTGCGGGAACCGCTCCTGAAGTGGATGCTGATAAACTCGCAGCTCTCGATGCCTATCTGGGCGGATTGCCCGAAGGCTTTTATACCGTCAAGCCCGCCGACCTGAACACCGAGATCGTTGGCGGAACTGTGCCGTTCCTTCTCGACGTCCGCTCACAGGCTGAATGGGATGAGGTTGGGCATATCGAAGGCGCAGTCTTGGTTCCGGTCATTGACGTGCCTGCCAATCTCGCCCAGTTGCCTGCCGACAAAGCAGCGCCAATCGTCATCTACTGCGCTTCCGGTCATCGTGGCGCAATGACAATGATGTACCTGCAATTCCTAGGCTATACCGGCGTTCGCAACCTTGCCGGTGGCATGAACGGCTGGATCGCGGCGGAACTGCCCGTGGTCAAGTAAGAACCGCTTTGGATGGGATTCCAAACCTGGAATTGAATCCAAAGTAAATGAAGAACAAAACAGCCTGTGAGGGAAAATCACAGGCTGTTTTTATTAAAGCCAAAGGGTCATAAACGAAACTTGACGATTGTCACTACCCAGACGTATGAGAAAGGCTTATGCTAATGCAAATATATCATTACCGTCACTTATCATATCTGGAGAAGAAGATGATTGAGCTTTCCACGTTGCGGGTCTTCCTCGTAGCGGCAGAAGAGAAAAACTTCAGCAATGCCGCCAAACGGCTAAACCTTTCACAATCGGCTGTCAGCCAAAATATCCAATCGATAGAAAAAGTCTACAATGTGGAACTGTTCATTCGCCGTGGGCGTTCCGTCGAGTTAAGCGAAGCGGGGCAATCCATTTTGCCAATGGCACGTGAAGTGCTGCGCGCCGCGCACATGCTCGAAGATAGTTTTCAAGAAATCCATCACCAGGTTGGCGGAGAATTATTGCTGGGCTGTTCCACCTCGGCAGGTAAATACCTCATGCCAGCCCTGCTCTCCTTATTTCAGGAAAAATACCCGGCTGTCCACCCACGTGTCAAGATCATGTCACGCGAGAACGTGCTTGAACGGCTGCTTTCACAAAAAATTCCAATGGGGGTTACCAGCAAACTTTTTGAACACCGTGAGATCGAGTGCCAGCCTCTGTTCGATGACCACATTTATCTTATTGTTCCAGCGACACACCCTTGGGCGGCATACGGCAAAGCCACGCCCGATGACTTAATCGGTCAACGCATCATCCTGCGAGAAGAAGTTTCTGGAACCTGTGAAACCGTAATGCAGCAACTGAAAGGCTTTGGCATTACGCCCGATATGCTCAATGTGGTCATGGAGCTTGGCAGTGCAAACGCCATCGAAATGGCAGTGGAGCGCGGCGTAGGCATTGCATTCGTCTCTGAAATGATCGCCGCACGCGGACTTGCATTTGGGCGCGTCAAAAAAGTTGACATCGAAGGCATGGACTTGCAACGCACTGTGTACATTGCCCGGCAGGTCAACCATCCTCTTACCCGCGCTCAAAACCTCTTTTGGGAATTTACACAAGAACAACGCGAACACCTGAACACCGAAATATGGGATAGTTTAACCAGCTTTGAACCTGTGGCATAAAACCGACTTGTGCTAAACTTAATAAATAAATCGAATAGGTCACGCCTGCAAGCGTGACCTATAAAATTCGTATGGAGGGCTCCATGCTCACCCTTGTAGAAAAAATCCTCTTTGCCGTTGCGGTCATCGTTTCACTTTATTTCACCTACAAAGGTGTCATGCGCATCGTTGGGCATATCGCCAGCGGACAAGGCAAAGTGGACTGGTCCTTGTTTTGGAAGCGGCTTGGAGAGGTGATCGTCAAAGTGGGCTTGTTCCAACCCGTGTTTCGGCTCAGACTCATACCGAGCCTGTTGCATGCTTTCATTGGCTGGGGATTCCTCTCGTTCCTTCTCATCAACCTCGCAGACTTGATCTATGCCTACACGGGCTGGCGTCTGCTCGATAACACGGGCTTATTTGGGGATGTCTATCGCCTCATCGCGGATATTGCCAACGTTGCCATCATCTTCGGCATTCTAGCGATGGCGTTCCGCCGCTTCATTCTTAAGCCGGAAACTTTATCCACTCGCGAGACGACTTTACTCAACCCGAAAGCTCGCACTGGCATCTTAAGAGACTCGGCTATTGTTGCCACCTTCATCTTCGTCCATAACTCGATGCGTTTCTTGGGCGAGTCGTTCAATTTGGCGTTGGCAGGTCACGTTGACAGTTGGCAGCCAAGCATATCGGCAGCCTCCCAGCTTTGGGCGGGGATGGATGCGAATGTTTTAGTCGCGGGAGAGCATCTCGCATTTTGGTTATCCATTGGTGCAGTCGTCGCCTTCCTGCCTTATTTCCCTTATTCAAAACATATTCACTTGTTCTTTGCGCCGTTGAATTTTGCGCTCAAGCCCGAACGTAAATCGATTGGACAGTTGAGCTATATCAATCTCGACGACCAAAGCATCGAACAATTTGGCGCGGCGAAGATGAAAGACCTCGGCTGGGAACAGATCATGGATAGCTTCGCTTGCATCCAGTGCTTTCGCTGCCAGGAAGTCTGCCCGGCGTATAACACAGGCAAGCTGCTCTCCCCTGCTGCGTTGGAGATCAACAAACGCTATCACTTCAACAGCGGCGGCACGACAGATGTTGTGATGCTCGACATGATCTCGGAAGAAGCGGTGTGGGCTTGTACTTCGTGCGGCGCGTGTGTGGACATTTGCCCGGTGGGCAATGAACCGATGCGCGACATTCTCGACATTCGCAGAAATCTATCCATGATGGAGAGCGCGTTCCCCAAGCAGTTGGAGACGGCGTTCAAAGGTATGGAGCGCAATGCCAACCCGTGGAATGTTTCGCAGGGTGATCGCATGAAGTGGGCGGAAGGCATGAGCGTGCCGACCATTGAGCAAAATGCCGAACCTGAAATTTTGTGGTGGGTTGGTTGTGCGCCTGCGACTGATTCACGCGCACAAAAGACTGCGCAAGCTTTTGCGAAAATTTTGAATACGGCTGGCGTGAACTATGCCGTGCTTGGCAAGAACGAAGCCTGCACAGGAGATTCTGCAAGACGCGCCGGGCGTGAAGATATTTTCTTTGGTCTCGCTTCACAAAATGTTGAGATATTAAACGAAGTTGCGCCGAAGCGCATTGTGACGACTTGCCCGCATTGTTTACACACGATCAAAAATGAATATCCGGCGTTTGGTGGGAATTATCAAGTCATTCACCATACGCAACTCATCAATGAGTTGGTTGGCGCAGGGAAAATTTCGATGAACCTCGAAGGCGATAATATGAAGATCACCTTCCATGATCCATGCTATTTAGGCAGGCACAACAAGGTGACTGATGCGCCGCGGGATGCGTTGAAATCAGCGGGCATTGAAACCGTGGAAATGCCGCGCAATGGAGCCAAGTCCTTCTGCTGTGGTGCGGGCGGCGCACAAATGTGGAAGGAAGAGGAAGAAGGCTCGGCGCGAGTCAATGCGACGCGTTTCGCTGAAGCCAAATCGACTGGAGCCGATACGGTGGCGGTGGGCTGCCCATTCTGTTTGACGATGATGACGGATGCATCTAAGAGTGATGGCGGGAATATTCAAGTAAAAGATGTGGCTGAGATCGTAGCCGAAAGACTAAAATAAAAACGAAAGGGAGATGATAAAGCTATATCATCTCCCTTTTTATTAGATAGATGCGAGCCTTTCATGAAAAAAATCGAACAAAGAGATGGATATATCTACGTGGAATATGATGATGAATATTCTTTGGAGGTTTTCGTTTCAACCTCTAAAGAAGTTTTCGAACTTTGTCAGGCAAAAGACTTTAGAAAAATCCTAGTCAACATCACGAATATGCCGGGGAAGGTGAGAACCTTTCAACGCTTTGAGATTGGTGTGCAGGGATCATTGATCTTTCGCAATTTAATCAAAGCGGCTGTTTTATACCGCAAAGAAGAAATAGACTGGTTCGCAGAAACGGTCAGCAAGAATCGCGGGTTGAATGCCAAGATATTCAGTCAAATGGATGAAGCGTTGCAATGGCTTGCAGTTGAGCATTATGCAAAGGCGGCTTGACGTTTAGCCCTTAAAACATCTCTTCAAGCGCAAGATTCCTTCTTCAATCTGACCTTCATCATAATATGAGATGCTAAGGCGAAAATATTCGTTCAACCCGCCTTGGCTGGAGAACAAAATGCCCGGGCGTAGGTCTGTTTTATATGCCTGTGCTTTTTTGCGCAGTTCTTTTGCATCCACGCCCGGCATTTTCAACCAGAAGAAATATCCACCATGCGGAGTGATGAACTGCGCACCCGGAATATGCTTTCGCAATAACTCATCCATCACACGCACACGCTTTCCAAGCACATCAACAAGCGTGGATATATTCTCGTCCAGCCCGCCGCTTTCAATGAGGCTGCGCACAATGGCAGAGGTGAATGGATTCATCCCACCTCCACTGTCTAACTGTCCGCAGGTGATGATCTTCTGCATAATGGACGGATGCGTTTGCAACCATCCCAGCCGTAGACCGGGGGCAAGGATCTTCGAGAACGAGCCCAATGCAATCACTTTTTCAGAATCAATATAAGCGCCAAACGATTTGGGCGGAGTTTGGGTATAGCTCAAGAATTGATAAACCTCATCGGCAAGAATCATGAAGTCATGTTTCTTCGCCAATGCAATCAATTGCTCGCGGCGTTCTTGTGAGAGGGTCTGTCCGCTTGGGTTTTGAAAGGCGGGAACGATGTACAGAAACTTGGGTTTGGACTCGTTCAAGGCGTGAATCAAATCGTCGATAACAAGACCAGCCTCATCGGTCTGAATGGAGACGACGCGTAAGTCGTAGTCCGCGAAGATACGCAGGGCAAGGAAGTATGAAGGTTCTTCCACAAAGATGGTATCGCCCGGTTTGGTGAAGAGGGAACAAAGCAAAGCCAACGCGGAGGAAATCCCTGCCGTTGTGAATAAATTTTCATGCGAAACAGAGAAGCCATAGCGAGCGGATAAAAATCCTGCCAGCGCCGCGCGGAAATAACTATCTCCCTGCTCCAGACCGTATTGCAGAAAATCCTTATCCCCCACAGAAAAGCGATCAGCCGCTGCAGCACGGAACATGTCTAATGGCAAAAGGTCGAGTTGCGGTTCGCCTGCGCCAAGGTCGATGATGTCAGAAGGAATCAAAGTTTGAACGGTTTGAAGTGAAGTGGTCATAGTAAAAGTATAGCAGGAGATAAAATCTTTGCGCCAAAACCCACAATACCTTCTTTCATCTTTCCTCTTTCATCCCTCATCCTTGTTATAATCTCTCCAACACCAACTCAGGAGAGAGAGTAGATGCCCAACAAAAAGAAGGGTACGATTGCGCTTCCCCTCGAGAAAGACGAGATCATCAAAGACTACCGCCTGGCATATCAATCCCGCCAGGCTTCCCTCATAGG
>JAFLCF010000093.1 GCA_017303735.1 Anaerolineae bacterium
CGCGAACTCACCGGCGGCTTGTACTTCGGTCAGCCCAAGACCCGCGAAATGGTCGATGGCAAAGAACGCGCTGTGGATACGCTCGAATATTATGATTACGAGATCAAGCGCGTGGTCGAACTCGCCTTTCAACTTGCAAAGGGGCGCAAGAAAAAAGTCACCTCGGTGGATAAAGCCAACATCCTCGAATCATCCCGCATGTGGCGACAAATCGCCTCGAACATCGGGAAAGCGAATCCTGACATCGAGCTTGAGCATACGCTGGTAGATACTGCCGCCATGCGCCTTATCACCGGTCCGGCATGGATGGATGTGGTCGTCACTGAGAACATGTTCGGTGATATCCTCACGGATGAAGCGTCCGTGTTGGCAGGATCGATGGGGATGTTGCCCTCTGCCAGTTTGGGCGAATCAACTGTCGGGTTGTATGAGCCGATTCATGGTTCCGCTCCAGATATTGCTGGAAAGGGAATCGCAAATCCAATTGGTACAATCCTCTCTTCGGCGATGATGTTACGGCACTCGTTCAAGTTGGAAGCAGAAGCGACTGCCATTGAAGCAGCAGTGGATCAAGCGATCACAGACGGGGTCCGTTCGGCAGACCTCGGCGGTAAGTTAACTACCCGTCAAATGGCGGATGAAATTATCAAAAGAATATAGAGGAGAATGAGCTATGGGAATGGAATCCAAATTTATTTGGAAGAATGGGGAGATGGTGCCTTTCGAACAGGCGACGTTGCACTTCTTAACGCCTGCATTGCATTATGGTGCGGCGGTCTTCGAAGGGATCCGCTCGTATAACACGCCAAAGGGACCGGCAGTCTTCCGCTTGCGCGAGCATGTGGAGCGTTTGTTTGCATCGGCTCGTGTTCTGGGCTTTCGGGAATTTCCATGGGACGTGGATGATCTGGTCAAAGCTCACAAAGATACGGTGCGGGCGAATGGATTTACGGATTGTTATGTGCGTCCGTTGATCTATCTTGATCAGGGCGGTTGGAACTTGAATGTGGATTACGGCAAGCCCTCTTTGATGATTGCAGTTTGGGAGTGGGCGAATTATCTTGGTGATGATGCCCTGGCAAAAGGCATTCGGGCAAATATCTCATCGTTTACCCGTCATCACCCGAATGTGACCATGACCAAAGCCAAGATCGCGGGTAATTATGCCAATAGCATTCTGGCAAAGACAGAATCGGAACGCAATGGCTTTCAGGAAGCCATCATGCTCGACCCGCAAGGCTATATTGCCGAATGTACCGGCGAGAATCTTTTCGTCGTTCGCAATGGCACGATCTATACCCCATCTACTGCGCCTGTGTTGGAAGGCATTACCCGCTCTTCATTGACGACCATTGCCAATGATTTTGGGTATGAGGTGAAAGAAGTGCCCATTTCTCGCGACCAGCTCTACATCGCTGATGAAGTCTTCGTTTGCGGCACGGCAGCAGAGGTCATTGGCTTGAGCGAGATCGATTTCCGCAAGATCGGCGACGGACGGACGGGTCTTGTTACGCGCAAATTGCAAGAAACGTATCACAATGCCATCCGCGGCAAAATAGCCAAGTACGAAGCCTGGTGCGATTACGTCGGGTAGGTAAGTAGGGTAGGTCGGAATTAATTCCGACCTACTTTTTTGTGATATACTGTTCCGCCGTGGCGCGAAAAGCGCCGCATAATCTGCCCGGGACGGGCAACAAGCGTCCCTGAGTGGGTCAATAGCCCCACTAAACTCATTTCGCTCCGCACTAACGCCAAGGCGTCACGTGTTTGGAGAGCGGATTTTAGGAGAACCATGGCTAACATTTCTATGAAAGCCCTGCTTGAGAGCGGCGTCCATTTCGGTCACCGCACCAACAAGTGGGACCCCCGTATGAAGCCGTACATTTTCACCGAACGCAACGGCATTCATATCCTCGATCTTCAGCAGACCGTTAAGCTGGCGAACAATGCGTATCAGACCATTCGTGATACCGTCGCCAACGGCGGAACCGTGCTCTTCGTCGGTACCAAGCGCCAGGCGCAGGAAACCGTTGCTGAAGAAGCCACACGCGCTGGCATGCCCTACGTCACCGAACGCTGGATGGGTGGCATGCTCACCAACTGGAACACCATGTTCAAGCGTATTCAGGAACTGGAGCGCCTCGAAAAACTGCGTGACAGCGGCGATATCAACCGCCTGACCAAGAAGGAAGGCTTGTTGATCGAACGCGAGATCACCCGCCTCCAGACCCGCCTGAGCGGTGTCCGCTCCATGAAGCGTGTGCCCGACCTGCTCTTCATCATCGACGTAGGTCGTGAAGATGCTGCCGTGGCTGAAGCCAACCACTTGAACATCCCCATCGTGGCACTGGTGGATACCAATTGCAACCCCCAGAACATCGACTATGTCATCCCTTCCAATGATGATGCCATCCGCGCCATCAAACTGCTTGTCTCCAAGATGGCAGATGCTGTGCTCGAAGGCAAAGCATCCCGCAAGGATGAAGAACCCGAACAGGCAGCCGAAGCGAAAGTGGATGCCAAACCCGCTAAGAGTGGACGCCCCGCACGCAAAGTGGTTGAAACCGATGACCAGGCAGGTGACGATGCTCTCTTGGGCAAGTCTACTCTTGCAAAGCTGGCTCCCAAAGCCGATGAAGCTGCCGCGCCTGCTTCCGATGCTCCTGCTGCTGAATAAGCCGCAATTGCACACTGTAAAAACGCAATAGATACGAAGGATAGACACGATGGAAATTACGACTGAAATGATCAAGCAGCTGCGCGGTGCGACCAACGCCCCCATGTTGGATTGCCGCAAGGCGCTGCAGGAAGCCAACGGCGACTTTGATAAGGCTGTCGATTGGCTCCGTGAAAAAGGCATGGCAACCGCTGCCAAGCGTGCCGACCGCGACGCCTCCAATGGCGTGGTGGAACTCTATTCCCACGGCGGTGGACGTGTGGGTGTGATCGTTGAGATCAACTGCGAAACTGACTTCGTTGCCCGCAATGAACAGTTCCGCAAACTTACTCATGAGATCGCATTGCAGATCGCTGCCAGCGCTCCCAAGTATATTGTCGCTGAAGAGATCCCTGCTGCTGAACTCGAACACGAAGCTGAGATCGCCCGTGCTCGTGCCAAAGAAGAAGGCAAACCCGAGAACGTCCAGCCCAAGATCGTTGAAGGACGTATCGAGAAGTATAAGGATGAAGTCTGCCTTATGCGTCAGGCATATATCCGCGATGAGTCCATCTCCATTGAAAAGCTCATTCTCCAGAATGTGGCTGCCATCGGCGAGAACATCATCGTCCGACGTTTCCAGCGTTGGGAACTCGGTGAAAGCATCAAGAATTAAATTTAAAAGAGCCAGCCTTCGGGTTGGCTCTTTTTCTATACATTTAGAAATTGGAGGCATGAATGGCTGAATTGAAATATAAGAGAATCCTTCTAAAGTTAAGCGGCGAATCGCTTGGCGGTTCGATGGGCTACGGCATCGACGTTAACGAAGCCGAGGCGATCGCGAGTCGCATCAAGGAAGTCTATGACCTGGGCGTGGATGTTGCGGTCGTCATCGGCGCGGGGAATCTGTGGCGAGGGAAACAAGGACTCGAACGCGGCATGGATCGTTCCACTGCCGACTACATGGGTATGCTTGCCACGGTCATGAACGCCATGGCGTTGATGGATGCCCTCGAACGGCAGGGAGTATATACCCGCGTCATGTCTGCCATTGATATGCGAGCCATCGCCGAGCCATACATTCGCCGACGTGCCATCCGTCATCTTGAAAAACGCCGTGTGGTCATCTTTGGCGCCGGAACGGGAAATCCCTTCTTCTCCACCGATACAGCCGCTGCCTTGCGTGCTACCGAGATCGATGCGCAGGTTGTCATCAAAGCCACAAAAGTGGATGGTGTGTACGACTCAGACCCGAAGAAAAACCCCGATGCGAAGAAGTTTGACCAGTTGAGTTATATCGAAGTGCTCAACCGCCGTCTCGAAGTGATGGATAGCACAGCCATTACCCTGTGTATGGAAAATAACCTGCCCATCCTCGTGGTCAACTTATGGGATTCAAAAGCGCTCATCAATGCCTTATATGGTGAACCTGTTGGAACTCTTGTAACGGCTTAAGTCTTATTCACCTTACGCCTCTCTTCTTCTTATTATAGAAGGGGAGAGGCGTTTCTATTTGGAGAGTCTCTCCATTTTTGTCATAACCTATCAGCCTTTTTTCAATCCCATAGCCTAAATTCTTGTTTTAAGGTATCCTTGTAACGTAAAAATTTTTTGGAGGAAGATCGTGAGTACTGACGAAATCAAGAGCCTATTAAAAGACGCCGAAACCCGCATGCACGGCGCGATCCAATCCCTTACAGAAGATCTGAATGGAATACGTACCGGACGCGCCAGCCCGGCATTGGTGGAAAAACTTCCGGTCGAATATTACGGCGCACCGACCCCGCTTCAGAACCTCGCATCCATTAGCGCACCCGAACCGCGCACCCTCACCATCAAACCATTCGATGTTGGTTCCTTGAAGGATATCGAAAAAGCGATCCGTGTCTCAGACCTTGGGCTGAATCCCAACTCGGATGGTAAGGTCATTCACTTGAACCTGCCGCCTCTTACTGAAGAACGTCGCCGCGACCTGGTCAAACACATGAATCATCGCCTCGAAGAGTCGCGTATTGCGGTCCGTAATGTACGCCGTGACCTGCATAATGACATCCGTGATTATGAAAAGGAAAAATTGATCACAGAAGATGACCTCAAGCGCGGCGAGGAAGACCTTCAGAAACTTACTGACAAATTCATCGAAGAAATTGCAAAGCTCGGTCAGCATAAAGAAAAAGAGATCATGGAAGTCTAGCCTGCGCTTTCAGTGCCGTCTGGCATTGAAAAGGTCGACCCTTATGACAGACACATCCTCGAAGACACCATTGGAAAAGATCCCCCAGCACGTTGCCATGATCATGGATGGTAATGGACGTTGGGCGCTTCAACGCGGGTTGCCCCGCTTGGCTGGGCACAAAGCGGGTACAGAAAACCTGCGCCGCGTCATCCGTGCTACGGTTGAATATGGTATCAAGTATCTGACTATCTATGCCTTTTCCACCGAAAATTGGGGACGACCCGCTGAAGAAGTCAATGGGCTGATGCTCATCCTTCAAAATGTGATCGACCGTGAATTGAATGAGCTTCATTCCGAAGGCGTACAGCTTCGTCATATCGGGCGTTTGGAAAGACTCGACCCTGCCATTCAGAAGAAAGTTTTGAAAGCCATCGAATTGACGAAAAATAACGACCGCTTGATCCTCAATGTCGCATTCAATTATGGCGGGCGGGACGAGATCGTACGCGCCATCCAAAAGATCATTAAAGACGGCATTCCTGCCGAAGATGTCACCGACGAATTGGTGAATCAGTATTTGTATACCGCGGGTGTCCCTGACCCAGACCTGATCATTCGCACTTCGGGCGAATTGCGGGTCAGCAACTTCCTGATCTGGCAGGCGGCATATTCAGAGTGGTACATCACCCCAACCTTCTGGCCCGATTTCGACAAGGAAGAATATTACCGGGCGTTGGAGTCGTTTGCCAATCGCGATAGGCGTTATGGAAAGGTATCTTCGGGGGAACTTCAGGAATCGAATGCGTAGAAGATTAATCACAGCTTTGGGGTTAGCTTTAATAGGAGTGCCTGCCATTCTTTTTGGCGGCATCTTTTATTATCTATTGATGGGTACGTTTTTAATCGGTGCGGCGTGGGAGTACGTGCATTTATTCCGCGCTGTAAAATTTGAACCGAATATGATTGTCACCGTGGGCGGGGTGGTAGTAGTCACTTTTGCTCGCATGTTTTTTCCACAATCTGCCCAGCCTATTTTCGCCGCCGCCATCCTTTTAGCAATGGCGGTTCATCTTGTAGCCTACGAGCGTGGACGTGACCAGTCTGCGCTCGATTTCAGCATCACCGTTGGCGGCATTGTCTACATCGGCTGGATCGGCGCCTATCTGCTTGACCTTCGTAATTTACCCGAAGGTGGCTGGTGGTTGTTCCTCGTCATGTTCTGTGTGTGGGCAGGGGATTCAGGTGCATATTCCATTGGGCGTGCCTACGGGAAGCATAAAATGGCGCCGCGCCTTAGCCCTAAAAAGAGTTGGGAAGGGTACATTGCCAGTGTCCTCACTGGTGCTCATACCGGCGCGTTTTATGTTTGGGTTTTTCAAACATTTGGAAATCACATTCACGGGATTACGATCTGGCAGGGCGCACTTCTTGGTTTATTGCTTGGTTCTTTACCTCCTTTAGGCGATCTTGGTGAAAGCATGATCAAACGCCAATCGGGGATTAAAGATTCGAGCGATATCATCCCAGGGCATGGCGGCTTCTTTGACCGTATCGACTCGTGGTTGTGGGGCGCGCTCATCGGTTATTATTTTCTGGTCTGGTTCATCATCTGATTTCTGGAGGATGTATGGAAGTTCTTGGCGCAACACCCACTCGTAACCTCGCGCTCGAACTTGCGCGCGTAACCGAAGCGGCGGCAATGATGGCAGGTCGCTTTATGGGGCGAGGCGATAAAGAAGGGGCAGATCAAGCCGCGGTCAATGCGATGCGCTTGATCCTCTCCACAGTGGAAATGAACGGAGTCATCGTCATCGGCGAAGGGGAGAAGGATAAAGCCCCGATGTTATACAACGGCGAAAAAGTAGGCAACGGCTCAAAACCAGACGTGGATGTGGCGGTGGACCCCATTGATGGGACTCGCCCTCTGGCGTTTGGTCGTTCCAACTCACTTGCTACTGTGGCATTGGCTCCGCGCGGCACAATGTTCGACCCCGGACCTTTCCTTTATATGAACAAGATCGCGGTGGGACCCGAAGCCAAAGGCAAGATCAATATCGAGAGATCGATCACTGAAAATTTACAGGCTATTGCGAAATCAAAAGGCAAGACCGTGGAAGACCTGACCACCATCATCCTCGACCGACCGCGCCACGATGACATGATCGCAGAGATCCGCAAGGCAGGCGCGCGCATTCGCGAGATCCCCGATGGGGATGTGGCTGCAGCCTTGATGACCGCCTGGCCCGATGCCGGTGTGGATGTGTTGTTGGGCATTGGCGGCACGCCTGAAGGTGTGATCGCCGCCTGCGCCCTGCGTGCCATGGGTGGAGAGATCCAAGGCAAGCTCTTTGCGCGAGATGAAGACGAACTGCGCCGCGGACGTGATGCAGGCTATGACTTCGACAAGGTTTTGATGATGGATGATCTTGTGGCTTCGGAGGATGTTTTCTTTGCAGCCACCGGCATTACTGACGGTGAACTGCTCAAGGGGGTGCGGTATTACGGCGACCGTATCACCACCGATACCCTCGTTGTGCGCGGGCTGACCGGCACCGTGCGCCAGATCAGCGCCACCCATACCACAGACAAACTCGACAATCTGAGCTCCATTCATTACTAGAATTTCGGCTTGACATTCCTGCGGCATATACATATAATATCGCTCGCGTTCCTGGCTAGCTCAATCGGCGGAGCGAGCGGCTGTTAACCGCTAGGTTCTAGGTTCAAATCCTAGGCCAGGAGCCACTTGAGAGAACCGCTTTCGATTTTGAAAGCGGTTCTTTTTATTTCATGTTGTATCTCGTTCCTCGTCAGTGCCCCAAATAATTTTGTATTACGTTTCTCATAATTTCAACTCTCTCTTTGGAGGTCTTGATGGATGCCTTGAATGAATTCCTTGCTTTGCATCATTATCCTTTGGAACGTTCAAAGAACGGGCTGACCGGCGCAGGTGCAGACTTTTTGCGTGCGCGTGCGCAAGAGTCGCGCTTTGTGTTGATCGGAGAAGAACATGGGGTGGGGAGCACGATAGATTTTACAGCGGACCTTTTGCGGTTGATCGCGCCATTGGGGTATACGAATTACGTCACCGAAATAGGACCGATCAGTGCGGAGCATTTGAACCGCCTGTTGCGTAGAGCAGATGCAGGGTCAGCGTTTGAGGCGTTCTATCAGAAATATCCATTCTCGGTTCCATTTGCGTGGATGCGGGAAGAGGTCGAGTTGTATAAAACGGTCAGGCAGAATGCTCATGCAAAAGACGATGAGCCGGTGATCGGGATCGATCAGGAATTTATTTTTAGTCCGCATATCCATTTTGAGCGTTTGCTGGAGTTGTGCGCGGATGCATCATTGAAGAGTAAGCTTGCTGGTTGGTTGAAGGCGGAGCAACAGGCGCATCTGGATATGCAGAACGGCGTTTCGCCCGATAAACTTTCGATCTTTATGAACCTGCTTTTGCCCGAGGGTTGGGAAGAATTACGGAACTGGTTTCAAACCAATGGGGTGAACGAAGCATTGTCTATTATGGAGGCGGTGCGGGCTAGCCATACGATCTATCAACATTATATGAATGAGGAATATTACGATAACAATTATGTCCGTTCGCTGTTGATGCGGGACTATTTTTATAAGGCATTTCAGCGCGTGGACTCGTTCAACCCGGAGGCGCGTTTCCTGGTCAAACTCGGCGCAAACCATGTTTCGCGCGGATTCACCTCGATGGGCATTCAGGACATTGGGAATTTTGTCTCTGAACTTGCATTGATGTTGAAGACGCAGTCTTTCCATATTTTTGTTATTCCTGTGGATGGCAAGTTGAATGCGTGGCTGCCTTTCCTGCCTGAGTCGTTCAAGGCGCATCCTGTGAACGTTGAAGAGTATGGACCTGCCATTACGCATTTGGTGAATGCCGTGCCGGTAAAGACGGGTTGGAATCTGTATGACCTGCGTTCATTACGCCTTCGGCAGAGACACTGGTTGAAGGAAGCGCCTGAATTTAAGGAACTCTTTCAACGCTATGACGCGGTCTTGTTAATGGACGATGTGCAGGCAGCGACGAATGTTGCCGCGTAATATACCTGCTTTGTACGTCTGCTTGTAGAGGAAGGCGTATAATTACCCTATCGCGGATAAATCATGACCCAACCCAAACGCCCTCTCAAAGTCTTCCTATGCCACGCCCACGCGGATCGTGACGCTGTCCGCGCACTGTACACCCAATAAATAAATAAAACAGCCAGCCCGCGAACGGACTGGCTGTTTACTATAGTGCCTGCCAAAACAAATCCCTTATGAACTATTTTCTTCAAGAATGGTCTTTACCATCTTCAACAAGGCAGGAACTTCATTCTCTACAATGTCCCATACGGTTTCATCGTTGATCCCAAAATATTCATGTGCCACAATATCGCGAAAGCCTGCAATTTTTCGCCATTTCACGTCGGGATACTTTTGCCGTGTTTTCTCAGGGATATTTTTTACAGCCTCCCCAATGATCTCTAAATTTCGTAACACGGCATCAAAATGCAATTCATCGCGGACAAAATCCTTGTAGGTCATTCCTTTGGTAAACCGCAGGACTTTCTCACATGACTCTTGTATATCTGCCAAATAAAGGGAGACGTTACGCGACATGGACTAAATCCTGCATGATGTAAGGTTTCATTTGTGGCTTAATTGCCTTCGGGGTGACCAAATCAACTTTGCGACCAAGCAGGTCTTCCAAGAAGAACTTTGTATCCATATAGCGGTCGAATGTGGCTTTTCCTTTGAATTCTACAAGGATATCCACATCGCTGCTTTTTCTCTCTTCGCCGCGAGCCACCGACCCAAACAGGGACAATGACTTTACGCCCAATTTCTCTAATTGAGCACGGTTCTTGCGGATGCGGGTAATGACTGTCCTGCGAGTCATAACCCAATTATACAACACGCGATAAACAGATTTATAATCACCTCATCGCGGACAACCCATGCCCGAACCCAAACGCCCCCTCAAAGTCTTCCTTTGCCATGCCCACGCGGACCGGGACGCTGTCCGCGCACTGTACACGCGCCTGACCAACGACGGCGTGGACGCATGGCTGGACAAAGCAAAACTCCTCCCAGGACAGGATTGGGAATTGGAGATTCGTAAGGCTGTCCGCGAAGCGGATGTGGTAGTGGTTTGCCTTTCAAAGCAATTCAATCAAGCGGGATTTCGTCAAAAAGAAGTACGCCTTGCACTTGACACGGCGATGGAAAAACCCGAAGGCGAGATATTCATCATCCCTGCACGCTTGGAGGAATGTGAAAATCTCGAAAGCCTGAGAAAATGGCATGAAGTGGACTTGTTTGAGAATGATGGTTATGAAATGCTTGTGCGAGCCTTAAGAGAGCGTGCAAATAAAATTGGTATAGCGGTCGAATTAAGTAACAACTATACTGGCAAAAGCAAAATTCGTATTTTTTATAACCTAATTTATCATCGTGAATATGACCTAGAAGAAGTGGATGCCAATGTCGCAGCAAAATATCTTTTTGAGTTATTAATAAGAAATCCTGTTGTTGTCACTACACCAGATGAACATGATGAAGATTTATTTATCGAGTACAGAACAAGAAACGTAGATTACTTTGATCCAAAAGATGGGCGGACAATCCAGCATGCACTAATAATTAATGGAACGATTTCGGTGTTTTCAGATAAGGGTCAGTATCGATCTGTTAAGTCAGTAGATAATATTCCTGAAATGATGATTGTTACAATTACCCAAGGCGTAAAAAAGTCAAAAATCCGATTTGATAGTGATGATCTTCGGTTGGATATTCTAAACAGTTTTATGAACAAATTCTTACATGACCTAATTGGGTATGTTCCAGATAGACCTCTTTAAAGAAACGAAAATCTAAAATGCCCGAACCCAAACGCCCCCTCAAAGTCTTCCTCTGCCACGCATCCACGGACAAGCCCAAAGTCCGGGAACTCTATCGCTACCTGAAAAAGCGAGGGATTCAACCGTGGTTTGACGAAGAAGACTTGGTGGGTGGGCAGGATTGGCAGGTTGAAATCCCCAAAGCCTTGGCAACTTCGGATGCTATCATCATTTGTTTGACCAAAAACTCAATAGATCGAGAAGGCTACATCCAGAAGGAAATCAAATTTGCTTTGGATAAAGCCCTCGAAATGCCAGAGGGACGGATTTTCCTGATCCCCGTCAAGTTTGAGGAATGTGAAGTTCCATTCACTTTGAGCCGCTATCAATGGGTGGATTTGACGGTTGAATCTGGCTATGCCAGGATGATGAAGGCGCTGAAGTTCCGCGCTTCACAGTTGGAACGGTCAACGGTTGAGGTTTCTAAGAAAGATGTTGTAGAAGAAAATATTACTCGTGAGAAGGCTGAAAAAGAGGCTGCTGAAAAAGCGCGGCTGGAAGCCGAAGAGTTAGCGAGACAAAAAACTGCAAAAGATAAAGCGGAACGCGAAGCCACTGAACGTGCAGAAAAAGAAAGAAAAGTAAAAGAATTACGCGAAAAACAGGCTCGTGAAGCCGGAGAGAAAACCAAGCGTGAAACTGAAAATAAGGAAGATAAACCTGTAGCCGTAAAACCAAAAGCAGTAAATCAAATTGTTTATTGGTTTGGAGGCTTTGCCCTCCTTGTTACAGGAATTGTACTTTTATCTTCACTTACTAATTCACCTAAAACCTCTACTCCAACGCCAACTAGCACTAATACAATATCCTCAAAAACTCCTGAGACTCAAATGACCTTGACTGTTACACCACTCCCTACCTCGACTGCGATTGGTAGCGGGACAGAAAAGCTCATTTTTGAATTAGACGAAAATGGAAAACATGGTATTTATACTGTTAATGGAGATGGGTCAGAATTAAAAAGGTTCACCGAGGGACTATATAATGATTATATAGTGTCTTTATCACCAGACGGTAGAAAAATTTTGTTTAGTTCTATTAGAGAAAACAAAAGGAATTTATACTTAACAGATTTAAGTGGGGGAGATGTAGTACAGATTACAAATGCAACTGGCTCTGAATGGGTTAATTACAAAGGATGGTCTCCTGATGGTTCCAAAATTGTTTATAGTGTAAATGATGATTTGTTTTCAGTTAATATTGATGGGACAGGGTTGGTCAAATTGGCAAGTAATATTTTGAATGCCGATATCGTAACTTGGTCTCAAAAGGGCGATAAGTTGTTGCTTCAACAAGGTGGGTTTTGGAGTGGTGACGGCGAAATTTACGTTGTAAATATAGATGGTACTGGTGTAATCAACTTAACAAACAACAGTAAAGGTGATTGGTTTGTGGGTTGGTTGCCTAATAATGAAGAGATTATATTTAGTTCCGAAAGAGATGGAAATGAGGAGCTATATAAAGTTGCTGTTGATGGATCTGGTGTTGAAAACATAACTCAATCTGCTGGCGATGATATTTTTGGTTTTTTGTCATTAACAAATGGTGGTTTGTTTTTTAGTTCTAATCGTTCAGGAAATTATGATGTGTATAAGATGGATTTGAAAGATTTTTCTGTTACACCTTTAACATCAGAAATCTCTGATGATTATTTTGTATCTCTATCGCCTGATGAATCTAAGTTTGTCTTTAAATCTGAGCAAGGAGGGGATGTTGAGGTTAAGGTTGCAAATGTAAATGTATCAAATTCAATTAATTTGACGCAAAGCCTCGGTGAAGATCTTTTTGTGGATTGGATGCCGGATGGCGAAGGTATATTGTTCTCGTCTAATCGAAATAATAACATTGATTATTTTTCGGTTGATTTAGATGGTACTAACTTAATTAATCTGACTAAAAACCCAGAACATGATAAATTTATTTCTTGGTCGCCTACTCAAGAGAAAATATTATTTAGTTATGAGGCAGTCTCGGTAGTTGAGAGATCAAACCAATCCGGTACATGGAATGTCCAAGATGAAGATGTCGTGGCTTATGTCAGCGATATAAATGGTTCAAACACCTTTATTTTTGATATCCCTCTTGTTTATGATGGAATTAGTAGCGTGATTTGGTCACCGGATGGCAGTAAAGTTGTGCTTACTCTTTTTAAGGAGGCTGCTACTTATACTCCAGATATGTTTATCATCGATACAAACAGTAAAAGCATTGTTAAGATAGAGTATGCGAGTAATCAGATATGGATTCCATAACATTCTTGTGTAATAAGTTAGATCGAAATATATTAGTAGTTAATTAGATTGCTGAAAAACTTTTGTCTTGTGTAGTACATCGAATAGAAGATGAGCTTTGAGGTACCCATTAACCATCAGTTATAATCCCCCCGCACCAAAAACTGAATACTGACCACTGGACACTGAAAACTATGTCTTCTTCCTTCCAAGAAATCATCCTCAAACTTCAAGACTTCTGGGCATCCAAGGGATGTCTCATCACCCAGCCATACTACACCCAGGTCGGCGCAGGGACGATGAATCCCAACACCTTCCTGCGCGTGCTCGGACCCGAACCGTGGAACGTCGCCTATGTCGAGCCGTCTGTGCGCCCCGACGACGGGCGTTATGGCGAGAACCCCAACCGCTTCCAACTCCACACCCAATTTCAGGTCATCCTCAAGCCTGACCCCGGCAATCCGCAGGAACTCTACCTCGAGTCGCTCAAAGCCCTCGGCATCGACCCGCGCCAGCACGACATCCGCTTCGTGGAAGATAACTGGGAGCAGCCCGCCATCTCCGCTTGGGGCTTGGGCTGGGAGGTCTGGCTCGACGGGCAGGAGATCACGCAGTTCACCTACTTCCAACAGATGGGCGGCGTCACGCTCGACCCCGTCTCGGTCGAGATCACCTACGGTCTCGAACGCATCCTCATCGCGCTCAACAACGCCAAAGCCATTTGGAACGAGGATTACGGCGCAGGCGTCACCTACGGCGAGATCCGCCGACAGGAAGAGTTCGAACACTCCAAATATTATTTCGAAACTGCCGACATCGACCGCGTCCGCGCCATGTACGATCTCTTCTCCGCCGAAGCCGACGCCTGTCTCGCCGCCGGTCTCATCGTCCCCGCGCACGACTACGTCCTCAAATGCTCGCACTCCTTCAACATCCTCGACACCCGCGGCGCCATCTCCGTCGCCGAACGTCAAGCCTTCTTCCGCCGCATACGCGAACTCGCTAGGGGAGTGGCGCTGGCGTATGAGGAGCAGAGGAAGGGGTTGGAGTATCCGTTGTTGAAGAGCGCGATACTCGATACTCGAAAATCGAATATCGAATCATCGAATATCGCTTTTCCCAATATCGCTTCTTCCTTCCTCCTCGAAATCGGTGTTGAAGAATTACCCGCCGACGACGTGGACACTGCTTATGAACAACTTAGCCAGCGGATTCCGCCTCTGCTCAATGAACTTAGACTTGACCACAAAGACATCCGCATCTTCACAACCCCGAGGCGGATCGTCCTTTCAGTAGCCTCTCTCTCCCCGAATCAGCCCGACCGCGAAGACCTCGTCAAAGGTCCGCCCGCCGATAAAGCCTTGGACAAAGACGGCAAGCCGACACAGGCTGGCTTGGGTTTCGCCAAGAAGAACAACATCGACCCTGCTTCATTAGAAGTGCGCGAAGAAGGCAATAACAAATACGTCTTCGCTCAAGTGAAACAAAAAGGACGCCCCACACCCGAAGTCCTCGCCGAAGCACTGCCCAAGTTGGTGGCAGATATCAAGTTCGAAAAGTCCATGCGTTGGAATGAATCCGGCGTTGCCTTCTCCCGTCCCATTCGCTGGTACGTTGCCCTGCTCGGTGACATGGTCATCCCGTTTGAATATGCTGGTGTCGTCAGCGGCAATGTGACGCGCGGCTTGCGCCCGTATGACTCTCCAGAAATGACCATTCCTTCCGCCGATAAGTATTTCGACGTGATTCGGGAATTGGGCATCGTGTTGGATAAAGAAGAACGAAAAGCCGCCATCGTCGCGCAGGTCAACGAAGCCGCGCATCTTGTCGGCGGACAAGCCATCATCGAAGAAGGTCTGCTCAACGAAGTGACTAATCTCATCGAAATGCCCACCGCCGTAATGGGTGGTTTCAATTCTGAGTTTCTGACTTTGCCACGCGATGTTTTGATTTCGGTGATGAAGAAGCATCAACGCTATTTCCCCATCCAGTCAAAAGTCGAAAGTCAAAAGTCAGGCGAATCCGCGACCTTCGACCTTCGACCTTCGACGCTCTTGCCTCACTTCATCGCCATCCGCAACGGCGACGACATCCACATTGACATCGTCCGCGATGGGAACGAACACGTCCTCGGCGCGCGCTTTGCCGACGCCAACTTCTTCGTCCGCGAAGATGTCAAACTCAAACTCGAAGAATATCGTCCCAAACTCTCCTCGTTGACCTTCCACACCAAACTCGGCTCCATGCTCGATAAATCTGCCCGCATGCTCAAACTCGGCGCAGAGATCGGCGGCTTGCTCGGCTTCAAAGACATGCTGCTCATCAAGACTCTGGCTCGCGCGGTCTATCTCTCCAAAGCGGATCTGGTCACGCAGATGGTCACAGAGATGACATCCCTACAAGGCATTATCGGCGGCGAGTATGCCCTTCGTTCTGGTGAAGCCCCCGAAGTGGCGCAGGCGATTGCCGAACAATATCAGACCGTACCGCAAAGCAAAGCAGGCGTAGCGCTTGCCATCACCGACAGACTCGACTCGCTTGTGGGCATGTTCGCGGCAGGTCTCGCTCCCACCGGCGCGAAAGACCCCTTCGGTTTACGTCGCGCCGCCATCGGACTGGTCCAACCGCTTATTGAACATGATATGGATATTGACCTGGTTGCAGCCATCAAACATTCTGCCAAAACCCAGCCTATCGAAGTCAATGCCGAAGCGCAGGAAAAGATTCTGGACTTCATCAAAGGTCGCCTTGCAGTGGTCTTGAAGGATGCTGGGTACAAACACGATGTTGTCGAAGCGGTGCTGGCTCAGCAGTCCGCCAACCCGGCGGCATCCGCTCGGGCGGTGAAGCAGTTATCGGCGTGGGTGAGCCGTGAAGATTGGTCCACGATCCTGCCGGGCTATGCAAGATGCGTCCGCATCACCCGCGACCAAAAAGAATCCTTTAACGTGGATGAAAAAGCTTTGGTGGAGGCAGAAGAAAAGGCGTTATTCAAAGCCATCCAAGAAACTGCCAACCGTCAACCGTCTACGGTCGATGAATTTTTAGAGATTGTCGTCAAACTGATTCCATCCATCAACGCCTTCTTCGATAAAGTGCTGGTGATGGCAGAGGATAAAAAGGTGAAAGAAAACCGCCTCGGCTTGCTGCAAAAAATCGCATCTCTCTCGAACGGGATTGCAGACCTTAGCGCTCTTGACGGGTTCTAAACTTTTTCTTGATGTTCTACTAAAGGCGACCTTGCCCATACCGGCTGGGTCGCCTTTTTGCTTAAGAAGAAATAAGACTTTAAATAAATTTGGACATTAATAGTTATAATTATTTCATAGTTGGGGAAGTAAATGGTGACCTATCCGTATATGGCGAACAATGCCCGTCAAATGTGTTTCGTTAGGAGAAAATCACATGTTCAAATTAACCACTCGTTTAGTCTTATCCGTACTGATCAGCCTGGGAATCATCATTGCCGTGTTTGTGAGCGTTAAAGCTGCCTCGGCGAACCCTGGCGAAAGAAGTTTGGGAATGTATGTTCTTGGAGGTGGGTTGGTGAATCAGCTTCAAGTGCAGTCTGCATCTGATGAGGCGCAGAAACAAACGCCGCTTCAGGAATTTGCTCCATCGGGTGAAGAGGGAGATGGGCATGGATGCGAGTCTGAAAACTATGTTGATCCAAACGACCTGTAAGGGTATGCTGTTGTAGCATGCAGGGCAGCCTTAGGCTGCCCTGTTTTTTTGTTTCATTTCAATCATTTGCCATTCCTTTCAATCACGCCTATAATTCGCTTGGGAGTATCAAATGATGAATTCCACAGATAACGAACTTCTTCAAAAAGCGGAACAATTTTTGCGTGAGGGAAAGAAACAACAGGCAGCGCCCTTGTTGGAGGAGTACCTGCGTGGAAATATAAATTCGGCACGAGGTTGGTGGGCGCTTAGCTTTGCCGTTTCTGAAGTGGAGGAACAGATCGAATGCGTGGAACGTATTTTGAAGTTGAACCCCACTCATACAGCGGCGCAAGCTCGGCTTGAGAAACTAAG
>JAFLCF010000094.1 GCA_017303735.1 Anaerolineae bacterium
AATTAGACCATTCAGGAATCTGTATTTCTGGCGATATTTTCTCTGGAAGTAGACTCCAAAGTTGGGGATGATACCAGCACAAATCGTGACCTGTGCTATCACGGTGTTCACGGATTGCTTGTCGGAGTTTAACAACTTCTTTGATTAAATCTTCTTTAGTCATTAACTCTAGGTCAGCGTCCATTTTTTTCTCCAAACATTATGGTGTGTGTGATTAGTGCAACTACGGTTTGCAAGACCCGTTAATCTATCTTCAAAAACATCACTATTGGTACCAGAAAAGTATTGGCAAAGAGATTGAAATAAGAATAGCCCAAATCGCATAATAGGGCAAGTAAACTGCAATCCAATTTTCCAATTTTACAAATGGCTCACCTTTCCAAACAAAACGAACATAATTAACGAGAATCCCCAATAGATGAAAAAACACAAGTAAATTTATTCCGAGAATGGCGATTCTGTTTGGTGTTAATCCATATGCATCGCTTACTGTTCTAAAGACCGATGCGGACAGGGCGATAAAGTCAAGGATGATTGTTGTTAAGGCAAGTCCGATATTGAGATAATCATTTGTGCTTGGTGCCGAGCTCGTATTTCGTTCAGCGATAGTGAAGATCAATAACCCCAGCACAACGATTAGCAAGATGTTCAACGCAACCAGATATTCGCGATCTCCAAATGGATTCTTTTGATAAATGACCATGATTATTAGGTAGGCGATTGTAGTTATCAAAAATAATGGAGTAAAAATCCTGGCAATTGTTGGGGCTATGTTTAGACGTTTGTCAATTACTTTGTCTAGTAGAAAGGTTGCGATTATAGGTGTGGATACAAGCCCATACATTATTGCATAATCTTCATACCATCCTGATAGTTCATAACCTTTTTCAATAAAACTAAATAATGCCAAGGTAATGCCAGATAATATTGCTCCACCAATTATTAGGATTGTGGTGTAGATGATGATTTCGCCGTTATACCTAAGGAAGCCCATCCTAGAAGATATGTTTTTCCATTCTTTTCCAGCAAAAGCAACACCTGTTACTAACCAAAGGAACAATGGAATATGTAGTTCTGCATTTTTTAGTGCGTCGTCAAAAGCGCCATACTTTTCTGAAAATTCATACCAATATTCGCCGCGACTGGGTAGTAAATTCAGGTAAATTAGCCCCGCTGCTGAAATGAGGAAAACTAATAATATAAATTTAGGAGATTTTGTGCGCTGAACAAAATAAGCGATGAGAGGAGCGATAAATACCAACCCCCAGTTTCGAGTGTAAAACCATTGGTCATCTATTGAAGTGAAATAGTCAGGTAATTTATAAATAGTTCCCGCAATTGCAATTAATAAAAGAAGAATGAGAATATTTTTGGATGACCAAGCAGAAGCACCATGCTTTTTTTCTGCTTCAAAACTTAATCGTTCTTGCCATACTTGCAAGATAGTTGATTCGGGGTGGTTTGCCATGACAGATGGAAATGCTTTTGAGAATTCATCGGGATTTTCTCGATAAAGAATTTCCAATTCTTTTGGAGATTCCATTGCTTCAATAATTTTTATTTCCATAATATTTTTTCCCTATAATTGATTTTCAAATTGTCCAACGGTTTACATTCCCCGCCCTCTCTCGTGGACCGGGCGAATCTGTCTAACCAGGTAATCTTGCTGTCCGCTTTGCTAGCTTGCTTTTTACTTTGCTAAGCAAGGTTGCTTAAAATTATTTCACATAATTTTGCCTTTCGCAATACTCAAAAATTAATAAGTCAAATACATGTAATATGCGGTTTTATTTGGAGGGTAATAACAAAGCGTGATAAGAAGACCGCCATACAGCCCTTCTTCGTAAACATATCTTTCAATGTTTTCTAGTTTTTCTACATCCCACCATTCTGGCGGATAGGATGACCCAGAGCAAGCACCTTCATCAAGAGATAATTTTCTGCTGGAGACAATCTTTTCCAAATCATTTCTATCTACATAAAAACGAAAGTAATATGTTACATCGGGATGAATAATAATGTCATCGAACTCTACATTTAGAATTTCAACACTTTGAGGGATTGGACTTATGATGTGTGCACGGAAGTGATCTTCGTTGGTTCCGAAAACTTGTGGAGGAAATTTAGCAGTATTCCAACATACCATTGCTATCCACAATGGAAAAGTACATATCCCGACAGTAATTAAAGCACTAAATAAAAAATCTTTTCTGCTCAGAGTGTATTTGTCTAAATCTTGTTTTTGTGATGACATTCGATGTCCGCCTTATTAATGACTTGCTTTGTTCTTACCCGCCCTGTCTCGTGGACCGGGCGAAGCCGTCCAGCCAGAAAAATGACAAGGCGTAGAAAACTGCTTGGGATGTGCGCAGAATCCCCAGCGTCAGGTACACGCGGTGTTAGGCGGCGTTTAGTGTTGTTGAAAATCTGAATAATCAACATTGCAAACAAGCCCATTTGACGAATCACTAAACGCAACTCCAAAGTTTTGCATAAATTCTTTGATAAATGGAATGCCTTCAATCAACTGATAATTGTTATCTAAATAATTTTGACGAACATAGTCAATCAGTGCGATTGTTCTTTCATTGACAAAATCACATTTAGATAGCTCTGACAATGGAAGGTGATTTGGATAACAATCTGAAAGAGAAAAGGAATGGGCTAACACTACAAGGATTTCATCGAACAATGCGCCCACTTTAGGCAAGAAAATTGTAATGTCTTGATGTTCTTGTAATTGTTGTATCGATTTTTTAATTTCTTGCATATGATTTGAATCTGTCAGTGCAATAATAAAGGAAGACGCTTGGCGAATTAATGCTGCTTGCCAAAGTTCACTCTTTACCAGAAACAGCTTGTCGATGACTGAATACGCCTTTCTGTCGGCAATATATTCATCGACAAATCTTTCAAGGTTTTTGACATAAATTCTGTCTGATTGAGAATGAATTTCTTCAACCAAAAATTTTGAACTGTTGACTAAATGTATAAGTTCGTGAATATAAACAAAAGCTCTGGTTTGTATATCTTCGTGTTCGCTATAAAAAAGACGGAATGATAGTACTATACAAAAGCCAGCGGGAGAGTTGATGATTTTGGCTTGTGCCCTAACTTGGTGTTCGCCAAGATTTCGCACTGATTGATAATTTGGTTTTTCAAGCAACCCATTTACGGCAATATCGAAATCGGCAGGCACAATAATTCTATCAATTGTTAGAGTAGGAAAAATTTCAGGGGTTGCACCAAAAAACGACTGCAACTCGGAATTAATCAAATCTCTTTCCTCAGATGTGCCAACTTCAACAATGATTTTCATATCGTCTCACTTCACGAATGTCCTAGCAATTGAGCCGCCTTACGGTATGCGTTACCCGCCCTCTCTCGTGGACCGGGCGAATCCGTCCAAACAGTAATGTACACGTTGGGTCTTAATCACTGGCTATGGCAGCTATTGCGAGGAAGGAACCTACAGCAAAAGCTAAAAAATTTATTAAGACGAATACTATCAAAGGGATATATATTATTGACGGTTTCAAACTTACCGTTGGCATAAAGCGTTCAACTTGCTTCCCGATTATCCAATAACGAAAGGACTTACCTTGAAAAGTTAGAATAGCACCAATAATTCCGTAAGTAATTAAGATGAAATTTACAATCAAACCGATAGTCACTATTCGATCAATATAGGCAACGAATACGGTGGTGGGGATAAAGAAAATACTCCAGTAATCAATAAACCCAATTAGCATAATAAGCATTTGATATATTAAGGCTTGAAGAGATTGAAATGTTAGAAAATGCGACTTACTCTTTTGTTTTGCCTGTATTATCCAAATGATGAGTGGCACAAGAAGTCCAATGCGAGGTATCAGAATTGACACATGAGAGAAGGCAGACAACAGGCGCTCGCTTTGACTTAGTTGTGATGTGTCAGTGTTGTTAATCATTGATATAAATCCTTTTTACTATTTGGGATACCCGCCCTCTCTCGTGGACCGGGCGAATCTGTCCAATCAGGTAGTATCTTGCTGTCCGCTTTGTTAGCGTGGTGCTTTGTTCCCACTTAGCCTGCATTTTTTGCAATTGAATCCACTAATTCTAACAGGGACTTTGTGCGCCATGGATTCCAAAACATCCCTTTCACATTCAATGTGACAGTACCTGTGCGAGAAATGATCAGGCTTGATTGATACTCAGGTATGAAACCATCACCACGAAGTGCGTTATAAAGTCTTTCTCTCAATTCTTCAACCATAAGAAGATTGCGTCCAAAATCTCGGGGAGTGCTCTGAACAATCAAATTACTATCCCAAGAGTCTCCAAAATAAGTCTTTTGTTTCCTGAACCAAGATGTATTTGGTGTAACTTTGAGCCTTGAACCTGGTTTCGCTCGAGATTTAACGCTAATTGCGAGACGGTGCTCCATTGACATTCGATACCCAAGTGTCACATAGCTCTTTACGGATTGAACTCGATCATCTACAACAAGTGCAACCCCAATGCTGGGAAAGCTATGCGTAAAGCATTTAATGAAGAATTTTTTCACATCAAATTCTAGATTGGCTAGACGTGCAAAAATAACCATGTGCAGAGTTGCTGATAGACAGATAACAACTCGCCAGAGAGGTACCAATAAGATAACACCAATTATTAGAATCCAATTTTGATTTGACATGACATATGAGTTTGATAATTATTGCGAAGCCGCCCAACAGTTTGCGGCTTGTCCCCGATTGGGGATACCCGCCTTCTCTCGTGGACCAGGCGAATCTGTCCAACCAGATAGTATCTTGCTTCACGCTTTGCTAGTTGGCGTTTTTTTAACAAGCAATTATTGGCAAGGATACCATGTCTTGTCTGTGGATTGGTAACACCATTCATAAGGTTTTTCTGAAGGCAAGTTTATGCCATAAGTGGTAGTAGGAACAGAGAAATATTGAGATGGTCGAATGGGAGTATTACTATTTATTAGATAGTTACAAGAACTTCCTGTTGAGCCTTCAAATGACATAGATTTGTTTTGATAATGTGGGTCGTTGGTATCTGAAATAACAAATGCATTGTAAGATTGTCCATCAATGAAAATTTGTATGCTTTGTATGCATTCACCTGTTGATAAAATATTCAACATTAATGTTTCTGTACCAAATTCATTTCGCCATCCCCAATACGGTCCTGTTTGAAAAATTTGAGCAGGAACGCTGCTTGCTGATGTTTGAACACCTGGATTAGTTGTTAGCGGATCCAAAATAACCGTTGTTGGCTGGTCATTAAAATTCCTTAATAGCGATGTAGCAAATATAGCGCTTAGGATAAAACCGATAACTGCCATAACAGATGCTACTAGCCCAATCCACCCACACGAAACACCAGATGACTGGGAGTTTGATGATTTCTCCTTTATCTTTGCTGCTTCAATAGTGCCAAATGCGCCAATTAATGCTGCAAGAACTGCACCAATTAAACCTATTAGAGCTACAACAATACTATCAGACATAATCTAATCTCCCTTTTTTGTTGATAAGGATTAGCTAGCTAACAGTATGCGTTACCCGCCTGGTCTCGTAGATCGGGCGAATCCGTCCAACCAGATAATATCTTGCTGCGCGCTTTGTTAGCTGGCGTTATTATAAAACGTATTTATCCTGAGGAATTACCTACGTTTTCTTTGAAAATATTGTATTTCGTTCTTGTGTATTCATCACCAACACGACGAAAATAAGATGATGAAGAAAAACTTATATCCCAACCGCCAAGTAGATTACTTTTGGTAGGTTTGATTTTACGAAAAGTACCTACATGGGCTAAACCAGCAAGGCGTAACATACCGATTAGCTGATGCATGTATGTGTTGTCTCTAGTTAATTTACTGTCATTCACTTCAAATACATCTGAATATCCAAGCACAAAAGCGGGATTTGCAATTTTTCCATCAACTTGAAATTTTGATTGAACATAAGAAATGCTTTGCCAAATAAAGCGTGACATCTTTCCTGTTTCACCTGCAACGCCAAAATGTTTAACTTCAATACCAAACCAAACAGGGTCAAAGCCTGCTTTTATCAAGTGTGGCATGGGGTAAAGCATAAAGTCAATCACAACTTTTTTATGATGAAGCAATTCTTCCCCTCTAACGTCTGGATGAATCATAAAATCATCTTTTGCAAGACTGTGAAACTTTATTTTTAAGGCTCTTTCACCTTCGTCACTCATATTTCCCTCAAATTAACACGCGTCGGGTGCACGCTTTGTTAGGTGCGGTTTACTGACCACTCTTGAGGGCAGCTAACATATATTCTGCAATTATGCCCATTTGTTGCACTGCCAACTTAGCTTGGACAATGGTAACACTTGGTATCCAAGGTCGTCCATGCCCAGTTCCTTCTTTATTACGAAGACCATTCACCGCACAACCAGATTCGTAAAGTGCTCTTTCGACTTTTTTGATAGTAGGTTCCCCAGATTGCGGAGTATTTTGGGGAGTAGCGAAACCGAGTGCCACAAAAGCTTGACCAAGCAAACCCGGAAAATTCGCTGAAGATGGATAACTTCCCCACTTTTCTACGAGGATATGTGCGGCTGTTGCTTCTAATAAGTCTTTACCTGTACCAGTGACAAGCGCTGCATCTTCAGCACCACGTTTGGCACGACGCACATATCCCTCTAAAGCGGCTGTGAGTTCAGCACCTTCAAGGTTATCAAGTAAAAGTGGAAAAATATCTCCGTCAAAGGTGAGTTCAAAGCCTACAGTCTTAAATGCTGAAATTGCATTTTGAATTGCTTCTTTACCAACAAAATTAGAAGAACCATCACGAAACCCGCCACATGCCTTGACGTGTGAGATTAGATTAACTACGAATCTAGCTCCATTATCTGGGGCGTTTTCTAAAGCCCAACTTAGTGTAGAGCGAACTCGTTTTGCTTTTCCTACTAACTGTCCCTGAGCTTTCGGATCACCATTTTGTAAATTTGTTCTCTTAATTTCAAATTCAATATCAGAATGACTTGGCTCACGAGTCTCAACTTGAGCATCATCAACTAGCCGCGAAATGGCAACTATGATTGTATCGGTTAGAGGGGGAGTTGAATTCTTTGTTGACATATTAATTATCCCAATTGTTTATGAAAAGCCAGCCAACTACGTTTTAACGGAACCATTCGGCTTTTTGTCCCCCTGCGGGGTGATATGCCGAATAGTTCGGCTTAACATCCTTTGTATGGATGAGCAAATTATACGCCACTCCCAACCAAAGCGGAATAAAACCACCCCACACGCACCCATTCCCCATTCCCCATTCCCCATTCCCCATTCCCTATTCCCTATCCCCCTTCACTACTCCTCCCACACCGAATGATACGCCCCAATGCTTTCAAAATACTTCACCATCTTCTCGTAAAACGGATGCGCCGTGATGGTGGCGCTATCGCCGATGACGATCAATTTTCTTCGGGCACGAGTCAACGCCACGTTCATGCGCCGCGTATCGGCGAGAAAGCCCACATCGCCATCACGATTGGAGCGCACAAGACTTACGATGACGACTTCCTTCTCGCGTCCTTGAAAACCGTCCACGCTGTCAATTTCAATACCGCTCAAGCCGCCGTCTCCGGCGGCAATTTTGTTGAGTTTTTGCCTTAACAACTTCACCTGCGCCGAATACGGCGAGATGATCGAAATGTCTTTTGAGAGAACGCCATGCTCCATTAACTCGTTCACTTTTTTAACCACCAACTCCGCCTCAAGCGGGTTAAGTCGGCTTTCCCCATCGGGCTCCGGCTCTTCGTCGTAGCTGGCGCCTGCCGTGTCAATGAAGTGAATGGCTTGATCTGTCAGCGGAGATGAAGTGACATGGGGCAGGTCAGCTAACAACGCGGTGCGAACCGCATCGTACGCTTGTAAATGCCCTTCGTAAAAAACATCCGAAGAAAAATTCATAATGTCCTGATGCATGCGATATTGCACATCCAACATTTTGCGCGGAGCATTGTCGTTGAGCAGGCGCTCCATCAAGCTGATGTTGAAGCCGCCGCGCATGGCTTCGGGCGAAAGCACAGTCGGCGGAAGCTGACAAGGATCGCCTGCCAGCACCAGGCGCTGTGCATATTGAATCGGGATCCACGCGGCAGGCTCGGTGCTCTGACCCGCTTCATCCATAATGCACCAATCGAAATGCTTGCCTTCCAGCCGGTCACGGTCTAACCCGGTGGCAGTGGCACAAAGAATGCGCGCATTGATCAAAATGCTCGAGGTGATCTGATCTTCGATCTGCCTTGCTTCACGCAGCATCTCTTTGGCTTCATCGCGCATGGCTTGCTTCTCGCCACGCTCGGGTTTGGCGCGTGTATATTTAAAAGATTGATCGCACAAGGCATACGCATCGCGCATCAGTTTGTTTGCGATCTTGATATCAGGATGATGCTCAACCATCAGGTCGAGCGTGTGCTCACGTAGTTCGGGCGTCACGCGTGCCGGGTGCCCAAGCCGAATGGCATGCGCGCCTGCGTTTATCAATTTCTCAAGCAGGTTATCCACTGCCATATTGCTGGGGGCAACCGCCAGCACACTTTGTCCATTGCGAACGATCTGCAAGATCAACTCCACCAACGTCGTCGTCTTGCCTGTGCCCGGCGGACCATGAATAATGGCAACATCTTCAGCACTCAACGTGAATTGCACCGCCTCGATCTGCGATGGGTTTAGATGTTTATTCAAAGGTTCGAACGCTTCTGGTTTTTCAAAAAGCGCACCTGCATTTCCGATCAACACATCTCGTAACACTTCAAGGCGCGAATTGCCGCCCGCCGTCCGCGCCGCCTCCATGGCTTGGCGCTGACGAAAGCGCGCGATCTCATCCGATGCGCGGTCGATGCGAAACGTGGGCTTCTCTGCTTCCGTTTCAATAAACTGCTGAACCGCCACCTGAATGGCATCTCTGCGAATCGCACTGACGATACCACGCCAGCCATTCTCTTCATTATTAGATGAAGTGCCACGCCTCTCTTCTGTGACGATGACCGGGCTGCCCACTCCTAGCCTTGTCCACGGCAGCGGCAGAGTCTCATTACGCTTGCCAAACCCCAGCAGAAAACGCCCGCCCAAGCCATATCCCTCTTCGCGAATCACAAGATTGACAAGGCTATTGCCCGTCGCTTCGGCTTCGGCTGGCGAAAGTTTACTGCGCTCGCGCACAGCCTCCTTCTTTTCAGCCTCAGCTTCCAGCTCTAACAGCAACGCAAGATTCCCAAAATACTCAGTCGGCGAAATTTTCATGGCGAGGTATTTTATCGTATCCTCCCCCAAATCCGACAGCACTATCGTCGTATTTGGGGGAGGTGCCCCGCCGAAGGCAGGGGCGGAGGGGGCAGGGGGCACATTATAATCACCGCCTATGAATTCCCTCCTATTTCGCGCCCATGCGGTGCAACGAATGTTCGAACGCGGCATCTCCATTGGCAAAGTCCGCGCCGCGTTGAAAGCCGAAGACGTCATCGAAGATTACACCTCCGAAATGCCCGAGCCCAGCCGCTTACTCTTCGGTCTGCAAGGCAATCGTCCCTTTCACGTGGTTACATCTGAAAATGAAAAACAGACAACGGTCATAACCGTCTATCATCCCACTCCCGATAAATGGAAAAAAGACTCACGGAGCCGTCGATGATCTGTGTCGTTTGCAGAGAAGCGCACACTCTTGGCGGCTTTTCCTCCATCCGTTTTGAACGCGACGAATTTCAGGCAGTCGTTCATAAAGTCCCTGCCCAAGTTTGCCCAGCCTGCGGCGAATCCTTTTTAGATGAAGAAACCACCATTTCCCTCCTAAAACGGGTGGAACAAATCCTGGAAGAAGGCGTACTAGACGTCGTTCACGATTACGCATGAAAAAACATCTACTCACTTTATCGGTGCTTCTTGCTGCCTGTTCAACGGTCCCTGCTTCGCCAACTGCCACCCTCCCTCCGCCCATCGTCACGGTAATTCATCCCACAGAAACAGTTGCGCCAACAGCCACTCCGCAAGTGACGCCCACCGCCACAGCCTTGCCGCATCTCATGTATCCGTACACCATTGCGGGTTTGCGCGAACGTCAATTCGAAGGCGGAGTCATCGAAGTCGGCGCACGCATTGCCTTCAACGACCAATTCAGTAGCTACCTCATCGCTTATCCATCCGATGGCTTACGCATCACAGGCGTAGTTAACATCCCAGCAGGGGAGGGGACATTCCCCGTCATCGTCATGAACCACGGCTTTTATCCACGAAGTGAATACACCTCGGGTGACGGCTCACAACGTGCTGCTGAATATCTCGCACAGCGCGGCTACATCACCATCTCTTCCGATTATCGCACCTGGGGCACCTCCGACTTTGGCGTTTCTTTCTTCCACACCGGCTTGGTCACCGATGTGATGAACCTGCTCGCCTCCCTTGACTCCATTCCCCAGGCAGATGTCTCTCGCATCGGCATGTGGGGACATAGCATGGGCGGCGGCATCACGACCAAAATCCTTACGCTCGATTCCCCCGTGAGAGCGGCGGTCTTATACGCACCCAACTCCGCTGACGATGCCGACCTGATTGCGCGCTGGGGCTATGGCTGCATCGGCGATATTGCCGCCGGGGAGCTGCTCGAAACCTGTAACTCAGCAGATGTGATTCCTGAGTCACTTCCAGCCGAGATCATAGCCGCGTATAAAGAATCAGCTCAAAGCGCAGATAGGATGCGCGAGGTCGCTCCGTTCTATCATTTAGATTCGGTCACCGTGCCAGTGCAGATCCACATCGGTTCTGCCGACGGCGATTACATCGGCTCGACTCCGCCAGAGTGGTCGTATAAATTGAATCAAGGTCTGCTCGACGCTGGCAAAGATGTTGAAATGTTCGTCTACCAAAACCAACGCCACTCTTTTACCGGCGAAGCCTGGACCCTGTTCATGGATCGCGCCGTTGCTTTTTTCGATGAGAATTTAAAATAATCGCTTGGTATTTGTAGGGCGGGTTGTCAACCCGCCTTGCATCAAATTCATGGTGAAATATGAAAAAGCTTAACTTTATCTTTATTGCATTGTTTCTATCTGCTTGTAGCACTTCATCTGCAAGCCCAACCCCAGCACAACTGGTCGTTACCATCGTCCCGTCAACCTCTACACCAACGGAAACGCCCCAACCAACTGCAACCCTCACCACCGAGCAGGCAATACAGCCCTACACCATCGCTGGCTTGCGAGAGCGTGAATATGAAAGCGGCGTCATCACACGCGGCGAACCGGTCTTTGAAACAGAATACTTCACTCGTTACCTCATCTCATACCCAAGTGACGGACTCACCATCACCGGCGTCTTGCAAATTCCAAAAGTAGGCGAAGCACCTTATCCGGTCATCGTCATGAATCATGGATTCTTTTCACGCTACATTTACAACTCCGGCGATGGCACCGACCGTGCTGCTGAGTTTCTTAATCGTCGCGGCTATCTCACCGTATCATCTGACTATCGCAGTTGGGGTGATTCGGATACGGGCGAAAGCTTGTTTTATTCCGGGCAGGTCATCGATGTGATCCATCTGATGAATGCACTTCCATCCATCCCAGAAGCCGACACAGATCGTATCGGCATGTGGGGGCATAGCATGGGCGGCGGTATCACGGCAAAAGTGCTCACCATTGTTGGCGCGCGTGTCAAAGCCGCAGTGTTATATTCATCCGTCAGCGCCGACTTCGCAGATGTCATCGGTCGTTGGGGTCCCGGCTGTATTGGGGATGTCTACGAAGGCGAGGCGACATTTGGCTGCAATTCATCGGATATCCTCCCACTCGATTTGCCAGCAGATTTAACCGCCTCCTACTTCGACGCGACAACGGATCCGGTTATGCTGGAAGCGGTCTCTCCGCTCTATCATTTCGACCTAGTCTCAGCACCTGTTCAAGTCGTCTACGGCACTGAAGATGGCAAAACCTCTGCAGGCACGCCGCCGGAGTGGTCGCAGAAACTATATTCGGCTTTTGTTGATGCCGGGGTGAGTGCAGAAATATTCGGCTATCAAGGCGAAGAACATTCTTTCATCGGAGACCCATGGTTCGTATTCATGGGCAAAACTCAATTGTTCTTTGATAAACATGTGAAGTAATTCTGGTAACTCCGTCATTGCGAGCCGATGTTCTTGCTTTTAGCGGCGAAGCAATCCCAATTTCTCTGTGTACTCTGTGGCAAAAGGCTTTCGCAGACTCCCAAAAAAACGAAACGAGACTTCATGACCGAAACCACAACGCAACTCCCTAACAATAAAACCCTGACTGCATTTGTTCTGGTGATTCTCCTTGGCGGTTCCAACTCGGTCGCCATCCGCTTTGGCAATCAGGAACTAGCTCCATTCTGGGGCGCCTTTCTTCGCCTTATGCCTGCCGCATTGATCTATTGGGCGATTTTTTTCGGGCGAAGGATGTCGATGCCAACCTTCAATGACTCTGCCGTCATCGCTATTAATGGATTTATCTCCACGGGTATGGGCTTTGCCTTGTTGTATTGGGGCTTGCAAACGGTGCCGGTTAGCCTTGCCACGGTCATCATCTCCACTGGTCCCTTGTTTACCTTGATATTAGCTGTAGTGCATCGTCTGGAGAACTTCCGCGTGCAGGCGCTGATCGGCGGGCTGATCGCTTTCACCGGCTTGGCAATTGCCGTCCGAGCCCAACCCGGCAGCAGCGACTTACTTCCGGGCATCCTTGCCCTGCTGTTGGGTGCGTTGATCAGTGCTGAGGGCAATATCATTTTCAAGATATACACCGTCAATAGCAATCCGGTCATTATCAATGCACTTTCCTTGTTCTCTGCGGCAGTCTTCGTTGGGGTGGTCTCCTTTTTTGCGCATGAAACCTGGAATTTGCCATCCACCTCCACCGGATGGATGGCACTTAGTTATCTCGTCATTTTTGGCTCTGTGTTGATGTTCTATCTATTTGTCTACGTCCTCTCAAAATGGACAGCCTCCGCAGCCTCGTATTCCATTCTGTTCTTTCCGCTTGTTGCCACTTCGTTGGCTGCCTGGTTGGCAAAAGAGATGGTGACCGTTCCGTTCATCCTTGGCGGGGTGCTTGTCCTGGTTGGGGTGTGGGTGGGGGCGTTTTACACAAAAACTGGCTCTTGACGCTGGGCGTTGCTTGGCATAAAATTTCTTTACTATCTTATTCCACGAAAGGAGGCTCGAAAACATGCAAGCCATCACAGTATCTGTCGCTCCATTGTTCAGCGCGCCTCCATGTGAGTTGATGTAGTCTCGTCTATTTCAGACCTTCAACCGCAGGCGTGCTCCGCCTGCGGTTTTTATTTTATGGTGTTGCGCCGCAGGAAATCGAATCCTGTGGTTTTTTGTTATATAAGGTTGAACAACAATGAGTAAGAATCAGTTAAATGATTATTTTGATGAACTGGACGATATGGGGGATGCTCAGGATTCTTCCAGAAAACGAACGTCTGTAAAACGCGAGTCCAAGCGAAAGGAAGTGGAGGCGAAGCTTTTCATCCGCGCTCAGGAGATCGCAAAGGAATTCCAGTTCACGTACAAAGCCGCGCGTTTTGAAGAAGCCTGGTTGCTCGATTCGCTGACAGATATTTATGAACATCAATGGATCTCGGATGTATTAAGAAAGGTCAAAGGCGGCAAAGAAGCCTCGGTCTACCTGTGCAAGTCTGGTACCGATATGAACGTGCCCTTCGTCGCCGCCAAGATCTACCGCCCAAGAGCGTTGCGAAATCTCAAGAACGATGCCGAGTATCGTGTCGGGCGTGTGGACTTGGATGCAGACGGCACGGCGCTGTGGAAGGAAGCCGACGTTAACGCCATTGCCAAGCGCTCCACCTACGGTGAAGAAGTCCGTCATCGATCATGGATCGCGTACGAGTTCAAGACCATGGAGAAACTTTTTGAAGCAGGTGTCAATGTCCCCAGACCCTATGCCATGGAAAAGAATGCCATCGTTATGGATTTTATTGGCGATGAGTCTGAGGCGGCACCGATCTTGAATTCGGTTAACCTTTCTTCTGATGAAGCGCGTAACTTGTTCGATAAAGTACTTCGAAATATTGATGTCATGCTTGCCAATGACTGTATTCATGGTGATTTGTCTGCGTACAATATCTTGTATTGGAATGGTGACATTACCTTCATCGATTTCCCGCAGATCGTTCTGCCAAAGTCGAACCCAACCGCCTGGAATATCTTTCAACGTGACGTCGTCCGCGTTTGTGATTATTTCTCGGCACAAGGCATCCGCTGTGATGGGCGCAAGCTCGCTGCCGATATCTGGACTTCACACGGTTATCGAATTGGCAAACAGCTTGATCCCAAATTTCTTGACCCTGAAGATCCCGCCGACCGAAAGTTATGGGATCGACAAAAGTAAACGAAAGCCAGTGCGATATGTATCGCACTGGCTTTTTCTTTCTTCTATCCTCTATTACAATCAAGGCGAGGAGATTAACTTTATGAACAACGTTCGCCCGCGAATAACCATGATGAGCCCAGAACAAATTCAGGAAGCGCATCAGAACGTCCTGAAGGTATTAAGTGAAACCGGTGTACGCGTTGATTCGCCCGAGATATTGCAATTGCTTGAGCGGAAGTTGAATTTGAAGTCGAATGACCGCAATATCAAATTTCCGCCAGAGGTGGTGGAAGAAGCCATCAAGTCTGCGCCCAAGACCATTGATGTGTACAACCGCCGCGGCGAACACGCATTGAAATTGGGTGAAGACCGTCTGCGCTTTGGGGTGGGGGTGACGGCTCTGTTCTATCAAAACCCTGTGGATGAGACTCTCGATATTTTTAAACGCGAAAACTTTCGCGATCTGGTGCGGCTCGGTTCATCTCTTAAACATTATGATGTCATTTCAACGGTCGGCATTGTCCGCGACGTGAAAGAAGAATTGGGTGACATGTACGGTTCACTCGAACACATCTCCAATACCACCAAGCCTTTGGTTTTGCTGGTGTCTGATGAGAACCGCTTTCCTGACGTGCTGGATATGTTCGAGCATCTTCATGGCAAGGAAGTCGGCGATAAGCCTTTTGTGATTCCGTATTTCAATCCTGTCAGTCCGCTGGTGATGAATGCTGGTACGGTCGATAAAATGAAGGTCGCCATCGAACGCGGACTTCCCATCATTTTCTCCAATTACAGCATGGCAGGCGCTTCCACTCCGCTCACCCCGGCAGGCACGCTCACACTGCTCATGGCAGAGTTGCTCGCTGGTTTGGTCATCAGCCAGACCATCAAAAAAGGCGCGCAAATTTTATTGGGCATGTTGCCCGTTTATTTCGACATGCGCACCATGTTGAACTTCTACGATCCGCAAAGCATCCTCATCAGCGTCGCCTGTTCCGAAATGATGAAGTTCTACGGCATTCCACATTGTTCCACCTCAGGCAGTGGCACCGGCTGGGGCATGGATCTGATCGCCGCAGACACCTATTGGATGAACACCCTCGCGCTTCTTCTCTCTAACGGACATCTGGCTCCGTTCATTGGAGATTCTCTTGGCTCGAAGTCAATCTCCCCAACGACTTTTGTCCATTGTCATGAGATCATCGACCAGGCATTGCGCCTTCACAACGGCTTCCAGTTAGACGATGTCAACTCGGCTGTGGATGAAATCTTCAAAGTAGGTCCCGGCAAGAGTTTCTTGAATCAACCATCCACGTTGAAAAATTACAAGACGGGTTATTATGTCAGTGGAGTCTATCCGCGCTACAGCATGGAAAAATGGATGGACGCCGGTCAACCGCCTGCGCGCCAGGTTCTACGCCAAAAGACTCAGGACCTTATGGCATCCGCACCTGTTTTGGATGAATATGCTGAGTTCATTGCAAAAGGAGAGGCGTTCATCAAGCAAAGATTTCACGATATACTTTAAAGAGGAGTTCATGTGCGCAAGTCTATTTTCCTCTTTACTGTGATTATGGTTTCGTTGGCATGTGCTTTGCCCGGTATTTCGGTTGCAGAGCCTGCCCCTTTGCCAACATTTGATTCCAATTCGGTTGAGATCATGATCGCAGAGACTGCGGCTGCCGCTCAAACACAGACCGCAGTGAATCTTCCGACCTTTACACATACTCCCAGACCTACACATACTCCTTCGATTACACCATCATTTACCCCGACATTTATATATTTTCTTTCCACCTTGACGCCGATCCCAACCTATACCGTGCCTGTTACCATTTCTCCTGCGCCCGCCAACGAAGATGGAGAGGATGAAGATGGTGGAAAAGAAGAAAAAAGAGATCCCCGAAAGATGACAGGCAAAGAATGGACTTGTTCTGTTCTTTACATTACTCCTCCGAAGGGATTTGTCTTTGGACCCAATGTGCGTTTCAATGTGAAATGGACACTTTTTAACACTGGCACAAAAGAATGGCCCAATTATGGTGTTGACCTGGTATATGAAGGTGGGCTGCGCCATGAAGGCACAAAAATACAAGACTTTGGTATCTCCGTCCCGCCTGGGGGAGAGATTCAAGTGGGCGCAGTCTTTATCACCCCAAACAAAGAAGGGGAGTTTTCAACCTTTTTCACCTTGCAGGTTGGCAAACGCGAATTTTGTCATTTGGTGTATTACTTTACGGTAGTAGAAAAATAATATTTGCATTTCTTCCGATCGATTGAAGTTTTTTATTTATATAAATTGCGTGTAGCCAATAAAGACATAATTAACACTACATCTAAAATATAAAGTAAAATTTGAACATCAATGAGTACCAACATCAAGCCGTAAATGACGATGGCAAACCTATAACCCAATATTGGTTGTTAGGTTTATTTCTGTGTTGTTTTAAACAGCACAATATCATCCCTCTTGAGGAGAGAAACCATGAAACAAACACTCGTCTATGCCTTGCTTCTAACTGCATTGATCTTATCCGCTTGCAGTGGGGGCGGGGGAACGCAGCCAGCCGTTGTGCGCATTGGCTGGGCAGGCAGCCCTGATACGTTGAACCCGGGGAATGCG
>JAFLCF010000095.1 GCA_017303735.1 Anaerolineae bacterium
ACTGTCCATCCAACACAGAGCGGAAGATGCTCTGTGTTTTGTTGTTAAGCGTCTTTACAAGTAAAAATACAGGAACTGAATGACCAACCCTCAAGCCATCCTTAACGGAGATCGCCTTGCCCTCGCGCGAATGTTGACCCAGGTGGAAAACAATTCGCAAGAGGGGCGTTCGTCGTTAATGGAATTGTTCCCGCATACGGGCAAGGCGCATCTTATCGGTGTGACCGGCGCGCCGGGGACGGGCAAGTCGTCATTGGTCAATCAATTGGCGCTGCATTATCGTAAGCAAGAAGACAAACGCATCGCCATTGTGGCGGTCGACCCATCCAGTCCGTTTACGGGCGGGGCTGTGCTCGGCGATAGAGTTCGCATGCGCGATCTTTCTGGCGACCCGAATGTCTTCATCCGCTCGATGGCTTCGCGGGGTTCGCTCGGTGGGCTTGCTCAAGCCACTGCCAACATGGTGCAAGTCTTTGACGCGGCTGGCTTCGACATCATCATTGTTGAGACGGTGGGCGCTGGGCAAAGCGAAGTGGACATTGCCCGCCTCGCTCATACAACGTTGGTTGTTGAAGCTCCCGGGCTGGGGGATGACATCCAAGCCATTAAAGCGGGCATCCTTGAGATCGCAGATATTCTCGTGGTGAACAAAGCCGATAGACCCGGTGTGGAAAATACAGAGAAGGCATTGAAGACCATGCTTGAACTGGCTCACCCGACAGACCGTGTCTTTAAGCATCATGGCATCTCAATGAAGGTGGAAGCGCCGAAACAAAAACAAACCACTGCCATGTGGATTCCGCCCATTCAACGGACAGTTTCCACAGAGGGTGTGGGCATCCCTGAACTGGTGGATGCCATTGCGCGGCATGTGGCACACCTCCGCTCGAGCGGCGATTGGGCTCTTCGTGAGCGTACCCGGCTTGAGGTCGAGGTGGAGGCGTTGATCCGTGAGGGATTGATGAGCAAGTTCAAAGAGTCGATGAAGGCTGAGGCGTATGAAGCTGCGCTTGAGTCAGTCATCCAACGAAAAGTTTCGCCGTGGGAGGCTGCGGCGGTGTTGATGAATGGAAGGCAACCATGAGCATTGTGTATGGCAAGCGTATTCGCCTGCGCGCCGTGGAGCGTGAGGATGTGCAGAAGTTTCATGAATGGGTCAATGACCCGGAAGTGACTCGTAACCTGGGTTTGTATCTGCCTATGTCGATGCAGGATGAAACGACATGGTTCGAAGGCTTGGGCAAACGTGACCCCAATGAAAAACCACTTGCGATTGAAATACGCAAGGGCAAGGCATGGAAGTTGATCGGCAATTGCGGCACATTTGGAATCGATACGATTAATCGCTCGGCAGAGCTTGGCATTATGATCGGCGCAAAAGAAGAATGGAACAAGGGCTACGGCTCAGAAGCGATGACCTTGTTGTTGAAGCACGGCTTTGAAACCTTGAACCTGCACCGGCTCTTTTTGCGCGTGTACGAAGAAAATGTACGCGCTGTGCGTGCCTATGAAAAGGCAGGTTTTGTTTTTGAAGGCAAGATGCGCCAGGCAGTTTATAAACACGGAAATTATGACGATGTTCTTTTCATGAGCGTTCTGCGTTCGGAGTGGGACTCGCGCAATAAGGAGAAGTAGTTAACATGCACCATGTTCATCACGATCTGAAAGTATATGGCGGGATCAAGTTATTTAGCGGTACGGCTTCGCCTGAGCTTTCACAAAAGATATCTCATTATCTTGAATTGCCATTAAGCTCACGTGAGGTGATCGAATTCCCGAACGAGAATCTTTTTATTAAGTTGGGCGGCAGTGTGCGCGGACAGGATGTGTATGTAATTCAAACGACCTCTTCGCCGGTGCATCGCAATCTGATGGAATTGCTTATTATGATCCAGACCTTGAAGCTGGATTCTGCTGCACGCATTACGGCGGTCATCCCATATCTCTGCTATGGTCGTTCGGATAAGAAAGATCAGCCGCGTGTGCCGATCACGGCGCGTTTGGTAGCCGATATGATCGAAGCCGCCGGGGCAGACCGGTATATGACTCTCGATCCGCATGCAGGGCAGATCCAGGGTTTCTTCTCCATCCCTGGGGATGTGTTGACAGCTTCTCATATGCTGGTGAATCACATCAACTACAGTATGCGTGCCAACATGCAAGACCCGGTAGTCGTTTCAGTTGACCTTGGCTTTGCCAAAAAAGGGCGTAACTATGCCGCCGATATGGATATGCCGATCGCCTTCATTGAAAAGCGCAGGCACGGCAACGATGCGAACGCCGAAGCATTGACCTTGATCGGCGAAGTGAAAGACCGTGACGTCATTATCGTGGACGATGAAGTGGATACGGGCGGGTCGATTGCGCAGGCTGTGGATGTGGTGAAGAAATATGGCGCACGTGATGTGTATCTGGCGTTCATTCATCCCATCCTTTCGGCAAATGGAGCGGCTCGACTGGCTTCTCTGCCGATCAAGCATATCATTACAACAGACTCAGTTCCGCTCTCTGCTGATAAATTAAAAATTCTTGGTGACAAGATCACCGTGCTCTCGATTGCCTCCCTGCTGGGAGAAGTCATCCGCCGCGCACATGAAGGGCGTTCGGTGGGAGAGATGTTTAACGAATAAATTTGGTTGCAGGTTGAAAGTTGAAAGGTTTACAGGTTGAACCCTCCAACTTTCCAACCTATAACATGAAACCGAATTATGCCCGAACTCCCTGAAGTCGAAACCGTTGCACGTACCATTGAACCGGATGTCGTCGGTCGCACCATTGTCGCTGCCGATGTGCGCTGGGCGCGGACGCTTGCCACCCCTTCGCCGAAAAAATTCAAGGAAGAAGTGCAAGGTCAGCGCATTTTAGGGGTTTCACGGCGGGCAAAATACATCATTCTCCAGCTCGAAGATTACAATCTCCTGATACATTTGCGCATGAGCGGTGACCTTGCCGTCAGAAAAGGTAAAATTAAGGCAGAAAAACACGACCGCCTGCTCCTCACCCTGCGCGGCAAACGCGGAGAAGAGAGCACCCTCGCCTTCAACGATACCCGCAAGTTTGGGCGCGTCTGGCTCACCAACCAGCCCGAAAAAATCCTCGGCAAGCTGGGACCAGAACCCCTCGGCAAAGAATTCACACCGCAATGGCTGTACGAAAACCTGCAAAAACGCAGCCGTCAGTTGAAACCCTTGCTGCTCGACCAAACCTTCCTTGCCGGGGTGGGCAACATCTATGCAGATGAGTCATTGCACATGGCGAAGCTGCACCCTCTCGGGTTGTCGAATGCTGTAACGCAGAAACAGGCAAAGGCGTTGTGTGAGGCGATCAAGTCCGTGTTACAAGAAGGCATCCGACGCAACGGTGCCAGCATCGATTGGGCATATCGCGGCGGTGAGTTTCAAAATTATTTTCACGTCTACGACCGCGAAGGCACTCCCTGCTCAACTTGCGGAACGATCATTGAAAAGTTTACTGTTGGTCAACGCGGCACGCATGTGTGCCCGAAGTGCCAGCGGCTCGAAAGGAAATAACCATGGAATTAAATTACACGATGACAACCCTGCCCACGGTCGCATTTTGGATCCTTGGGATTTTTGTATTCGGGATTGGAGCCCTGCTTGGTTATTTCAACATGAGTATTGATGCACGAAAAAAGATCGAAGCAGCTGAAACCAAGGCGCAGATCGTTCGTGCAGATGCTGAAAGAAAATTGACCGAAGCCGAACGCAAATTGGCAGAAGCGGCAAGCCTTGGCGGCACCAAAGAAGCGGACCCTGGTATTTTGCGCATCAAGAAAGATAAGATCATCGAAATGGATGGCGTCCAATTGGCGGGTCCGTTGACGCCAGAAAAGAAAAAACGACTGATCGAGATCGTGACCTATCTACGCCCATGGATCGAAGGCGGACCTGCTGTACAACCCGCAGCGACCGTGCCCCCACCGCCTCAGACTCAACCTGCGCCTGTTCCTGTTGTATCGGCAGTTCCTTCAACGGTGACGCCTGTCTCCTTCATCGCGCCGGGTGCTCCGAAAAAGCCAAAGAATCCTGAAGAGGAATTTAAAAAGCTTAGCATCGTTCAACAGATCGATACGGTTTTGCAAAGCCGCATTGTTGGGACAGCGTTAGAAAAAGCCAGTGTGAGCCTGAAAGAATCACCTCAAGGCGGGCTCGAAGTTCACATCGGGAATGATAAATACGAAGCCATTGACGATGTCCCTGATGGCGAGATCAAAACCACCATCCGCGCTGCCATTGCAGAGTGGGAAACGAAGTATGTGCCAGGGGCACAGAGATAATCAAAAAGAGGCAGGCACATAATCGTGCCTGCCTCTTTTATTTTAATTTACTTACTTCCCATACCACATGCGTGATAACAAATTATCCTTGCGAATAAATTGGTGATACAGTGCCGCGCCAATATGCAAGGCAACTAATGCAGCAATGACATAGGCAAAATTTCCATGAATGGCACGCTCGGGGTAGACAAAAAGATTCTCTGGCATGCTGCCATTGCCTGCCATGATGTTTTCCAAGCCATAGGCTTCATCGAGCGAGTCGCCGGTGAAAAGCATGGCGAAAACACTCACATACAGCAAAAAGTGGACGACCTTTCCTACCAGATTCAAAGCAGGGTGACCAGCATCTGCCGGGGCAGGGCGTTTGAATACAAAACGTGTGATGATGCGGGCAATAATGACCAGACCGAGAATTATGCCAGTCCATTTGTGCATTCCGAGCATTTGAGCTTCTTGTGCATCAGGAGTGCGTGCAAATACCAAAAAGCCGAAAAGCAAAGGCATAAATATCAGCAGCGCCGTGAGCCAATGCAAGGTGACATGAACAGGATGATAGCGTTTGGGTTCAGCAGACATGGAATAAGCCTCTTTCTGAATTTGATATACGGATCTAACTCATAAAACCCCATTGGCTGTTTATAGTTTCAATCATGGATTAAAAGAAAACGGAGAGGGATGACCCTCTCCGTTTTGGATGTTACAACTCACTGGCTCTGCGGACGATCTTGTCTTTGGCTCGTTCAATGAATTCGCTCAGTGCAAACCCATTCTGCTGGCTGCCATCGCGGACTCGCAACGAGATCTGGTTGGCTTCCATTTCATTCTTGCCGACCACGATCATGTACGGCACTTTCATCAACTGCGCCTGACGGATCTTGGCATTCATACGCTGAGAAGACATATCTGCACTGGCACGGATACCATTCGCGCGCAATTCCTTCGCGATATTTTCGGCATACTCATTCTGCTCATCCGTGATGGAGATGACACGTACTTGTTCTGGCGAGAGCCAAACCGGGAAGTTCCCTGCGTAATGCTCGAGCAGGAAGCCCACCATGCGTTCATGTGTAGAAAGCGGCGCACGATGGATACACAGCGGCACTTCATCGTGACCTTCACTATTCGTGAACTTCAAGTCGAAGCGGGAGGGAACGGCAAAGTCCACTTGGTTCGTGGCAAGTGAGAACTCACGCCCAATGGCAGACCAAATTTGCACATCGATCTTGGGACCATAGAATGCGGCTTCGTCTTCAGCTTCCACATACGGGACTCCGCCATTGTCCATGGCGCGGCGCACCATGTCTTCCGTCTTGATCCACAGTTCGGGGTTGTCTACATATTTTTTGCCAAGACCCGATTTGGCATGAAGTGAGAGGCGCATCACGTATTTTTCAATGCCGAACAACTCAAAGTATTTCTTGTAGAGTTCCACCACACCCATGAATTCCTGTTCAAATTGCGACTCAGAACAGTAGATGTGAGCATCGTTCATCTGCATCGAGCGCACGCGCATCAGACCAAAGAGTTCACCCGATTTTTCGTAGCGATAACACGTGCCATATTCGGCGAGTCGCACGGGCAGATCACGATAGGAACGTCCCTTCGAGCCGAAGATCTTGTGGTGCATCGGGCAGTTCATCGGCTTGATGTAATACTTCACGCCTTCAAGCTCCATCGGCGGATACATGCTCTCGGCATAATACGGCAAGTGACCCGAGCGAATGAAAAGATCTTCCTTCGTCACACTCGGCGTCTTGACGCGGTCGTAGCCCGCTTGTAGTTCCATGTCTTTGGCAAGCTTTTCGAGCTCCTCAATAAGGATGCCGCCATTCGGCAGCCACAACGGCAGACCGGGTCCAACTTCTTCGTCGAAGATGAAGATTTCCAACTCTTTGCCCAGTTTGCGATGATCGCGTTTCTTGGCTTCTTCCAACTGGTGGAGATACTCTTCAAGTTGTTTTTTGTTTTCCCAAGCCGTGCCATACAGACGCTGCAACTGCTTGTTGTTCTCATCGCCGCGCCAATACGCACCCGCCACAGACATCAACTTGAAAGCATCTTGCTTAATTTCCTTCGTGTTTGCCACATGCGGACCACGGCACAGGTCCGTGAACGTATCCTGCTGGTAGATGGAAATCTCCGGCTTCTCTTTAAGCGGATTGCCGTATTCGTCCAAGCCGCCTTTTTCCAAGCCTTCGATCAACTCCAGTTTATAGGGCTGGTCGGCAAAGATTTTCTTCGCCTCCTCCGCCGAGATGACCGTCTTCTTGAAATCATGCTTGCCCTGCACGATCTGACGCATACGCTTCTCGATCTGCTCGAGATCTTCCGGCGTTAAATTACGCGGCAGGTCAAAGTCGTAATAGAATCCATTCTCCACGGGCGGACCAATGGTCGGCTTCCCATCGGGGAATAACTCCAACACTGCCTGCGCCATCACATGCGCCGCCGAGTGGCGGATCTTATAGAGATAAGACTCTTCGTATTTTTCTTGTGCTTGTTGTGCCATTTTCGTTTCCTTTCTTAATTCGGTTTGCTTGTACCCGTTAGGGTAATTCTGCTTCCCAGACAATTACCGCGTCTCAGAGGAAAGCAGACCAAAACCTCTGAGGCGCTCACGAGTCTTAGTCTTCATGACTGCCTCCTACCCCATGTGGGGAAAGTCCCCGAATGGGGATTAAAACAAAAACTCGCCCAAACACGGGGCGAGAATTTAATTCACGCGGTTCCACCCGATTTACCCTGAATTTCAGAGTATCTCTTAAGCCTCTAACGGAGCTATCCGTTTCATCTACTCACTGATCACGTTTCACTGATCACGTTTCAATGTTATGCTCACAAGGGGTTTTCTGTGATTCTCCCATGAAGAGATTCTCAATCATCGATCTCTTCTCCCTGTTTGGGATCTGACCACATACTCGTCTCGGTCAACGCATTATTCTTATCGAATGGCAGGATTATAATCACATCAACCTAAAAAGACAATGCTTATACCGGGAGAAAAGAATGAAAGCAAAATCTGAGAAGCGCCTGCTGGCAGAGCACCTCCGCACGGAACGGGGATTTTCCTATAACGAGATATCAGAGCAAATTGGCGTCAGTAAAAGCACCCTGTCTCATTGGTTAAAGAATATTTTCCTAACGATTGAACAGGAAGAACGAATTCAACAACGCATTGAAAATAATCAGGCGTCGTTTGTTGCCCAAGCGCGAAAAACCAATCAAAAGCGATTTAAGGATGCAAGAGAGCAGGCTTTCCAATTGGGCGTTGAAGTCGTATCATTCCTCCCTGAAAATGACGCTGTTCATGAAGTGGCACTTGCCATGCTTTATCTGGGCGAAGGTGATAAAACAGGAAACCGTGTTCAAATCGCGAATACCGACCCTGCTGTTCTGCAATATTTTTTATGGGCAGTCGAAAAACTATATCAAATTGACCGGGCAGAAATGACCCTTCGGTTAAATCTTGTCGAAGCAGCTCGTCCTCTGGAAGGTCAAATGAAAAATTGGTGGTCAGAACGCCTGAATTGCTCAATCTCCCAATTCATCAAAAGCCAATTTGACCAACGCTCCCAAAACCCGAACCTGACGGGAGATTACCGCGGTGTTTGTACGATCACCTACAACGATACCTATCTTTTTGAACGTCTGATGGGAGTTTATTCATCCTACTTGGGGAAGTCAAAATAAAAAACCACCTTGCGAAGGTGGTTTTTTGTGGGCGAGATAGGGCTCGAACCTACGACCTCATCGATGTCAACGATGTGCTCTAACCAACTGAGCTACCCGCCCGAAAGCGAACCACATTATACCGATTGTCCCCAAAAATGACAATCCCCTTAATTTTAACGGGTATAATCCCGGCGTTATGGCACGCAAAAAAGCGCCCGAAGAACTTTCAGTGGAAGAACTGCGCCGCCTACTGGTGGAAAAGCGCCGTGGAGCACGCAAAGATCGGCTGGAGCATTACCGCCGCACAGGACGAGTGATTTCGCTTGCACCTGATCTTGACCTGGACTCACCTCCTTCCACGCCGACGATTGATACCGCTGATTCAGCCGTCCCTGCGCCTGAGCCGTTGCCCGTCAACCCGCGCCGCAAACTGCTGGACCGCATCCTCCTGGGTGTGGAAGTCCTCGCGATTGTTGGTTTGGTGGTGGTCATTCTTAACGGGGTTGGGTTATTGCGCACCCTCAATACCGAAGTCGTTGCCGCGCTGAACCCGGAAACGGCTGTGCCAACTCCGCTGGTGATGGCGGTGGTGTTGCCTTCTGGGCATACTCCGCCCGACGCGCAGGGAAATACCAAGCCGAACGAGGCTGAGATTCCATCACACTTGCTGCCTATGGTGCAATCGCTGTCGAACATCCCTGTGCCGACTGCCGCACCAGATCAGGCAGTTCGCATACAGATCCCTGCCTTGAATGTGGATGCACCTGTGGTGCAGGGAGATGGTTGGGAGCAACTGAAAAAAGGTGTTGGGCAATATATTGGCTCATCGCCTCCTGGGCGTGATGGCAACTTGGTGCTTTCGGCACACAACGATGTATATGGCGAACTCTTCCGATATTTGGATAGACTCGTCCCTGGTGACCAGATCATTGTGTATACCCAACAGCGGCAGTATGTGTACATTGTAGATCGGACCGTGCTGGTTGAACCTACCGCCGTCGAAGTGATGGCGCCTACCAGTTCGCCCACGGTCACGCTCATCTCGTGTTATCCTTATCTCGTTAACGATCAGCGTATTGTTGTTTTTGCGCGATTACAGAATTAAACTAGGAGAAATAAAATGGCTAAGAAAAATCAACGCCCCGCACCGGCTGTTTCGGTTTCGAACCAACCTCAAAAGGTTGAATTCAACCCAGATTACAGCATGATCAAGAAAGACCTCACCCGCATTGGCGTCCTCGCTGGGGTCTTCATTGCGATCTTGGTGGCGCTTTCTTTTATTTTGAAATAGACTCAAAAGAAAGATAAAAGAGGAAAGACTGGGTTGCCAGTCTTTCCTCTTTTTTGTTGACGTATACCGCACTCGGGTGAAAATTGCGCTCCTTTATAGGAGGCAGAAAGCACAATTTTCACCCGTGGGTATTATATAATTCGGATATGCCCACTTCTCAACACGAAATCACTTTAGAAAAACTCACCTATGGCGGCGAAGCAATGGGACGTCTCTCAGACGGTCGCGCCGTATTCGTCCCCTTCGGCTTGCCCAGTGAGACAGTCCGCATTCAACTCACGCAAGAAAAACAAAACTTCGCACGCGGCGAGATCCTCGAAATTCTCACACCTTCCCCATACCGCATTGAGCCAAAATGCAAACACTTCACTCAATGCGGCGGATGCCACTACCAAAACCTGCCCTACGAAAAACAACTGCTCGCCAAAGCGGACATTCTGCGTGATCAACTTCAGCGCATTGGCAAAATTGAAAATCCGCCTGTGCAAGTTACTGTCCCTTCGCCGAATCAATGGAACTATCGTAACCACGTCCAATTTCATCTCACGGACGATGGCAAGATTGGCTTTATCAACTCACAGGGGCATAAAACTCTTCCCATCGAAGAATGTCACTTGCCCGAAACCGCTATCGACGCTTTCCGCAATGACCTGCAATTCGAATCACGCATGAACCTCGAACGCGTTTCCCTCCGCTCCGGCGCAAGCGATGACCTCATGCTCATCCTCGAATCCGAAACCGAAGAGACTCCCGAACTCGAGATCGAAGCCGATATCTCCATTGTTCATATCTACGAAGACCATCCCGTCGTCATTGCCGGAAGCAACTCACTCACCATCCAAGTCCTCGGGGTAGACTTCCACGTCTCCGCGCCATCTTTCTTCCAAGTCAACACCCCCATGGCAGAAAAAATGGTGCAACACATTCAATCTCAATTACCAATCACCAATCAACCAATTACTTTAATTGATCTCTACTGCGGAGTCGGCTTATTCAGCAAATTCTTCGCCGACAAATACGCCAAAGTCATCGGCATCGAATCCGCACCATCCTCCTGTGAAGACTTCGCCATCAACCTCGACGAATTCGACAACGTCGAAGTCTACGAAGGCGCCGCCGAAGAAATCCTACCCGCTCTCGCGCCCCAACTGACCCAACCCACCCACATGATCGTTGACCCGCCCCGCGCCGGTCTCGACAAATTCGCCCTCGATGCGATTCTGCAAATCAACCCGCAAGTCATTGCCTACGTCTCCTGCGACCCATCCACGTTAGCGCGCGACGCGGCTCGACTCATCAAAGGCGGCTACACCCTGCAACACGCCACGCCCTTCGACCTCTTCCCGCAAACCTATCACATCGAGTCCATCTCCATCTTCACGCGCTGACATGCTCAAGCCGCTCGGCGACTCCGCAATCCTCATCCAACTCGGCGACGCCATCGACCCTGCGCTCAATCAACGCGTCCACGCACTCGATGCGATTCTGCAAACCATCCCTGTAATCACTGAAACCGTCCCTGCGTATTGCACTTTGCTTGTTCACTACGATCCACTCAAATCCACATACAATGAAATCAAAAATCTGATTGAAGAAAAACTTGCACGAGTAGATGATTCGACTCAAAGACCTTCTCGCCGCTTAGAGATTCCCGTCCTCTATGGCGGCGCTTCGGGACCTGACCTCGAACCTGTTGCCACAACCCTAGCCTTATCTCCTTCCGAACTGATTCGTCTGCACAGCGAACGCGAGTACACTGTCTACATGATGGGATTTACTCCCGGCTTTCCATACCTCGGCATCCTCAACGAAAAGTTGACCATGCCCCGCATGTCCACACCGCGGACTCGTGTGCCTGCTGGGTCCGTCGCCATCGCCGGCTCCCAAACTGGCATCTACCCCGTAGACTCCCCCGGCGGCTGGCACATCCTCGGTCACACGCCACTCAAGTTGTTCGACCCATTAAGTGAGAATCCGTTTTTATTTGCGCCAGGCGACACCGTAAAATTAATCCCCACCAACTAACTACTTTCCACTTTCTACTCACCACTCATGCTTGAAATCATTGAAATCACAGGTCTCGCCACCCTCCAAGACTCCGGCAGGCGCGGATTCAACAAATTTGGTATCCAAACCTCCGGCGCCATGGACTGGTACGCTTACCAAGCCGCAAATTCTCTACTCAACAACCCAGCCAACTCTGCCGTCATCGAACTCGGACTTGGCGAAATCACGTTTCACTCTTTACGTAACACAGTTCTCTCCGTCACTGGCGCAGGCTACGAAGTAGAAAACTACATCTGGACCTTTCCGCTTTGGACGAGCTTCTACGTCCGCGCCGGGTGGACGGTGCGTGTGAAGAAGACGGGCGGCGGCAACTGGGCATACATCGCCATTGCAGGTGGATTTGATTCACCCGTCATCATGAATTCGCGTTCCACGTACTTGCGCGGTGGAATTGGCTCCGCACTCAAAGCTGGAGATATTTTGCAATCCTTCTCCCCCGCCGCTGACATGCTCAAACTCGCCGCCCGCGACCATACGCCGCTCATGCCCTACAGCCAAACTCCGATCATTGATGTCATCCCCGCCCCCCAAGCGGACTGGTTTACGCCAGAAGGCATTCGCACGTTTTATGAAAGCGAATATACCCTCAGCCCATCCTTTGACCGCATGGGCTATCGCTTGCAAACGCTCTCTTCGCCGTCCTCGGCGAAAGGGATTGAAAAAGCCATCACCCAAGAACTCATCTCCGAAGGCATGACCATGGGCAGCATCCAAGTCCCAGCCGATGGTCAGCCCATTGTGATGATGGCAGATGCTCCCACTACGGGCGGTTATCCCAAAATAGCGAATGTCGCTCGCGCAAGTCTGCCCGTGCTGGCACAATGCGAAGCGGGCGTAAATAAAATCCGATTTCGAGAAACGAGTGTGAAAGAAGCTCAGAAAAGAAGATCTTAATCTTTTCTTATCAGATTATTTTCATTCCAATCAAAGTGCTTAAAATCAATTAGAGGTGGCTGAAAGCCTATTTCTCCTTTTATTTCTATCGGGTTTAATTTCTTTTCAAAACGAATTATTTGAGAATATGGATATATTCTGGTTTCATCTTCAAAGTCAAAAATCAAGTCCAAAGACACACCTATTTGAACAACAGAATAATCTTCACTAGTTTTTTCTGGAGTGACAATCTGAATGTTTCCTTCACAACTATGAAACTCAATAGCGAGCCCGCTATTATCCCACCCCATTTGGACAATTTCATTTAATTCAAAACTTTCATCATCATAAGATAATATAGGCTTTTCTCGAACGGGATCAGAAGGCCAAGGATTATCTAGGTTTATTAGATTTTTTTCATGCCACCGAAAATGGAATGTTTCTTTATCTTCATTGTATTTCTCAACAAGACTGCCATCTTGTAAAAATACAACTAGCCGCTTTAATTTTGCTCTACAATCCATAATCGACTTACTGTTTTTATTTTTTATTACTAAATTGACTCTTTTTCCATATCCTTCCACTACAGGGGATAGCATCAATCTCACATTCTTCTTGTTATCCTTAATCTCTCTTATTTCTTGCTCGAATTTAGAAATGATTAAGTCTTTTTCCTCAATCGTATTTTCCATTTCTCTTTGCAAAGAAGAATGTCTATCTAGCTGTTTGTTATGTTCAAAAACATATTGTTTACGTATATAAGCCAAATATATTGCTGTGTATACGAACCCAAAAACTAATGCAGTAATAAAAGCTATTATCATTGAACCACTTCCCCAAAATGAAACCCAACTTCTTGGTCTTTCAATAATTGCTACATATATTGCTCCGACAAGAAATGCAAATATAACAATTGTAAAAAGAGCATCCCAAAAAGAACGCTCTTTCTTGAATTTATTCCATGATTCAGTAACAATTATTTTATGATATTCTTTAAAAGATAGTGGCTTGAGATTGATTTTTTCACTCATATTCCTCATTGTACCTCACTCAAAACAAGTAAAAAATACGCAAAAGATTTTTTTGATTTTTCACTCAAAACCCTGAAATGCTCATCTTATGAAAATCGACCTCAACTGTGATCTCGGTGAAGGGATTGGCAATGATGAAGCCATCATGCCGTATATCACCTCCGCCAACATCGCCTGCGGATACCATGCGGGGGATGAACAGACTATGCGTGAGACTCTGCGGCTGGCAAAGCGTTTCGGCGTGAATGCGGGTGCGCACCCAAGCTGGGATGACCGTGAGAATTTTGGGCGCAAAGAAATGGACGTTTCTCCCACAGAAGCAGAGAAGTTAGTCTTTGAGCAAATTCAAATTCTGGCGGCAATTGCAAAAGAAGAAGGCGTGACGTTGACACATGTCAAACCGCATGGGGCGTTGTATAACCAGTCTGCAAAGGATGTTGAACTTGCAAGCGCGATTGCACGAGCAGTAAAAACATACAGCGTGGATTTAATTTTGGTTGGGCTGGCAGGCTCAAGGTCGCTTGAGGCGGGGCGGGAGATGGGAGTCAGAGTCGCGGCGGAGGGATTCCCTGATAGAGGCTATAACGCCGACGGGTCGTTGATGTCCCGCCTTCTTCCGAGGGCATTAATTGAATCGCCGGAGGAAGTGGCAAGGCATGCGATTGAGTTGGTGAAAACGGGGAAGATGGATACGCTATGTTTGCATGGAGATCACCCGAATGCTGGTGAAAATGCAAAGATGTTGAGGGATGTTTTGGAAAAGAATGGGATTGAAGTATTGAGTTTTAAAAAGTGACAGTCACCTTGAAGGTGACTGTCACTTGACATTAATCATTCAAAAGGTCAGCAAGAAAATCGAACAAGCCGCCGTGCTCTTCATCTTTATCAGGCAGGTCACTGGCAACCTCGCCGCTTTGACCGTTGATAAGCACGATGTGTTCACGACCATCGAAGTGAAGTTCGGTCATCCACACGGGCAGAAGAATCAACTTGAACGACTCGACCAACATACTAGCAGACGATGTGCGGGTGAGTGTGATATTGCCCAGCAGATGCGGCATTTGCTTTTTTATTTTTTTGAACGCCATGCTGCGTGCATCGAGCGAGGCATCTGCCATGGGCACATCATATAGCTCAGCAAGCCAACTGGCGAGATAACGCGGATCATATTCTCGAAGCGCAGAAAGGTTGAAGGTTGGCAGCAGCTTCATAAAAACTTGAGAAAGTTTTTTAGAAGCCGGAAGCGCAAGGTCGTTCACGATCACGGGGTATTTATCATCTACACGTGTTACTTTGCGTTCGCGTTCACCCGTAAAAAGATTCTGCTCGTATTCAACGACTTCGCCCGAATAATCGATCTCGCCGCCAAGGTCAAACGTCCACATGGGCAGATACACACCGCGAGGCAGATCCACTTTCTTTTCAGGCTTGATATGATTGCGCCCAACCCAATCGATCAAGATTTGAGTAGCGCGTTTTTGATCAATAGCAAAAGGCAAAATGGAATTGGGTGCGATCACGTCGCTGGTCTTTTCGTAATCCACTACATGCGGCGAATTACAGTAGGCACAATTCGAAGAGATCTGATTCGGCGGCAAAATAAATTCAGCGCCGCAGCCATTGCAATGAAAGACCTGTTCCTGTAAGGGCTTGCCATGTCCCTTCATGGTTGCCATGGCAATGATGAAGTCTTTTTCGTTTTCGGCTCCGCTATTGGCACCTAAAGGATTTTGGCGCGTGCAATAATCACAAACCAAACCGGAACCATCTGGAGAGAATGCCATGCGCCCGCCGCATTTGGGGCACATGAACCGATCCGCTTTTGATTCGCGCAACCCATCTGGCGCAGCAGGAAGTTGATCGGGGTTGATCACATCGCCTGCTTTGAGCTTGCCATCTAAAATGGCGAGTGCGCGGCGTGCACGAGTGTGATGCAGATCATGCGAAAGACAATTTTCCAATGCCTTGCGTTTTTCAACCGGGTCATCGGTCACTTCGCTCATCCAAAACCAGGCTTCCGCCTGCACATCATGAGAGCCTGCCATGTAAATGGCACGGTCTAAGTATCGGCGCGCTGAGTCTTTGCTGCCAGTCTTGGCGTCGATGATGCCTGAACGAAGGAGTTCTTTTGCGTAGTCGCTGCTCATAATAGGGTAATTAGTGATTGGCAATTGAGGGACGTACGATCGCGTCGGTCATCTTTGCCACACGCGACATCTCTTTCACATCATGCACGCGGATGATGTCTGCACCACGAGTAATGCCCACTGCCACCGTCGCGGCTGTGCCTTCCACACGTTGTTCAGGAGGCAAATCCAGTGTGAAACCAATGAATGATTTTCTGGATGTCCCCAAGAGGATGGGATACCCCAACAAGCGGATCTCTCCAAGTCGGTTGATCAGCTCGAGGTTGTGTTCACGCTTCTTTCCAAAGCCGATGCCTGGGTCGAGCAAAATGATCTTTTCTTCCACCCCAGCCTTGAGTGCGATATCCACGCTGGCGAGTAATTCTCGTTTTACATCATCGAGCAAGTTATCGTATTCTGCGCCAAGATACGTTCCACCCAGTTTTTCACGCACTTCCACACTGGCGGGATTGCTACGGTTGTGCATCAAGATCACCGGCGCTTTATGCTTCGCCGCCACAGATGCGAGTTCAGCATCTGCACGGAAGCCCCACACATCGTTGATGATGTTCGCGCCTGCAAGAATTGCCGCCTCAGCGACTTTTGCTTTATAGGTGTCAATGGAAATTAAAACTTGCGGAAAGTTCCTGCGCAATTCTTCAATGACGGGAATGACGCGTTCCAGCTCTTCTTCAGCATTCACGGGAGCAGAACCCGGTCGCGTCGACTCGCCGCCTACATCGAGAATGTCCGCGCCATAGAGGATGAATTCGCGTGCCTGTTCCACCGCCGATTTGACCACATCCCCTTTGGCGATGATGCCATCCCCAGAAAACGAATCGGGAGTCACATTCAAGATTCCCATCACATAGGTGCGGGAACCCCAATCGAATGTAAAACTCCCGATTTGAAGTGTTGTTGATTTCATTATCATAAAAATGCTCTCGAAGGGGCTAAGCCCTTCGAGAGCGAGGATGTACATTACGCGATCTGATCCAACGGACGAGCCAGCCAGGCTTCGGCATCATTGATGTCGGTGAATATCTTCATCGCCGCCGCAGACTCAGTGTCTGCCAATGCTGCCACCTTGCGGATTCCATCAGCCACAGATTCACTTGCCACCACCACCGCCACACGGATATTCCGGGCAGAAGGGTCACTATTGGCTTCCACTGCCATGCGAACCGCCTTCTCAGGAATGTCCTTCACAGATCGCAGATCGTATAAATTGCGTGTGCGGCGGTCTGCGCCAAGGAGATGGTCAAGGGCAAATTGATGCCAGTGTTCCATCGTTGCATCAGAAAGGTCGGTAAACGTAAGGGTCATGCCACCATCGCCGCGTCGGACGACTGAGTAGCCTATGCCGGGGGTATCTGTCCAGTTGAGAGGTTTGGGGTCGCTCATGAGTGATCTCCTATTTTTATGATTCCATTATACCCATCGCGGCTGAAAATTTGTTTCCTGCAATTTTGTAATCACGTGCTATAATGCGCCTCGTTGGGTGCTTAGCTCAGTTGGTTAGAGCACCTCGTTTACACCGAGGGTGTCGGGGGTTCGAGTCCCTCAGCGCCCACA
>JAFLCF010000096.1 GCA_017303735.1 Anaerolineae bacterium
TATGGAATCAGAGATCACAATTTCACTTGCATCCATCCACGATGCACCCGCCATCGCAACCTTGAATCGACTCTTCAACGAAGTGGACGAATCTCCCGAAGCCATCGCCGCCCGTATGAGCGACCCAAACTGTGTGGAGACGGTTATCCTCGCCAAAGTTGCAGATGAAGCTATTGGCTTTGCTCTCGTGCGTGTGGTGCCAAGCGTGCTATATTCCACCCCTCACGCCGAGTTGACCGAGTTGTATGTGATAGATGAATATCGTCAGCGCGGCATAGCAAGTGGACTTATTGCCTTCGCTGAACAAATTGCAGTTCAAAAAGGCGCGCGGAATATTCTTGTGCAAACCGGGGACGATAATGTATCTGCATTATCTTTGTATCGTAAGCATGGATATGAAGAATATGATTTAACATTAAAGAAGCAGCTTGAATTGGCTTTATAGTCAGACCTTAAGGAAAATCCTATGCCGCCCAAACCTTTCTATGAAATTGAACAGAAGACGTACTTATTTGGCAAAGCTACATTAACTGAATTAGTAGCTCCAAAACGCCGAAAAATGCCAGAAGAAAAAGTTAGACAATGGGTTTTATTTGAATTGCTATCAACCTATGGCTATAATATTAATGATATTAAGATTGAGGTTCCGGCGAAAATGGGCAGAGGTTACCATCCTGCTGATATTGTTGTTTATAAAGATCACCAACCTTATATTGTCATTGAGTGCAAAAAAATAGGTTCCAATGAAAAAGAGGAAGCGATTAGGCAAGTTATAACTTACGCTAATGGTTTAAAAACGCAGTTTGCAGTATATGTGGATGGGCGAGATTGGCTAGTCAAGCGATTGATAATAGGGGAGTGGTTTGATATTCATGATATTCCGCCTAAGTTTCACTTGGTTTCTGATAAAAACCTTGTGGTGATGCTTGAGTTTATAGCAGGTGTACGACCTTTGTTATATTGGTCTCATCGAACTGTACCTACTGATAAAGTCCCGAAATATTTTAGCTATTTAGAACCTTTTGTGTTTTTCGTCGGATTTAATTATTTGCGCGAAATAAATAGTAACCTACATTTGGGAGTCGACAGTATAGTTAAGATTATTTTCCAGCCTCTTAACGAAAATGGAAAAACTTCTTTTATGGTCGATGATTATAAAAAGAAAAACTTTTTAATTGCCCTTTCATTTTTCAAGAAATATTTGGAAGAACTAGGTTCAAATTCATACTTGATTGATACTCTTGATGTTGAAAATCGAACTTTTGATAATGCGATTGAATGTTTGTATGTGGAATTAAATTCTACATTATCTCTCTATTCAAATATTGTGAGTAGAGAAACCTTATTCTTTAGATTTGCAGTTGCTCTGTTACGTTACTTGCTTGAGGTTGTTAAGGAAGCGGCATACCTTCCACTAGAGTTCTCGGTAACAAAAGATTTGTATTCACTAATAAACCTAATATTAATCTCAGAGTTCGACTCCGAATTGCCTGATAGTTTAGATGCAGATAATGCAAATGATTTAGTGGCACACTCGTCAGAATATTGGATAGAAAAGGCATAAAAGAAAGTCTTCGTCTTCGATGGCGCGACTGTGCAGCAGCGTCTCGATGAACTTGGCGTAAACACCTCCCCGCAAAATTTGGCGATATGGTTGTGGAATAGGAATTAGGACAAGGAGTGAAAAATGAATAATAAACGAGAAAATGATTTATGGAAACAAATAGATAGACTTATTTTTATAATTGCTCTTCTTGGGCTGATTATCTTAATTGGTGCTTATTTTATTATTTCTAACACTGAAAATATAGATCCTATTCTGCAAGGACTCATTTTGAATGTCATCTTAAACACAATACCTACCTCTATTCTTTTTGTAGGGGCATATTTGGTTTTTCGTCACATTGAGAAATTACGGGCGGAAAGAGATTCTGAAGAATTAGCAAATAAAGTAGTACTAAGGCTTGTTGAAATTGCAAAGATTCAAACAAGCAAAGCAGGAGAAGACACTAATTTTCTAGAAGACTTGCCTGATCTTAGCGGCTTATATTTGAAAATAACTCATGAGCTTGAAATAACCAAAAAAGCTTTCGACTACAAATCGAAACAACAGAAATTAGTTATTGAATTTACTAACCGTGGTAGTAATGTAATTCAGCTTAAGAAGATAACTTATTCAGATATGACATTTGGGTTACCAAAAGCTATTTTGTCAAAGAATTACAGAGTGGATGAAGGACGTGACTATTTAATCCCTGTAGATCATAGTCAGTCTGAAATTTTACCCGGTGGTAAATATGTTGTTAATATACTACTGGATGGTAAACACGATACAGATAAGATAAATGCATGGATAGGGAAGTGGGGTTATCTACATCTTGAAATTGTATATGGTACTGAAATGGAAAATGTGCAATACGCTATTTAATGCTAAGAACTAGGAGAATTAATGACTCAACGAAAATACACCAACCGCCGTTACCTCGACGCCATGGAAAAGAAAGTTCTCGTCTTCGATGGCGCGATGGGCACGAGCCTGCAACTGCAAAACCTGACTGCCGAGCATTTCGGCGGCGAACAATACAACGGCTGCAACGACTATCTCGTCATCTCGTATCCCGAAGCCGTGGAAAGAGTCCATCGCTCATTCCTCGAAGCGGGCGTGGACGTGCTTGAGACGGACACCTTCCGTTCGAATCGTTTGACGATGGTGGAATATAAATTACAAGACCGCATCATAGAGATCAATGTTGCAGCCGCAAGCCTCGCACGTAAAGTGGCAGATGAATTCGCTGCAAAGACAGGGCAGCCGCGCTTTGTCGCTGGCTCCATCGGACCGTCCGGCAAGTTGCCGTCCACGAATGACCCTGAACTCTCCAATGTCAAATACGACGAATTGATCGATACTTTCCGCGAGCAAGCCGTTGGATTAATTCAAGGCGGCGTCGATCTTCTTTTAATCGAAACCTCGCAAGACATTCTCGAAGTCAAAGCCGCCATCACGGGCATTCACAAAGCTTTCGACGAGACTAAAGTCTATTTGCCGATCCAGGCTCAGGTCACGCTCGATACGACCGGGCGCATGTTGCTCGGCACCGACATCAACGCATCCCTCACCATTCTCGAAGGCATGGGCATCGACGTCATCGGTCTCAACTGTTCCACCGGACCCGAACACATGCGCGAGCCGATCCGCTTCCTTGGTGAAAATTCTGTATTGCCAGTTTCATGTATTCCCAATGCCGGTCTGCCGTTGAATGTCGATGGGCAAGCCGTTTATCCGCTTGAGCCCGAACCATACGCGAATGACATGTACGAGTTCGTCACCAAACATAACGTCCGCGTCGTCGGTGGATGTTGTGGAACAACTCCCGCACATCTTAAACTTATAGTGGATAAGCTCAACAATTACCAATTACCAATTACCGACGCACCGCGTCGCTCTACGCCTCAGCTTGCTTCTGCCATGTCAGCCATTGCCATGCGACAGGACCCCGCCCCGACCTTGCTCGGCGAGCGCTGCAACGCGCAAGGTTCACGCAAGTTCAAGCGCCTCCTGCTCGAAGAAGATTACGACGGCATTTTAGATGTCGCGCGCGAACAAGTGGCGGGTGGCGCACATGCACTGGATATTTCCGTGGCTGTCACCGAGCGCGCGGACGAAGCCGAGCAGATGCGCAAAGTCGTCAAGAAATTGCAAATGGGCGTGGACGTTCCGCTCGTGATCGACACCACCGAGTTGGATGTACTTGAAGTGGCGCTGCAAACCGCGCCTGGACGATGTTTGATTAATTCCACCCATCTCGAAGCTGGGCGCGAAAAAGCCGATAAAGTGTTTGCGCTTGCGAAGAAATATAACGCAGCCGTCATCGTATTGACGATTGACGAGCAAGGCATGGCGAAAACCGCCCAACGCAAATTGGAAGTGGCGCAGCGCATTTACGACATCGCCGTCAACGACCACGGATTGAAAGCCGAAGACCTAGTCTTCGACGACCTAACCTTCACCCTCGCCACCGGCGACCCGGAATTTATTGATTCCGCCAAGGAAACCATCGATGGGATTCGTTTGATCGAATCCGCATTGCCTGGCGTGATGACCTCGCTGGGTGTGAGCAATCTCTCGTTTGGCTTTGCGCCGCAAGCTCGTCCCGCGTTGAATTCCGTTATGCTCTATCACTGTGTGCAAGCCGGTCTGGACATGGCAATTGTCAACGCCGCGCATGTCATGCCGTATGCTGAGATCAGCGTCGAAGAAAAAGAACTGTGCGAAGACCTGATCTTCAATCGCCGCGAAGATGCGTTACAGCGCTTTATTCAATACTTTGAGAAGGTGGAAGTCTCCACTGGCTCGAACGTCGCTGACCCGACCGAAGGTATGACCTCCGAGCAGAAACTGCATTGGAAGATCGTGCATCGCTTCAAGGATGGCGTCGAAGCCGATATTGATGAAATTATCAACCGCGAACCGACAGGTGCACGCTCCGCTCGCCATGAAGTGGCTGTGGGCGTTTTGAACAATACGCTGCTGCCCGCCATGAAAGAGGTCGGTGATAAGTTCGGCGCGGGCGAGTTGATTTTGCCCTTCGTGTTGCAATCTGCCGAAGTAATGAAGAAGACCGTCTCGCACCTTGAGAATTATCTCGAAAAGGTTGAAGGCGTCAGCAAGGGCTTGGTCGTGCTTGCCACCGTTTACGGCGACGTGCATGACATCGGTAAAAATTTGGTCAAGACCATTCTAGCCAATAACGGCTACGATGTGATTGACCTCGGCAAGCAAGTCCCTGCCGAGACGATCATCACCAAGGCTGTGGAAGTCAACGCGACTGCCATTGGCTTGTCCGCGTTGCTCGTGTCCACGTCCAAACAGATGCCGCTGATCGTGAATGAACTCCAACGTCGCAAGCTCAACTTCCCCGTCCTGATCGGAGGCGCTGCAATTAATCGCCGCTTCGGTCGCCGCATCCTTCAAACCGAAGATGGCACAACCTATGAGTCTGGTGTCTTCTACTGCAAGGATGCTTTCGAAGGCTTGGAAACAATGGACACGTTGATTGACAAAAACAAGCGTCCCGAACTGCTTGAGAAGATTCGCAAAGAATCGGATATGGAACTAAACCGCGCTGCGCAGAATGAGCGGTCAGCGATCAGCAGTCAGCGGTCGAATGTCGTTCCTGCTCCGATACCTCTCCCCGCCAAACTCGGTCAACGTATCGTCAAAGACATGCCGCTTGAAATGGTCTTGAAGCACCTCAACATGAACGAGTTGTATCGCCTTTCGTGGGGCGCAAAAAATACGCATGGCGAAGCATGGGAAAAACTCAAAGCCGAGTTCGATGCTCGCCTTGCCACGATGACCAAAGATGCCATCAAAGAAGGCTGGCTCAAACCGCAAGCTGTGTACGGCTACTTTGCTTGTCAAGCCGATGGCAATGACCTCATCATTTACGAAGATGCAGAAAACAAGAAAGAGATTTCACGTTTCACTTTCCCGCGCCAACCCTATGATGATCACCTCGCCCTTTCGGATTACTATGCCTCGGTCGAATCTAGTCAAATGGATGTGGTCGCGCTTCAGGTCGTGACCGTCGGTCAAGCCGCCAGCGACAAGTTCGACAAGCTGCAAGCCGCCAATGATTACACCGAAGCCTACTTCATTCACGGTCTTGCCGTCCAAACCGCCGAGGCGACCGCGAACTATCTCCACGAACATATCCGTCGCGAGTTGGGCATTGGTGAAAGCCAGGGCAAGCGCTACTCGTGGGGTTATCCCGCCATCCCTGAACTCGAAGATCATTTCAAGGTCTTTAAATTGCTTCCTGCTGTAGAATCAGAATTGGGCATGAGCCTCTCCGTTTCCGGTCAACTCATCCCCGAACAATCCACCGCCGCCATCATCGTTCACCATAAAGATGCGAAGTATTATGCAGTAGGTGAGAGTCGTGTGGAGCAGCTGACAAAATAATATGACCCGTTCGCCCAATACTGAAATCAACTTCTTCCGCCTCACTGGGCTGGAACTCCTACTTGCAGGAGCATGGACTCTTTTCACTGCGCTTTCTCAAAGTCTGCGCACAACAACTCTTCTTGCTGCTGTTGTAATGGTGGTTGGGCTTGTTACATTAGCCGCACCATTTTTTTTGAAGAGGTATATTGCAAAGCTCGTTTCAGTATTGGGTGGCAGGTTGGGGCAACTTGCTGCAGTTGCAGTCCCTGTAGCTCTCTCAGCATTTTTATTTTTCCGCACGCCCAGCATGGATGCTCTGAAGATTATCGGACCCATCCTTGTCTGCATTTGGTTGATCGGCATTGAAGTCCTATTTTTCTTTCAAACGCCACGTGAAGCAACACAAGAGCAGAATACAGCAAGCTATTTGTCCATCCTGTCCATCTTGTTCGGCTATGGCATCCTGCTCATTCCCTCCCGCGTTCCCTCATTATTAGATGGCTTCCCTTGGAATACTCCATTGGAATTCATCACGGCGACTTTGATCCTGCCATTCGCCTTTTTCTTCGGGCGGAATTTTCTCTCCAAAAAGGCAGTGACGGTTCTTTTCGCACTCTTGCTTGTTGCCAAACTAGTCTTGAGCTTTTTTCTCCCTCAATCCGGTTTGGGCGTCCGTGTCTACTTTAGTGAAGCGGATCTCGCTTCCAACACCTGGGCGCGGACCTATGCATTGAACTCATCGTATAGCGAAGTTGCCCAGCTTCCATATCGCTCCTTCCTTGAATTTCCAGTTGAACTCATCAACACCCATGGCTTTGACAAAAATCTATTCTGGATGACGATGAAGTTCGATGGTTACATTTCGCTCAACGAAGATGAACGCCTTGTCATCATCCTGCAAGGCGCGGAACAGCGTCAGATCGAGCTTGTTGAGCTCGCTACTGGAGACGTTTATGAAGTTGCCACCGCCAAATCCGTAGATGAATTAAACAAAGATGTTTTCAGTGATATTCCTTACGTTGGGAATGCTGAATTGCAAGGCTCGCTCCTTTTCAAAAATTACGGAAACGGGCGTTTTGAACCAGTAATTCTGAGTTCAGACGGTTCTATCCGCTCAGCTTATTCTCAGATGTGGCTTACCAAGTCCGCGCTTGATTTTCCCACTGGCGTTTTTCAATTTCTCCAAAATTTGATTCTTGTTCTTTTTGCGAGTTGCATTCTATGGAGTTTGTGGGAAGGGTTATCTACGTCGTATCGATCTGGCGTTATCGACACACTGGATATTTACCTTGCACTGACTGGCTTGGGCTTGTATTACATTGCGGATACGGCTGAGAAACCTACCCTCCACCTTCTCTTAATTCCGGTCATTTTTATTCTCGTCGTTTTCAAACTACTGGACTTCATCCTGCGCTCGCGAACTTATTCTGCAAAAGGATACTTGTTCTCATTGGGTCTGCCCATTCTGCTCATGTTCCTTACATTGGATATTCCGAACTTGCAGAGTGTGGTGCTGTTGCCGCAATATCAAGACGTTTCAGACTATCAGATATTGGCGCGTAATATTTACGTGGCTGGCGATACATTTCTGTTCAAGTCTCCGCCGTGGGCGTATAAAGTTCTATATCCATACGTGATCGGACTTTTACATATCTTGTTTGGTCAGTCTCTTTCGGCGCAATTTTTCTTGAACATTTGGTCTGCGATCTTATCCATAGTTTTGACGATTGAACTCGCTGCTTTCTTCGGTTTGTCCAAACGTCTCGCGTTTGCCGTAGCCAGTGCTTTCCTGTTGATCATTTCATTGCCATCCAGTTTTACATACTTTTTCCGCTTTGGCTTGATCGAACCCTTGGCACTCATGACCTTGTTGCTTGGGGCGTATTTCGCCAAAGAAGGAAAGTTCGGCGCGATGTTCGTGACAGGCGTAGTGACCGGTATGCTGCGCCTAAATTTTGCAGGCGCCATTTTCACGTCGATCACATTTCTTGAACCAGCCTTCGTTGGCGGGTTCTCTCAAGTTTGGGGTTCTTTCGTCAACTGGCTGCGGTTAAGTTGGAAGCGTTGGGCTTCCTATCTTGTTGCGATTCCATTGCCATCCTTGCTCATCGCCTTTATCTATACTCGCGTCCAACCTGGTTATACATTGACCCATGAAATGAACGACCAGACTTCGATCGGGTCCGTGTTGTTGAGTATTACAAGGGTGGTGTTTGGCGGCGATGAAGAATTTTTGCGAGATCAGATTCAAAACAGCCCATTGGATTTGATCTTGATCACTTTGCCGATTTTATTTGGTTTGGTCATTGCATTAATTTCATTGGTGTATCGCAAAGGTGTATTTGAAAAGATCGATCTGCGTTTGAGCCTGTTCCTGCTGAGTATGTTGCCTGTCTATGTGGTGTTGAAACCGATCGGATATTTTCCGCGCTATAGTTGGTCTTTCCTGCCGCCTGCCCTCATCCTGCTTGGGCTTGTTCTGCAATTGACGGTTTTAAGAGATAATAAGGCGTTTCAGGATACGCAATGAAATCAGCCTTTCAAAATACATTTCGCGTTTGGGTTGTTGTAACCCTGCTTGTTATTTCCAGCCTTGTTGCCATTTATCTCCGCAACGGCATGGCGGGACTCAACCTCTTCATTCAAGAGTGGCCGCTTTCCAATCTTGCGGTGACTCTCGCCTCGACCTCCCTCACATGGATCTTGGCGGGCGCATTGCTTTACCTGCTCGCCAATGAAAAAATAAACAAAGACAACCTCTGGCTCGCGGCGGGATTTTTCCTCGTCATGTTCGTGTATCTGCAAATTTTGCGCGAACGCTTCCGCTATGGCGACTATCACTACTACCTTGAAGCCGCCACCGCCCTCGCGAACGGACAGCCTCTGCCAGACACGTACCTTTATCTCCCGCTGTGGGGCACACTTCTACGTTTCCTCGTCCCCCTCGGTGACCAGGGCGTGATGATCACCCTCTGGATCGTCAACGTCATTGCCCTCGGTTCTTTTTACTTATTACTCGTTTCTGTTCTTCAACGTTATAACTTCTCTCAACACCTTTCCATCGTTATTGCTGTTATCTTCCTGCTCATCAACACTCCGTTGATGCGTACGCTTGGCTTCATTCAAGTGAATCTCATCACGCTTGATCTGATATTCTTTAGTATTCTGATTTACTCTAAAAATAATTTTCTCTCTGCTTTGGCGTTGGCTCTTGCTGTTCACCTCAAGACCAGCCCAGCCGCTATTGTGCTTGCCTTTTTGCTCACCTTCAACTGGCGTTGGATCATTTGGTTTGCTGTGAGTTTTCTTGCTATTGGTCTTTTTCCAGTCGCCATGCACGGCACAGAGATTTACTTGCAGTTTATCAACAACACTGTAGCGCTTGCCCAGCTCCCCGACACCAACTTCCACGATACTTCCTTCGACTCGTTCCTGCGTTTTCTCAATCCCTTCTTTGGCATTTCCATCGAGACCACTCGTCTGATGGCAATCGGCGCAAAAGTGCTTTTGCTTCTTGCCACGCTTTACACCATGGCGCAGAACATCCTCGCACAGTCTCTCTCCAAAGAGAATCGCTTGCTCAACGCCGCACCCGTCTTGTTCGTCTTTATGAATCTAGCGTCTCCTATTGTCTGGGACCATCACGCCATTTTCACAACACTGGCATTTTTGCTTCTACTTAAACGGATCCAATCTCCAACTCACTGGATGATCTTCCTCGCCGCCTACTTCTTCGAGTTCATGCTTCCTTCCTTTGACTTCTTCCCCTGGTCGTATGGTCGCCTCGTTGCTCCAATGGTTGTGCTCTGGTTGATGTACACTACTCGCAACAACGACGAGCCTTCCCCTTTTATCACGTCCGCGAATCAGTGGCTGGCAAGGTTGGCTAATTAAAAACATAACCACAAAGGAATGAAGGGTCACAAAGGAAGTTCTTAAAACCTTTGTGCCCTTTGTGACCCTTCGTGGTTTAAAAAATCATGAAGAAATATCTCCCCTCCATCATCCTCGCCTGTGTTTTCATTGCAGGCTTGCTCACCTTCGACCAATACGGCGAAAGTTGGGATGACCGTTCGCTCCAAAAATATGCCGAGAAATCCATCGCCGCTTACACCACCTTCCCACAAGAAGGCATGGTTAACATCGCGCGTGAAGACCTCGGCTTTTACGGTCCCTTCTTCGTCATGCTCACAGACATCCTCTCAAAATCGCTGAGCACCATCCTGCCCTTCCCGTTACCCGACCTGCGTCACCTCATTTATTACCTCACCTACTTCGCGGGTGTGCTCGCCTTTCACTCCATCGCCAAACGCTGGCTGACTCAAATCCCTGCCCTTGGCGCAACGCTGCTCTTTGCATTGCAACCCGTCTTCTGGGGTCACGCCTTCATGAACCCCAAAGACACGCCTTTCCTCGCACTCTTTCTTCTTTCTTTATCTTTTGGGATGCAATCCTTTGACTCGCTCAAACTTGATTCTCCCATCGACCTTTCCCCCCGCTCCAAGCGGACTCTCACGCTTCTGACCGCGCTCTGGCTTGTCTCCATCTTCGGGCTTTTCATTTTCACCCAAGCCATTCACACCTACATCGAAACCCTTGTCCTCTCCGCGCAAGCTGGGAACACCAATCTCTTTTCTCTTATCGCCAAGAACATCAACGCCGCATCCGCCGAAATCTACACCCAACGCTACTTTGTCCTCTTCTTGCAACTTCGCACTTATTACTCGTTACTCATTTCTCTTATTCTCCTCGTCACCTACTATCGCCTAAATTACCAATTACTAATTACCTTACTAACCATCCTCCCATCCGCCCTCCTACTGGGACTCTCCACCTCCACCCGCATCCTCGGTCCGTTCACCGGTGTCATCATCGCATATTACGCATTGCGCACCAAAGGCAAGCAAGCCATCCCTGCTATTGCGATCTACGCCACCATGGCCCTCATCGCCACCTACAGCTCCTGGCCCTACTTGTGGATGAATCCCGTTCCAAGATTTTTTGAGAGCCTCAGAGAAATGTCCTTGTATCCCTGGCTGGGCGGAGTCATCTTCAACAGTGAACTTTACCAATCTACCAATCTACCAATCTCCTATCTCCCCACCTTGCTTGCCCTTCAGTTGACCGAACCGGTCTGGTTGTTGTCTATTGCCGGATGGGTAGTATCAATTCAAAACAAGGAAAAGAAGCGCACGCTTGTCGAAGTCGCGTTGCTGTGGTTTATCATCCCGCTGTTGGCGTTCATCTTCATGCGTATCGCTTTGTACGATAACTTCCGGCAAATTTTGTTTATCCTGCCGCCGATCTTTTTGATGGCAGGTGTTGCCTTTGAAGCAATTAAGAATGTAAAATGGCAAGCCGCGTTGATCGTGGTAAGTTTGCTGCCGGGTGTGATCGGTATAGTGACATTGCATCCATACGAATATGTTTACTACAATCAATTCGTTGGTGGCGTGCGCGGCGCGGACGGTCGCTATGAGATGGATTATTGGGCGACCTCATACCGCGAAGCCGCGGACTATGTGAACAGTGTGGCTGCGCCCAATGCAAATATTTGGGTCGAAGGACCGGCGCAGTTGTTTTCGTTGTTTGCACGTGAAGACTTGAAGATCTATTCAACAGGCGAAGCCGAACGCGCCGAGAGTTATGAATATGTGGTGACCTTCGCCCGTTACAATTTTGAAGAGACCGTATACCCCGACGCCGAGATTGTTCACACGATCGAACGCGATGGCGCTGTGTTGACCGTTATCAAAAAACCTTGAAAGAGAAATAATGAACCTACTTGACCTTCTGAATCAAAAGACTGTCCTCGCCGATGGTGCGATGGGAACCATGCTGCATGCACGCGGCGTTGGCTTTGACAAATGCTTCGACGAGCTCAACCTCACCAACCCCGCAGCTGTGGCGGACGTACACCGCGAATACATTGAAGCAGGCGCGGAATTGATCATCACCAATACCTTTGGTGCAAACCGTTATAAGCTTTCCAAACATGGTTTGCAGGATGATGTTGCAGAAATCAACCGTGCTGGCGTGGAACTCGCCAAGCGTGTGGTCGCTGCTTCGTTCAAAGATATTTTGATCGCCGGGGATGTCGGTCCGCTTGGAGTGAGAATCGCCCCGTATGGACGTGTCAAGCTTGAGGAGGCGCGTGAGGCGTTTGCGGAGCAGATCAAGGCATTGGCTGCAGCCGGTGCGGATGTCATCATCATCGAGACCATGTCTGACCTGTACGAAATCCAGGAAGCCATCAAAGCCGCTAAAGAAAATTCATCCCTGCCGATCATCGCTTCGGTGACCTTCACCCGCGATGACCGCACACTCTTGGGCGATGACCCTGCCAAAGTTGCGCACCGCCTCGCCGATGCTGGCGCGGATGTGATTGGTGTCAACTGCTCGGGCGGACCTTCGCAACTGTTGCGCATTCTCAAGCAGATGCGACAAGCCGAACCGAATTCAAAATTCTGGGTGAAGCCGAATGCAGGCTGGCCCGAACAAGTCAGCGGACGCATCATGTATCCCGCCGATGCTGATTACTTCGGCGAATATGCCGTGCAGTTCCGTCAGGCAGGCGCGAACATTGTGGGCGGTTGCTGCGGTACGACACCTCAGCACATTGCCGTGATGAAGAAGGCACTTGAAACCACACCTGCAACACCGGTTGCAGAAATTTCGATTGTAGATGACGATGAAATTACTGCCGAACCCGCCGAGCAACCCACTAACCTTGCACAACGACTCGCGAATAAACAATTCACTGTCTGTGTCGAAATGGATCCCCCGCGCGGACTCTCGACTCACAAACTTCTCGCAGGTGCATCTCTCCTTCAAGACTCTGGCGCGGATATCATCAACGTTGCCGACAGTCCGCTGGCGCGCATGCGTATGTCTGCTTGGGCGGTCTGCGAAGTCGTTCAACGTCAGATTGGCGTGGAAACCACTTTGCACTTCCCGACCCGTGGGCGCAACCTCTTGCGCGTGCAAGGTGACTTGCTCGCCGCGCATGCTCTCGGCATTCGCAACGTCTTCGTCGTGATGGGTGACCCAACTTCCATCGGCGATTACCCCGAAGCGACCGACAACTATGACCTCGTTCCTTCCGGTTTGGTCAAGCTCATCAAGCAAGGTTTTAACATGGGCGTCGATCATTCTGGCACGAGTATCGGTCAGCCCACCAACTTCTTCGTTGGCTCCGCGCTCAACCTCTGCCCGCAAGACATCGACACCGAAGTGAAGAATCTGCATCGCAAGATCAAAGCCGGTACCGACTTCTTCCTCACCCAACCCATCTACCGTCCCGACGACGGTCCTAAACTCATTGCCGCTTACGACGCCAAACACGGCAAATTCGACAAGCCCATCCTCGCCGGTATCCTGCCGCTTGTCAGCGCCAAACATGCCAACTTCCTGCACAACGAAGTCCCCGGCATCTCCATCCCCGACGAAGCCCGCGCCCGCATCGAATCCGCTGGCGATGGCGGCGCCAAGGTCGGCGTGGAACTTGCCGTCGAACTCATCCAAAACATCAAAGGTTGGGCAAGCGGCATCTATATGATGCCCCAATTCCACCGCTACGACCAAGCCTCCGAAATCATCGTGGCAATCAAAGAATAAATATCGCTTCCGCCGCCGTCCTCGGCGGCGGAGCCATTTATAATTCCACCCATGAAATTCTCCCGCATCTTTTTTAGCGCCTTGACAGGTCTCCTCACCAGCCTGATTCTCGCCCTGACCTTCTTCCACTACTCGACCTTTACCTCGCTCATAGATCGCCTCTTTCTCGTCCTCGTCCCGGCACTCGCCTTTGGCATTCTCTACAACCAAACCTTCCCCGCCATCTCCACCTGGACAAAAGCTTTCCACTTCCCACTTTCCACTTTCCACTTTCTCCTCTCATTTCTCGTTACTCTTAACCTAACCTACGGCACCATCGGCTTTCTACAACCCGTCCTCCGCACACCCTTCGGCATGTTCCTCTTCGCCATCATCAGCCTAACCGTTGGTACAACCCTCGGCTACTTCCTCGTCCAACGCGCCGCCCAATCCTTCCGCACCGGATTCCTCAGCAAACCAATCAACGTCCTCCTTGCATTATCCCTGCCCATCTTTTGCGTCGTTCTCATCGTCAACGCCGCGCAATACCCCTCCATGTTCAGCATGGATTACATCCGTTTTCCGCAAGAATGGATGCCCCTCTTCCTCCTCACCGCCCTCACTTCAGCCATTCTCTCTTTATTCCTCATCCCTCGTTCCTCATCAATCATCACTCACTATTCACTATTCACTATTCACCATTTACCCGGACTATATTCTGCCGGAATGTTCTTCCTCATCGAACTCATCATCTCCCGCACCCTCAACCATCCCGCACTTGAAAAAAACACCGTCCTCTTCGAAGCCGACGCCGGTCCGTGGATGACCATCCTCGCCAGCCCGGAGAGCGCCCCGATCAACCGCGCCGTGCATCCGTTGAGCCTGATTCTCATCCGCCCGCTGGTGAGACTGGTCTCCGGCTTCATGGGTGAACACTACGCCCTCGGCGGCATGATCGTCGTTTCGTTAGTCGCTGCCGCCTGTGTCTTCATGACCTGGCTCTTCGTCAAACGCGCTACCAACTCCAGCACCTACGCTTTCATCTTCGCCATCTTCCTCGGCTCGACCGCCACGCATCTGCTCTTCGGTTCGCTCGCAGAGAACTATATCTTTGGCGCAGCCGCGTTGATTTTCTTTTTCCTTCTCCTTCAAAATAACGAAACTCGTTTCTCATTTCTCGTCCCTGTTGGGCTCTTCCTCTTCGGCATCACTATCACCAACATCGCACAGGGAGTCATCGCCCTTTTTGCAAATAAATTTGGTTTCAAGAGGCTGATTCAATATTCACTCCTTGTCCTCAGCCTCGGCATTTTACTGACTGTCACTACCAATATTATCTACCCCAAGCACATCACCTATTTTTTCGTGCCTGAAGATATTGCTTTTGAATTCAACTTCGTCAGCCCTGAAAATGCAGGCGTTCTTTCAGACCCGATCCGTTTATCAGAGCCATCATCCATCACCCGTAAGTTGAATGTCGTTTTGCGCTCTATTCTGCTCTACGGTGTGGTCGCTCCGGATGTGATCAAATCCATTTCCGAAAAACCACCTTTCCCGACCATTGACCTGAAAACCTTCGACGTCCGTACCCAAACCCTCGCCTCTTACCGCGGACTTGCCAACCTTCCACTTGCTCTTTGGTTGGTATTGCTAGCTGGGGCATTCTTCATGTTCATCAAAACCTGGCGGACCTCCAATCACACTCCGCTGATGTTGGGATTACTAGGCGCTTTAGGTTTCAACTTCTTTATGCACCTGTTTTACGGTACTGAGCTATTCCTTTACACCTCGTACTGGGTCTATGCTTTTGTACTGTTCGTGGCTCTGGCATACTCCAGTCTTGCAGAGAAGACTTGGCTTCAGTGGGGGCTTGCCATCATTCTATTGATGTTAATGGTCAATAACTTCAACTTTATCTTCTCGGTTTTTCAAGCCCTTGCGCCTTTTTATGCATCTGTTCCATAGACCGGTTAAAATACTTGCATGGATTCCCTCCGAAAATCAATTCCATTTGTTTTGATCTCCTTGTCGCTTGGCATGGCGATCTATCAATTTGTTATTACTCTTTCGGTCGGTGAGTGGAGAAATTCGTCAGAGGAGATGGTTTCCAAATGGGAAGAGCGGATTCAGTCCCTGCACGAGGCGATCCCTGCGGATGTGATACAAGTTGGCTATGTTGATGATTCCGCTCTCAAAAATGATCCCACATTGTTCGACGCGAATGAATTTCAATTGATGCAGTATTCAGTCGCGCCAGCCGCAATGGACACAGGTATGAAACACGAATGGATTATCGGCAATTTCAATGATGATGAAAACCTTGAAACTTGGCTGACAGAACAAATAGGGGCATACGAACTTCAAGGCTTTGGCTTTGGTGTATATCTCATTCACGATGTGGAAAACTAAATGACGCTTCTTCTGTCATTCATCGCTTTGTTGCCAAGAATCTTTTTAGGCTTCTTTATTGTCCATTCTATTTGGAATGCAGTGGATGGCAAAAGCCTTTTGGTAAAAATCTTTCTCTCTGCCGGAGTGGGGTTTGGCGTTTCGTCTCTCTTGGGCTTTTTATGGATTTGGATTGTACTTCCATTAACCATCTATGCCTGGGTTGAAAGCATTGTCGCAATCATCTTGATGGTTTGGCTACTAATCCAAAACCGTAACCTTTTGCGCATGCCTCAAATTCCTGTGAAGCAGGAATTTCTTTGGCTTTCGATCCTTGCGTTAGGCGCTCTATTCTTTATTCTCAACCTGATGCTTTTCGGACTTCAATACCCACACGGACGCCCCGATGCGTGGATCAACTGGAACGTGGTTGCGCGTTTCATCTACCTTGGCGGCTCAAACTGGCAAGCAACATTCCTGCGCCAATGGGATCATCCAGATTATCCGCTTTCGGTTCCGATGACGAACGCCATCACTTGGGTCTTTTTAGGCAGCACGTCCACTTGGGGACCAATTGCCTTGCACATCATGTTGTCTCTTTTTGTGGCAGGCTTGCTTTTTTCTTTGGTAAATATCTTTCGCGATTTTAAACAGGCTGTTTTGGCTGTCGTTTTCTTTATAGCATTTCCATTCATCACCAATCAAGGGATGCGCCAAT
>JAFLCF010000097.1 GCA_017303735.1 Anaerolineae bacterium
CCTGCTCCCCACCATTGGGCTTGTCGCTTTCGCTGTGAGAGTCTCCGATGATCTCAATGCTATATCCATAAAAGATACCTCTTGCAGTTACAATACAGAACCAAAACCGCCCGTAAACCAACAGGAACCCATGAACCCCACCGAACTCATCCTCTCAAATTTTGAAAAAGTATCCTCCGTCCCACGCGGATCAAAGAACGAAGCAGGCATTCGCAACTGGCTCATTGACTGGGCAACGGAACACAACTGCACATCCAAGACCGACGCGGCGGGTAATTTGGTCATTTATGTACCTGCCAGTAAAGGCTACGAAGACCGCCCCACGTTGATTCTGCAAGGTCATCTCGATATGGTCTGCCAGAAGACATCCGAATCAACACATGATTTTACAAAAGACCCCATTCGACTCATACGCGATGGCGATTGGATTCGTGCCAAAGGCACCACCCTCGGCGCAGATAATGGCATTGGCATTGCGTTGATGATGTCTATTGTGGAAGATGAGTCCGTAAAACATCCAAGGCTGGAATTGTTGCTGACTGTTGAAGAAGAGTCAGGTCTTGTCGGTGCGGACACTCTTGACCCAGCGCTGCTAACAGGCAAAACACTCATTAATGTGGATTCCGAGACCGAGGGCGTTTTTACAGTGGGTTGTGCGGGTGGCGGGAATGTGTATATGACCCTGCCCGTCACATGGGAAGTAAAAGAAAAAGAAACGTTCTTCACCTTGAAGGTCAGCGGCTTGCAGGGTGGGCACTCAGGCGAAGACATCAACAAATTCCGCACAAATGCCAACAAACTACTTGCTCGTATATTAGATGGAATTCAACGCGACCTCCCCATTCAGTTATCAGCACTCAAAGGCGGCACAGCGCGCAACGCCATTCCACGTGACGCGGAAGCAATGTTCGTTTGCGCGCCCGATAAAAAAGAATCTTGCAAAGAAATTTTCACTGTTCTTCAGGCAGCCATCCAAAGTGAACTTGCCAAAACAGAAACAGGGCTTGTGTTATCGCTGAATGAAATCAAGAGCGAACCCATTCGTGTCATCAGCCAAGCCGAGACTCAGGTGGCGATCCGCTTGCTGATGGTGCTGCCAAATGGGGTTTCGTCCATGTTTGCGGATATGCCTGCGTTTGTAGAAGTATCCAACAACATCGGTGTGATGGAATTAAAGGAAGATGGGCTATCCGTCGTCTCCACGAATCGCAGCGCGGTCTTTTCGAAATTAGAAGAAATTACCAGACGAGTCGAAACTGTCGCATGGCTGGCAGGCGCAAAGACCGAAAGAACGAAGATGTTTCATCCCTGGCAGCCGAACATGGAATCCAAACTCCTCAAAAAATGCGTCGACACGTATCGCGGTATCGTCGAAGAAGACCCCAAAATTGAACTCACCCACGGCGGACTCGAGTGCGGCATCATCAGCGAGCGCTGCGGCGGGCTCGATACGATCTCAATGGGACCCACCATCAAAGACCTGCACTCACCCGATGAGCGTTTGTATGTGCCGTCGCTTGCAGGGACTTGGGAGCTCTTGAAAAGTTTTCTATCAAATTAATTTCACCATTATCACAAATCATTAACACGCCCTGAAAAATTCAGGGCGTGCTCTGTTAATAAGGCAAATACTATGTATCATCCATAGAAACTTGTGCAGGTTTTACACAGGGGTATGATTAATTTTGCGCAAAAGGGGGACATCTTTACGATTTCTTGACTACCTTTATGTTCCTCTTAACCCCAAATTGACCACAATCTCCATACACTAAAGGCGAAATGGAGGCAGATATGAGTGACCTTTTGTACCTGGGACTTACCGTCCTATTTTTCGCGCTGACCTTTGGCTTGATCAAGGTCTTCGAAAACTTGATGGAGGAAAAGAAATGAACATCCTCTACATTATTACTGGCGTTATCGCCCTGGTTTTGTTCGTATACCTGGTGCTGGCGCTGCTGAAACCGGAGTGGTTCGGATGAACATCTATAACTGGATTCAAATTGCAGTTTACCTAGTGGTATTGATCGCACTTGCGAAGCCGCTTGGTTCGTTTATGGCGAAAGTCTATGAAGGCAAGCCCACCTTTCTTACCCGTTTGCTTGCACCTGTAGAACGGTTTATTTATCGTCTTTCTGGTGTCACACCTGAAGAGGAAATGAACTGGAAAACCTATGCCATTGCGGTCATACTTTTCAATGCTTTCGGCTTGTTGGCTGTTTATGCGTTACAGAGATTTCAAGCCATCCTGCCGCTCAACCCGATGGGGCTGGGCGCTGTAACGCCTGATTCCTCTTGGAACACGGCGGTCAGCTTTGTTTCAAATACCAACTGGCAGGGCTACGGCGGCGAGGTGACCATGAGTTATCTCACTCAAATGCTGGGTTTGACGGTGCAGAATTTCGTTTCTGCAGCAACGGGCATGGCGGTATTGATCGCCTTGATTCGCGGCATTGTCCGGCATAACGTCAAAGGTCTCGGCAACTTCTGGGCAGACTTGACCCGCACCACCCTTTACATTCTCTTGCCACTTTCCATTGTGGTGGCTTTTGTGCTCATTTCGCAAGGCGTTGTACAGACTTTCGATCCCTACAAAACTACGACCCTGTTACAGCCCACTGTAGACGCAAACGGCAATGCAGTCACTGAACAGATATTGGCGGTCGGTCCTGCCGCTTCGCAGATCGCCATCAAACAGCTTGGCACGAACGGCGGCGGTTTCTTCAATGTCAACTCGTCGCATCCGTTCGAGAATGCGACGCCCTTCTCGAACTTCGTCCAGATGTTATCCATCCTCGTGATCTCGGGTGCGTTGTGTTACACCTTCGGCGTCATGGTTGGGGATACCCGTCAGGGCTGGGCGATCCTCGCGGTGATGACGATCATTCTGGTCGCGTTCCTTTCCCTGGCAGTATGGGCAGAACAGGGCGGAAACCCCGCTTTCAAAGCTATGGGTGTAGATCAGGTTCAGACCGACATCAACCCGGGCGGCAACATGGAAGGCAAGGAAACCCGCTTTGGGATTGTCAACTCCGCGCTTTGGGCAACCGCAACTACAGCCGCCTCGAACGGCTCGGTCAATTCCATGCACGACTCGTACATGCCGTTGGGCGGCATGGTTCCCATGTTCCTCATGCAGTTGGGCGAGATCATCTTTGGTGGTGTCGGCTCAGGGCTGTATGGCATGTTGGCGTTCGTCATCGTGGCTGTGTTCATTTCCGGTTTGATGGTGGGACGCACTCCCGAATATCTCGGCAAGAAGATCGAAGCATATGAGATGAAGATGGCTTCGCTCATGCTGTTGATCCCGATCTTCCTCGTCAAGGTTGGCACCGCCATTGCGGTTGTGCATCCGCTTGGGCTGGCGACCATTTGGAATACTGGCGGTCCGCACGGATTTAGTGAAGTGCTATATGCCTTCTCCTCGGCGGCGAATAACAACGGCTCGGCGTTCGCCGGATTGGGCGCGAACAATCCCTTCTACAACACCATGCTGGGAATTTGTATGTTCTTTGCCCGTTATTGGTTGATCGTGCCCGCATTGGCAATCGCCGGTTCGCTGGTGCAGAAGAAGAAAGTCCCTGCCGGTAGTGGAACCTTACCGACTCACACTCCTTTATTCGCTACTTGGCTGATCGGTGTAATTTTGATCGTTGGCGCTTTGAGCTTTATCCCTGTCCTCGCGCTCGGTCCGATCGTTGAACATTTGATGATTTTTGGTGGCTAAAATGACGACTCAACTCAAAAAACAATCCACACACCGCCGTGAGATGTATCAGCGTGCCGTTGTGGAATCCTTTATCAAACTCGACCCGCGCTTGATGGTGAAGAACCCCGTCATGTTCGTGGTGGAAGTGGGCAGCCTGCTCACCACCGTCTTGTGGATTCAAGCGCTCGCCGGTCAAGGCGAAGCTCCCACCTGGTTTATCGGCGCCATCGCGATCTGGCTGTGGTTCACCGTTCTGTTTGCAAACTTCTCCGAAGCCGTTGCCGAAGGACGCGGCAAAGCGCAAGCCGAGTCGCTCCGCAAGGCAAGGCAGGATACGCCCGCGAAGAAGGTCCGTTCGAACGTTAAAACGTTTGAACGTGAAAACGTTGAAACTGAAACAGTTTCATCCACATCGCTCCGCAAAGATGATTTGTATCTCGTTGAAGTTGGCGACATTCTCCCCGCAGACGGCGAGATCGTAGTTGGAATCGCTTCGGTGGACGAAAGCGCCGTGACGGGCGAATCCGCTCCCGTCGTGCGTGAGGCGGGCGGTGATCGCTCCGCTGTCACCGGCGGCACGCGGCTCCTTTCCGACTGGCTCATCATCCGCGTCAGCGCTGATCCGGGTCAGGGATTCCTTGACCGCATGATCAGCATGGTGGAAGGCGCGAAACGCCAAAAGACCCCAAACGAGATCGCGCTCAATATTTTGCTGGCTGGCTTCACCATCATCTTTTTGGTGGTGTGTGCCACACTCCTCCCGTACTCGCTTTATAGCGTTGGCGCTGCCGGACAAGGCACTGCCATCACCATCACGGTATTGGTTGCATTGTTGGTCTGCCTCATCCCAACCACCATCGGCGGTTTGCTTTCTGCCATCGGCATCGCGGGCATGGATCGCATGATCCAACGCAATGTGATTGCTATGTCTGGGCGCGCAGTGGAAGCGGCGGGTGATGTGGATGTGCTGCTGCTCGACAAAACGGGAACCATCACGCTGGGCAATCGTCAGGCGGTCGAGTTCATTCCGGTCAACGGCGTGAATGTAAGTGAGTTGGCTGAGGCTTCACAACTTGCCTCGCTTGCTGATGAAACCCCTGAAGGTCGCTCCATTGTTGTGCTCGCAAAAGAAAAATATGGGCTGCGTGGTCAAACCATGGGCACAAGCGAGAAAGCCCCGCACGGAATGCACTTCATCCCATTCACAGCACAAACCCGCATGAGCGGAGTCAATTTCAATGGAACAGAGATCCGCAAAGGCGCACCGGATACGATGACAGCAATGATCCAAGCCAATGGGAATCACATCGCCTCAGACCTCAAGCCGACAGTTGATTCTATTGCCCGGGCAGGCGGCACCCCGTTAGTTGTGACTCGCAATAACCAGGCGTTGGGCGTCATCCATCTCAAAGATATTGTCAAAGGCGGCATGAAAGAACGCTTTTCTCAACTCCGCAAGATGGGCATCAAGACCATCATGATCACCGGCGACAATCCGCCCACTGCCGCAGCCATCGCCGCCGAAGCAGGCGTGGATGATTTCCTTGCGCAAGCCACGCCGGAAGCAAAGTTGAAATTGATCCGCGAGCACCAGACCGGCGGAAAGTTGGTCGCCATGACCGGTGACGGCACGAACGACGCGCCAGCCCTCGCTCAAGCCGATGTGGCAGTAGCCATGAATACCGGTACCCAGCCCGCGCGCGAAGCCGCCAACATGGTTGACCTCGATAGCAACCCCACGAAACTGATCGAGATCGTGGAGATCGGCAAGCAATTACTCATGACTCGCGGCGCATTAACTACCTTCAGCATTGCCAACGATGTGGCGAAATATTTCGCCATCATTCCCGCTGCATTCGCCACCACCTACCCAGTGCTGAATTCTTTGAACTTCATGCAGTTGGCAACGCCAGAAAGCGCCATCCTCTCGGCAGTAATTTTCAACGCGCTCATCATCATCGCGTTGATCCCGCTGGCTTTGCGCGGCGTACCGTATCGTGCCGTGGGCGCAGCTCAACTCCTGCGCGACAACCTGTTGATCTATGGTCTTGGCGGTTTGATCGCACCATTTTTCGGCATCAAGGTGATCGACATGATCCTTGTATGGTTTGGATGGGTATAGGAGGCTGTTATGACCTCAAACAATGCTTATCAATTTGTGGTTATCGAGAACTCAGAAGATAACCGAAGGATGAAACAAATGAAATTTGATAAAACCAGCCCTCTCAGATCTCTGCTCAAAGTCTTCGGACTGGCTGGCACGCTGACACTTGCCCTTGCGGCTTTTGCGCCAGATATGTTGAACGTACCGCAATCCATGCGTCCGTGGCTGTTCATCACCTTCATCGTCTGGTTCGTGCTCTACTCTTCAGGAATGTTTACGCTATGAAAACACAAATTCGCCCCGCTCTCACAATGCTTTTGGTCTTTACTGTCATTACCGGTGTGATCTACCCGCTGGTAGTGACGGGGATCGCCCAGGTTGTATTTCCACATCAAGCCAATGGCAGCCTCATCGTTGTAGATGGAAAAACCTACGGCTCCGAGTTGATCGGTCAACAATTCGATGACCCCAAATACTTCTGGGGACGACTCTCTGCCGCTGGTTATAATGCCGCCGCTTCGTCTGGTTCAAATTATGGACCGATGAATCCCGACCTGATGGAAATTGTACAGCAGCGGATTAATGCGCTCCATGCCGCCGACCCGGAAAACACGCTTCCGATTCCCGTTGACCTGGTCACTGCTTCGGGCAGCGGACTCGACCCTCACATCAGCGTGGCGGCGGCGTTGTATCAGGTCTCTCGTGTAGCATCCGCTCGCGGGTTGGATGAGGCACAGGTCACATCCCTTGTTGAAAAATTCACCGAAGGGCGTCAGTTTTGGATTTTTGGCGAGCCACGTGTCAATGTCCTCTTGTTGAATCTCGCGTTGGATGGGATACAATAAATTTGATGAATGGAAACCGCCCTGACCCTGATGAACTGCTAAAAAATATCCAAGCCGAAGAAACGCGGCGCGGACGGTTGAAGATTTTCCTTGGCTATGTAGCTGGTGTAGGCAAGACGTACGCCATGCTTGAAGCCGCTCATCAACGCAAAGCGCAAGGAGTGGATGTGGTGGTGGGCTATATCGAAACCCACAAACGCGCCGAGACCGAAGAATTGGTGGAAGGGTTGGAAGTTCTGCCGCGCAAACAGGTGGAATATCACAATGTCCAACTGCCGGAAATGGATGTGGATGGCGTCATTGCACGCCATCCACAACTTGTTTTAGTAGATGAGTTCGCGCACACGAATGCGCCAGGCTCGCGGCATGCCAAGCGCTATCAAGATGTGCAGGAAATCCTTGCGGCAGGTATTGACGTGTACACCACACTCAACATTCAACACCTTGAGAGTTTGAATGACATCGTGGCGCAGGTGACGGGAGTCATCGTCCGCGAGACGATTCCCGACCGTGTTATTGATGAAGCATCAGAAATCGAAGTTATTGACCTGCCGCCGGATGAATTGCTGGTGCGTTTGAAGGAAGGGAAGGTGTACGTACCTGACCAGGCGGCACGGGCGATTCAGAAATTTTTCCGCAAGGGGAATCTCACGGCATTACGTGAGATGTCTTTGCGCCGCGCCGCCGAACGCGTGGATGACCAGATGCGGGCGTACATGCAGACCCGCGCCATTCAAGGCATTTGGGCAGCGGGTGAACGTTTACTGGTGTGCATCAGCCCCAGCCCGTTGAGCGAGAGACTCGTCCGCACCACGCGGCGGTTGGCAGATGAACTCAATGCCGAGTGGATCGCGCTGTACGTGGAAACGCCGCAATTCGCTTCGATGTCTGTGGATAAGCGTGACCGCGTGGCAAGTATTTTGCAATTGGCAGAAGATCTGGGCGCAAGGTCTTACACGCTTTCCACCAGCAGTTCGACGGACGCGGTTTCAACAACCATCATTGACTTTGCGCACAAGAACAACATCACCAAGATCGTGGCAGGCAAGCCGCTGCGTCCGCGCTGGCAGGAGATTTTGCGCGGTTCACTGGTGGATAAATTAATTCACAAAAGTGGGGATATTGATGTGTATGTGGTCACCAGTGCCGACAAGCCCTCTGTGCCTGCGGAAGAGAATCCGCTGCGTTTGCATAGCACCCCCAGCCGATATTTGTGGAGCCTGGTGATGGTTGCATTGGCAACGGGGGTGGGAATGTTAATTGGCGGGCGCATTGAAGCCACGAACCTCGTCATGGTGTATTTGCTGGCGGTGGTGATTGCGGCAGTGTATCTTGGGCGCGGTCCTGCTATTTTTGCATCCTTTTTGGGCGTGCTTACTTTTGACTTTCTTTTTGTGCATCCCTTTTATACCTTCGTCGTATCCGATACCGAATACATCATCACATTCATTGGGTTGTTTTTGGTGGGCTTGGTTATCAGCCAGTTGACAGCCCGGGCAAGCGAACAGGCAGAGGCGGCGCGTCAGCGTGAGGCGGAGACGGCGGAGTTGTACGATCTCAGCCGCGATCTCGCGTCCGCTGCGGATCTTGAATCCATTTTGTCTGTCTTTCAAAAACATTTGGAGCAGACCTTCAGCCGCAACATCGCGGTGTTGTTGCCTGAAAAAAATATTCTCGTTGCACGTACCCTTAGTAAAAACATGAATCTAAATGAAGAGGAACAGGCAGTGGCAGATTGGGTCTATCGTCATGCCGAGCCTGCGGGGCGGCACACCAACACCCTGCCCGCCGCACAATTGCGTTATCTGCCGCTCAAGACCTCCAAAGGCGTGGTAGGTGTATTGGGCGTTGGCAAACCAAATACTTCCGCTACCGATCTTTCACCTGCGCAACGCCGCTTGATGGAAGCCTTTGCCAACCAGGGTGCGCAAGCCATTGAGCGCGCACAATTTGAAGAGCAAAACCGTCAGATCGCGTTGTTGCAGTCGGCAGAGAAATTACAGAACACTCTGCTCAATTCCATTTCGCATGATCTGCGCACGCCGCTGGTAGCCATTACGGGTGCGCTTTCGGCGCTGGATGAAAAGGATATGGAGATCGACGACGCCACGCGCAGCACGCTGATCGAAAATGCACGAGGTGAAGCAGATCGTTTGAATCGTCTTGTTGGAAACCTCTTGAACATGACCCGCATCGAGAGCGGCGCGATCAAACTTCGGCTCGAGCCTTGCGATGCGCAAGACCTGATCGGTACCGCCATTGAGCAACTCGGCAAACGCGCCGAGAGGAATCCCATCAGTGTGAATGTGCCCGCGAACTTTCCGCTTGTGCCCATGGACTTTACACTCATGGCGCAAGTCATCGTCAATCTGTTGGAGAATGCCATCAAGTATTCGCCTCAGGATTCATTGATCGAAGTGACCGCTTCTTTCGATGACTCAAACGCCCGCCTCCAAATTCTGGACCGTGGAGTTGGGATTCCGCCCGAGGACATTTCCCGTGTCTTCGACAAGTTCTACCGAGTCCAACGTCCTGAGAACGTCAGTGGCACCGGGTTGGGACTCTCCATCAGCAAGGGCATTGTCGAAGCGCATGGCGGCGAAGTCTGTGCGAAGAATCGCGAAGGCGGAGGCACAATTCTCGAAGTTGAATTACCATTGAGCCTATGACGACAATCACCAATCAACGCATTCTGGTCGTGGATGATGAAGCGCCCATTCGGCGTTATTTGCGCGCGGCATTGAGTACACAGGGATTCAACGTGTACGAGTCTGCTTCGGGGGAAGAAGCATTGCAAGCCGTGCTTAGTCACCGCCCCGACATTATTATTCTTGATCTAGGTTTGCCCGATATTGACGGCATCGAAGTGACGCGCCGCCTGCGGGAATGGAGTCAGACACCAATCATTATTCTGTCTGTCCGCGAAGCCGAGCAGGATAAGATCGCCGCGCTGGACGCAGGTGCAGACGATTACCTCACCAAGCCTTTCGGCACGGGCGAGCTTCTGGCGAGGATGAGAGTCGCGTTGCGCAAACAATCGTCGGCGGGGAATGAACCGGTTTTTGAATCCAAAGGCTTGAGCATGGATTTTTCCCGCCGCTTGGTCATGGTCCATGAAAAAGAAATCCAACTCACGCCCACAGAATATGACTTGCTTAAGATTTTGGTGACGCACGCGGGTAAGGTCATCACACATCATCAACTACTTCGACAAGTCTGGGGCGATGGCTACGATGATATGCACATTTTGAGGGTCAACATCAGCAATTTGCGGGGCAAGATCGAGCCAGACCCAGCCCGCCCAACCTACATCCACACCGAGCCGGGGGTTGGGTATCGCTTGAAGGTTTAAACAAGGTCATTCCAGATTATTATTGACCGCCGACCACAGACCGCCGACGGCGGTCTGTTTTTTTAGGGGATATTCAACCTTATTGATAAAATCTTGACCTTTTCTTGACCTTTCTTGATACTTTCTTGATTCAAATTTGACTGACAACTGAATAGACTCTTCAAGTTTGGAACGTGCTATTTTCTGCGTTCCACATCCCAGGAGAATGCTTTCAGTATGATCAACCAAGATAGCCCAAAATCCCCCATTATTGAGCGGGAAACAACACACACGCCCCCACGTACCTTTCGATCCTTTTTTATCGGCAGACCTCTCTCGACAGCCGACGCGCCGCACCAGACGATCGGCAAAGCGGTGGGCTTGGCTGTTTTTGCGTCGGATGCTTTATCGTCCACGGCGTATGCCACGCAGGAAATTTTAGGCGTTATCGCCGCGGCAGGGACGATTGCCTACGGATATCTTTTCCCAATTTCGCTTGCCATTATCACTTTGCTGGCAATCGTAACCATTTCATACGAACAAACCATCCATGCCTACCCGGGTGGGGGCGGTGCATATATCGTAGCGCGTGACAATCTCGGTGAGTTGCCCGCTCAGACCGCTGGGGCTGCCCTGCTCACCGATTACATCCTGACCGTTTCCGTGTCGGTCTCTTCGGGTGTTGCGCAGATCGTTTCAGCCTACCCCGCACTGTTTGAGTATCGCGTTTGGATCGCGGTTGCCGCAGTGTTTCTCATTATGCTGGTCAACTTACGCGGGGTGAAAGAATCAGGCACAGCATTTGCCATTCCGACCTACTTCTTTGTTGTGATTATGGTGTTTACGGTTGGGTATGGGCTTTTCAAATTCTTGTCAGGTTCTTTGGGAATGGTCATCGATCCACCGCATTTTGAAGCTCATCATGTGATTTCGGTGATCACCCCCTTCATCTTATTGCATGCCTTTGCCAACGGCACTACCGCTCTCACAGGCGTGGAAGCCATTTCAAACGGCATTACCGCCTTCAAGGAACCTCGCAGCAAAAATGCAGGCATCACCTTGATCTGGATGTCGGTGATCCTCGGCTCGCTCTTCCTCGGGCTTTCATTTCTAACAGGGAAAGTTCATGCCGTGTTTTCAGAAGAAGAAACGGTCATCTCCCAATTGGCGCGTACCATCTTCGATGGCAGAGGCGCTTTGTATTACATGCTGATCTCCGGCACGACCGTCATCCTCATCATGGCAGCCAACACTGCCTTTGCAGATTTTCCACGATTGGGTGCACTTCACGCGGGTGATGGATTCCTCCCCCGTCAGTTGACTTATCGCGGCAGCCGTCTTGTCTATTCACGCGGCATCATGACGCTGGCGGTGATCGCGTCATTACTCATCATCATTTTTCAGGCAAGCGTAACAAGGCTTATCCCCTTGTATGCCATTGGCGTATTCCTTTCCTTTACTTTGTCTCAGGCAGGCATGGCTCGCCGCTGGTGGAAGATCGGTCACTTACAACCGGGTGAAGAGATCATCGAGCCAGGCTCTACGCTTCGGTATGAAAAAGGCTGGAAAACCAGAATGATGATCAACGGTTTTGGCGCAGTTTGTACTGCTGTGGTCATGGTCGTCTTTGCAGTGACAAAATTCGCAGAAGGCGCGTGGGTCATCCTGATCCTGACCCCAATTCTTGTGACCATCTTCTTTTCCATCCATTATCATTATAAAAATGTTGCCAACAACCTATCACTCGATAACTTCGGCGCGATCCCGCCGCACAACACCCGTCACCGCGTTATCATGCCGGTCAGTGGCGTGCATCAGGGAACGCTGGCGGCTTTACGGTATGCCCGCGGATTATCTGATGATGTGACCGCTGTCCATATAGCCATCGAACCTGCCGAAGCGGAGAAAGTTAAAAAGAAATGGGAGATGTGGGGAGAGGGTGTCCGCATGGTGATGTTGAATTCGCCCTACCGCCTCTTCCTGGAACCCATACTGGAATACATCACCGAGATCGCCGAACGCCGACAACCCGGCGAGACGCTCACCATTGTGGTGCCGGAATTTGTTTCCAATAGTCTATTTGGCTCAGCGCTGCATACCAACACCGCCGACCTGCTGCGCAGTCAACTCAAACGGCAGGAGGGGATCGTGATCATAAACGTCCCGTATCATGTCCATGATATAAAACAACACTAACTCACGATCATAAGACTATTAAATAAAGAAGGCATCCCACTAAGGGATGCCTTCTTTTCATCATCAATTCGTATCAAAGCAACTCCGCGCCATTCGAAGCGCGTGAGATGTAAATTTCAGGGCGCAGTCCAGTTTCGGATTCGTATCCGCTGGCAAGTGCCTTTGCAAAACTTTCCACACAGTCATTCGCAACCAGATTTACCGTACAACCGCCAAATCCCGCACCGGTCAGCCGCGCGCCATAACAACCCTCCAACGGTTGAGCGATGTTCACCATCACATTCAATTCGGGGCAGGAGACTTCATACAGGTCACGCAAACTCGCATGGCATTCATTCATCAACGCGCCAAAGCTTTGGACGTTCCCAGCCGCCAACAACGCCTCCGCCTGATTCGACCTCCCGATCTCTTCCACCACGTGACGCGCGCGCCTCTCCACCTCCCCCGGAAGCTGTTTCGCCAACCGATTGAAGTCTTCTACACTGACATCTCGCAGCGAATGTATCTTCGGCAGGTCATTTTTCAATAAGCGTACAGCTTCTTCACAGGCATCCCGCCGTTTGTTGTATTCACCGGATGTTAATTTGCGGCGCACGGTCGTATCGGCAATCACAATGGAAACATGCTCTGGCAATGGGACAGTCTTCCACTCCAACGAACGGCAATCGAGCAGGAGTAGTTTATTTTCCACGCCACACGCAGAGGCGAACTGGTCCATGATGCCGCAGTTGACGCCGACATATTTATTCTCGGCTTTTTGCCCAAGCAGGGCGCGCTGCATGGCAGGCAACGTCCAGCCGCCGAGGGTTTGCCATGCGATCGCAAACGCCATCTCTACTGAAGCGGATGAACTCAATCCTGAGCCGCGCGGCACATCGGATGCGAAGACAGCTTTCATGGATAATGCAGGAAGTTTTTCTTCGATCAATGACCACATCACACCAGCGGGATATAACGCCCATTCGGGCATCGGCGAAGAATCGGGTTGGGACTTGGTCGCAATGGTTTCAGCGGAGAAAGAGGCTTGCTGGTCGAAGTCCGCAGCTATGAGCGTGGAATGAGGCGCGTTCGCCGGGGAGAATGCCATGCAGGTGGCGCGGTCGATAGCGGCGGGTAAAACGAATCCGTCGTTATAGTCCACATGCTCGCCGAGTAGATTCACGCGGCCCGGGGCGCGGGCAATGTGAGCGGGAGCGTGACCGAATTTTTCTTTGAAGCGGGTGGAGACTTGATCAATGAGGTTCATGTTTGTAATGAATATCTGAAAGGGATTTTAATCGGTCTGCGGCGGTTTCGGGGGTGATATCACGTTGGGGCATGGCGAGCATTTCATAGCCAACCATGAATTTGCGGACGGTGGCAGAACGCAACAGCGGCGGGTAAAAATGCGCGTGCAATGTCCATTCGGGGTGAGGCTGCCCGTCAAATGGAGCTTGATGGAAGCCCATCGAATACGGGAAGGAGATTTCAAAAAGATTATCATAGCGCGTGGTGACACGCTTCATGATCTCTGCCAAGGCGCTGACTTCGTTGGATGTGAGGTCGCCTAAATAAGAAGTATTGCGATGCGCAATGACCATGGTTTCGAAGGGCCAGACCGCCCAATACGGGACGAGTGCCGTGAAGTGATCGTTGGCAAACAAAATGCGCTCGTTGCGTTTGTGTTCTTCGGCGAGATAATCGGATAATAATGTACGTCCGTTTTGGTTGTAGTATGCCTTCTGCCGTTCGAGTTCCTTGGCAGGTTCGTTGGGAATATGTTCTGTCGCCCAGACCTGACTATGCGGGTGCGGATTGGAACAACCCATGACGGCGCCTTTGTTCTCAAAGACCTGCACGTACTTTATAAAATCCTTTTTGCTCAGGTCCACAGATTGTTCCGTCCACGTGGTGATGACGTTTTCAACATCGGCGAGATCGAGTTCAGGCAGGGTCAGGTCGTGGCGCGGAGAGAAACAGACCACACGGCAGAGTCCGCGCTCAGAAACAGCGGCAAGCAAGGGGTGGGTTGAGGCGGGCACTTGAACTTCATCCGGCAGAAGCGCGGCGAAGTCATTATCAAATGCGAAGGTGGATCTGTAATCGGGGTTGATCAACCCGCCCGCGCGTTCATTGCGCGGACAGAGATAACAGGTCGGGTCATAGTGCAGCAGATCTTCAAGCGGGGTTTTTTCCACCTGCCCCAGCCAGGGACGTTTGGCGCGATGCGGCGAGACTAAAACTGATTCGCCTGTGAGGGGATTGTAACGACGGTGCGGAGAGTCAAACATATTTAACCTTATCGATTGATATCGTTTGTCTAACTAACTTATTTAACACAGCCTTGCTCGAAGGCGGTCTGTGACCGCCGTGTCTTTATATTCTGCAACCACTCGAGGTAGTCGCAGGGTCACAGACCCTGCGGGAGCACAAGATATGGTTTCGAGAATCGTTATAAAAAATGCTCGGATGGGGCTGAGCCCCATCCGAGCGGGTGTTTATTTTCGAACGAACTTCTTACCGGTTGCGAGTTCTACGCTCTTGTACGCACCGTCGTAAATGCCGATGCTTTTGTTCTTGACGATGCAATCGCAGAACATGGTCAGCAAGTCATCATAGTTCGTCAGCATATCAATGGCTTGCAGGGTCTGCGGAATGGTACGCACTTCGACGGTGCTGTCACCGATCTCTGCGCCGCGGATGGCGCCCCACATTTCATGTCCGCCGACACGGGCGTTGAAAATTTTCGGAACGGGATAGAAGGCGAGTTCGCTGGGCTTGGTGATCATCACATCCACGACGCGCATGAGGTAGTTGGTGGCGTATACGGCGTGGAAGGTGTTGTCGTGCAGGAAGACATGCAACCCATGTGCAGGTCCCTTGCGGATGCTGTCGGTGAATTCGCGGGTATCGTCCCAGGTGAAGTGGGTTTGAATGAGGTCTTTGTATTCAGCCAGCTCACCCTGCAACCATTCCCAATTATTTTTGTGATCGCCGAGATTGACGAAGAGTGTGATCTTATCTTGCTTAACCAACGGAATGACGTGTTCGACAATGGCTTTGAAGAGTTCACGCTGAGCGCCTGCCCCACCCATCGTCAATAGGAAGCGGCGAGGTTCCTTGGCTTTCATGCGGCGCATACGATCATCGCAATCCGCTTCGATGTTCTCGACCAGTTCATGGTCCACGTGGTGACCGGTGAAGAAGAGTGCGTCGGATGGCGTGGGCTTGAGGACTTTGCCTTTATCGTCGAAGCCGCGCATGACACGGAATCCGTAATAACCGGAGGGAGATTGAACCGCATGCTTGGCACCTTCAGTGAGTTGGAACGCCATGGGCCAGTTATCAAACATCATGTCTACGACGTTGGTCATGCCGCCCGCGACCGCGCCCATGCAGTTCCACATGTGCGAGGTGAGGATGGGCATATCAGAGGGAAGCGCGCCATAGAGGTTGTTGAAGAGCTCGCTCATCTTGAAGTCTTTGACTTCGGTTTTGAGGAAGCGCCAGGGCCAGGTGCTAGTCATGTAATTGAAGAGCTGGTCCAAGCCGGGCAGGGTCGGTTCGCCGGTGGTCAAGGATTCCCAAACGTACTTGTCGAACCAGGGGTAACGCTGTGAGATGCGTGAATATTTGCTGTAGTTGGTATTGCACCAGTTGATCACATCGGTGCTGATGCCGGGGATGCCGAGCAGGTCGAGCCAGTAGGGAGTAAACCCCATTGCCTTGGCAGCAGAGACACCCGCCATGGCAATGCGGTAGTGACCAAAGCCCATACGGATGGTGCTGACGATGACGCCATTCTTTTTATCTACGGGTTTGCCGCTGCCATCACGGACGATGTTCTTCAGCCCGAAAATTTCAGAGCCGTAGGGGTGGTCTTCCACTGTGAGGTTGAATTTTTCGTTGGGGTCGTACTTGAATTTTTTCGCCAGCATATCCTTCCACGCGTCTGCAGCGCGCGACTGGCGTTCTGTAATCGGGTTGCCGTAGACTTCGTACCGGCCGTCTTTCTTTTGAAGCATGATGAAATCTCTCCTTGAAGATGAAAATGATTGCGAGTAAAGGGTGCCCGCTTATTTTTGAAACCGCCAGCCGGTCTTCGGCTGGCGGTCGTTTTTCTTTAGTAATTATCCTTTCACACCGCTGCTTGCCACACTCTCTACAAAGAAACGTTGCCCAAGGATGAAAACGATCAACGGCGGGACGATGGCGATGGCTGCGCCCGCGAGGATCAAGTTGGGTGTATCGGAGGCACGTCCACGCAGTACGTTGAGCGCCAATGTTAGCACATGATTCTTCTCATTGCCAACATTGATAATGACCAGGGGCCAGATGAAGGAGTTCCA
>JAFLCF010000098.1 GCA_017303735.1 Anaerolineae bacterium
AGACTTTTCCCCAAGCCCGCGCCCCGATGTCGGATTGACGATCACAAAGTATCTCATGTGCGCTCCCAATACAAAAGTGTGGCGAGTGTATCACAGGGACGGTTTATATTTCAAGTAATCTTCGGGTGTGTCGAGGTCCTGCAACACGGTCGGCGTTTCCACGGGCACATATTCGATCTCAGCGCTGTGGGCGTTCAAAAATTCACGCAGCGAAACATCCTGTAGCCCAAGCATTTCCTCCCATAATGGGCGCGCCGCCAACCAGGGATGTCCGCGCCGCATTTGATAACTCGGCACCACCAGATTCGCTCCGCTTTTGACGAAGGCTTCGCAGACGCTGCGCACGCTTCTTTCTTCCATTTGGGGCTGGTCACCCAAACAGATCAGCGTTGCCTGCGCTGCCGGCTTTTGGATCCGCACCCCAGCCTTCAACGAGGAGAGCATGTCGCCATCGTCGTTGAGCATCACTCGTATGGGCAGGTGCTCAACACTCGGCAGGATATCCGAATGGGTCACGAGCACAATATCTTCCATGCCTGCATCTTGCAAGGTGCGTATGACCCTCCCAAGCACGGTCGTATTACCCCAGGGCATCAGCATCTTTTGCTGCCCCATGCGCGTAGACTTTCCTGCCGCCAACACAATCGCTGATATCATATTTTCACCATTCACTATTCTCTATCTTTTTCAACCGTTCATAATCTTCTGGCTTGTCCACATCGAAGATCAAGATGTCGTCATGCCAGGGGAGGTAAGAGACTTTGTGCTTGTCAAATATGCCGCGTCCGCCCACGTCACCTTGCAGCGTTAAGAGACTTGGAAATGTGACACGGTCAAACAAGACCGGGTTGGCGCGTTTTTCTTCCAACACCAACGGCGCGAGGATCGCTTGCATGTCACTGGCGTGTGCTTCCACCAATGCGCGGATGACCTCTACGGGAATCTGCGGCTGGTCTGCAAGCAGAAAGATGGCAGAGCCCACATTCGCTGACAATGCAGAGATGCCTGCTTTGATGGATGTGCTTTGTCCCTGCTCATAGTCCGCGTTGTAGACGATGCTCACAGGCAGGTCTTGGATTTCCGCTTCGATCTCAACGTGGCGAAAGCCGGTAACCACCACCACAGGCTCGAGCGCAGAACGAAGCGCGGTCTCCGTCACATGCCGAATGAACGATTTCCCATTCCAGTCCAGCAGTTGCTTAGGCTGACCATATCGGCTCGAACTTCCCGCAGCGAGGATGATGCCCGCCGTCTTTTCTATGGTTTGCAAGTTGTTTTGTTGCAACGAACCGACGATGACCGAGTCGTACACCTTGAGCAATTCCCGCGCAAGCGTCCCACCAACCGACAGAAGTTCAGGTGTATCTGCCTGGTTGAGCAACGCGATCTTTTTTGCGTTGGGCGGAATATTTTTCAATGCACCCAGCGGGTGGGTGAGTGTTTTGAAGAGCGCCTGTGCTGTGATGGTTTCGCCAATCGCAAGCCCACTGAGCTGCGAAAAGATTTCTGCACGATGGACATGCTCATCGTGCAGCGCTTTGCCCAAGCCGCTTAGCCCAGAAACGTAAATGACGAGATCAGAGAATTCTGGAATGGGCGGTTCGTGTTCGGCAGGCGCCTTAAGCGGTTTCTGCCGTGACCCATCAGCCTCGATAAGAAGGTAGGTTTCTTCTAATTCTCGCTTTGCGCGTAGCCAGTTCAGGGCGTTTTGGGAGATAGGGTTGGTTCGCTCTTTATCAACTTCACCTGTAACAAGCACAACCCCTTCATGTGGAAGGTTGATTTCATTTGTATCTCTTGCAATGATGTGGTGGTCAGCCAGTGAAGTTTGCCAGCTTCCAAGATGCGTCGTGGCGGTGACGAAGATCGATTTCTTTTGGTTGAGCAACAGCCGCGCAAGCTGAAAGAGGGCAGTGGTCTTGCCGCCAGAGCCGACGAAGCTGATCACATACGGTTTCGGCGAATTATCGAGACGAAGCGCTTGTAATAGGTCCATAGAGTTACTATTATTGTAATTGTATGATAAAAAGCACGATTCGGTATCCCAAACCCATGGGGATGGACGTATAATGAAATCATCATATCCGTTATTGTTAAACCAAGGGCGAACACATGGAAAAACCCACTGCATTGATTGTTGAAGATGACCGCGATATTGTTGCCTTGTTCCGGCATGTTTTGGATGTTGCCGGCTATCATACCGAGATCATTCTCGATGGAAAAGACGCCATGGATCGTCTCGAAGTGATGCGTCCGAATATCGTTCTTTTGGATCTGCAATTGCCGCGCATGTCTGGTGTGGAAATACTAAAACGTATGCGCGACGATGAACGCCTCAAACGCGTGCCAGTCGTTGTCATCACTGCCTACGCTCCCTACGCCGACAGTCTGCCCGTCGAGCCAGATCTGCTGCTTCTAAAGCCAGTGGATATCAATCAACTCAGCAGTCTTGTGCAGCGTCTGCAAGCCACGCAAGGCGCACTTGACGAACCTCCGCATGATTTTGTGACCGGGTTATACACGCTGCCCTTCTTCAGCGTGCGGATGACCTTCTCTCTCGAACGCATCAAGCAAAGCTCGTTCCGCCGCTTCGGGGTGCTCTTCGCGGATGTGCCCCTTCTGGACGAACTCCGTTCGCACCTTAGCGAAACCGAGATGCGAAATTTCCTGCGCAAACTGGCAGACCAGTTCCGCATTACGCTTCGTCCAACTGACACCATGGCATGGGCAGGAGACCTAAACTTGTTCCTGACTTTGATTGAAGATATCCCCACCCCCGAAGCTCCACTGAAAATCGCCGGGCGTGTGCGCGATAGCATGAAACGCTTCCTCGAAACCAATGACCGCGGGCTTGGTCTACGCGCGAATGTGGGCGTGCTGTTGTGTGATTCAGAATATGTGGGAATACAACAAGTGTTGGACGATCTCGAACTGGCGCGCCAGCAATTAATCGCTGGTCTCTATACCAATCCCTGCATCTTTGATCGCGAAATGTTGAACCAGCATCGGGAGAAATAAACAAGTCAATTGCGATTCCACCCTCAGACACAAACGTCGACGATCAGACACAGACCGTCGACGTTTTGATTCTATTCAGATGGACCAAACGTATCCTTGGGCAGCCCCGGCGGGCGGATCCATGATAGCCAGCCGGTTTTTGCAGCAGGCGCAAAGGGAGCGGGTTTTTCGTAGCGTACAAGGAATAAGCTGGTTCCCAACCCTGCCACCCCAAGCCATTGAGTCAAGGAAAGGCTTTCCCCAAGCAGTAGATTGCTAAAGACGATGGCGATCAAAAGCTCAGCAAGCCCAAGCAGCGCGGTTTGCATGCCGCCGATCTTTTTTACGCCGAGGAAAAGTGCCACCCGTGAGAAGATGGTGACAAAGGTGAGCCCGACAACCGGCAGCCAGGGAGCGTTTGCGGGCGGCAGGCTACGGTCAAAGATCAAATAGGCTGGGATAACGACCGCACTCATGGAAAGCAGGGTGTATAAAGCCACTGTTGGCGCGGGCACTTCGTAAAGCACACGCTGGTTGATGGGCAGATGCATGGCATACAAGACCGCTGATGCGATCATCATGGCAACGCCGGTGAGATCCATTGGGTGGTCGGGAACGTTGGTCAGCAGCAACACGGCAATGGTTGCAAGTGAAATGCGAAAGATCGTCAGACGGCTGGGAGGCTGATGGTCAAGGATCAGCCACAGGGCGACAAAGAACGGGTAAAGGGAGTAGAGCAACTGCCCGAGGCTGGCATCCAGCCGTTGAAGGGCGAGATAATAAAAGAGGGAACCGAGTCCATTGATGGCACCAGCAAGAATGCAGCCGATCAAACCCACTGGAAAGATATATAAGAACCGGCGGTAGAACAACAGCATCACAAGCAGCAAAATGCCCGCCGCAAACCCTGTGCGCAGGGCGACGACTGCAAAAGGGCTAAACCCTTGTGTGATGGCGAGTTTTCCAAATACGGGGGCAAACCCTAAAAAGATCGCAGAGCTAAACGCCGCCAGTACCCCGGCTGTATATTTTTTCGTCAATCGCGCCAGCCTTTTCAGATAAAACTATTTCAGAAGAGCCTTAACCTCGTCTAAAAATTCATCATTGAGGAAATCACCTTTTTGCAAAAGCGCCTGAATATGCCCGCTGAGACGGTTCTTTTCATCAGGTGTGAGTTCCTTTGCAGTGGCAACAATGACAGGGATGGTGGCGGTCTCAGGGTTGGCGCGTAGCGATTCGATGACGGAGAAGCCGTCCATTTCGGGCATCATTAGGTCGAGGATCACAAGGTCGGGTAGTTCACGCTGGATCAGGTCCAGACCTTCTCGTCCGTTCTCTGCTTCGAGAATGGTAAAGTTGCCTTGTGACTGTAAAATGCGGCGGATCAGGCGGCGTGCTTCAAGGGTATCCTCCACAATGGCAACCTTGGGGAAGCGCTCGGGTGCAACCTGATTGAGCGCAGAAAGCAGACCCTCTTCTTGTGGAGCCTGGGTCACCGTGGGGAACTTTACATCGCGCGACCAGTTTTCACCCAAAATGCCCTGTTCGGCTGGCATGGTATGCCCCGTGCAGTTGACCACCACCGTATCACTTGGTTTGATAACACCTGCACGAATCAACTTAAAGAGCCCGGCAAATGCAGCACCAGCAGCGGGTTCTGCTGAGATCCCTTCCATCTTTGCGAGTACATGCATGGCGCGGAAGGCTTCTTCATCGGTGACACTTTCAAATGCACCGTTAGTCGAGTCGACATGATTTTTTAGGAATTCATATGCGCGTCCGGGGTCGCCGGTGGCAAGTGTTTCTATGCGAGTTTTGGGGTTGGTAACCGGCTCTGCCTTGGAAAGCCCTTGCTTCCAGCTGTGTACCATGGGGGCACAGCCATCCGCTTGAATGGGACCAAAGGCGGGAATCTTTTCGATCCAGCCCATCTGCTGCATTTCACGAAATCCCTTATGGACGCCTAACGGTCCCATCCCGCCGCTAATTGCTTGCACATACCAATCCGGGGTGCGCAGGGGAGTATTTTCTCCGGGTCCTAGGGCGAAGGTGAGTTGCTCGGCGATTTCAAAGGCAATGGTTTTCATGGCTTCGATGGATGTGATCGTGCGCGCGCCCATATCGAGATATAGTTTTCGTTGACGGGCGAACTCCGAAGCGACCTGCTTGCATTGGTCATACGACCCTGTGATCTTGATGACCTGGCTTCCGTACAGGGCGATCTCACGCATCTTCACCGATGGCACAAGGCTGGTAACGAACGCCCAAAGTTTCATCCCCGCCCGCGATGCGTAGGCAGAGTAGGCAATGGCAACATTGCCCGTTGAAGCGGCAACCATTTCAGTGATACCGGCTTCTTTCAAAGCGGCAATGGTAACCGCTGCCTGACGGTCTTTGAACGAAGCGGTGGGTCCCTGACGTTCGTCTTTGATGAAGATATTGGGGCAGCCCAGCATCATCCCCAAATTGACTGCGCGGATCAGCGGACTATATCCTTCACCCAGCGAGAGACTGATATTTGGGTTGCGTACCGGGAGCAATTCACGATACCGCCATAAGTCTTGCTGGCGGGTCTTGAGCTTTTCTGGAAGGGTCTTGCCGATCAGTTCGTAGTCATATTCGGCTTCGCGCCATTGGCTGCCGCATTTTGGGCAGACGGTGGAAGTTGGAAAATATGGCGCATTATGTCCGCAATCCAGACATTTGATAATGAATGACACGTAGTACTCCTGTTTATCTTTTTGCCTGCAAGCGGTCGAGTGAACGCTGAATGGACGTTAATAGTTCCTTTTCGTTAAAGGAGCCCTTCGTAAGCAAGCGTTGACCCAGTTCTTTTAGTTTGTTCTTCTGCTCGAGGGTCACGTCCATACCGCTGATGACGATGGCGGGAATATCGCGCAGCCTTGCATCGGCTTGCATTTGCTCAATGATCTGGAAGCCGTCCAAGTCTGGCATGAATAGATCGAGAATGATGGCATGTGGCGGGTTGCCGGAGGATATGATCGTCCAACCGTTGCGTCCACCTTCTGCCAGAATGGGTTTATAACGGCCATCGTCGGTCAGCATTTTGCCGATCAGACGCAGGTCATTGGGGTTATCGTCCACCACGAGCACTTCGCGAATGGAGCCATCTGCATTCAACCGATCGAGCGAATTGACAATATCTTCTTCCAGGATCGGCTTGACCAGATAATCGGATGCGCCGAGGTTGAACCCTCGTTCGATATCTTCAACGATACTGCAAATGATAACCGGAATATTGCGAGTCTGCGGATCTGCTTTTAGGGCATCCAACACGGTCCAACCGTCGGTGCCTGGCATCATAATATCCAATGTAATGGCAAACGGTCTGACCTTCTTCGCGAATTCCACCGCACGCTTTGGTTCGGTCAGAGGGATCACATGATACCCCTGCGGCTGGAGGTAGCGTTCATACAAACCGATCACTTGCGGATCGTCATCGATCGTTAGAATGCTTTTGCTGCTTTCGAAATCATATTCACTTTCCTTGTGATAAAGAGGCAGGGTAAAGTGGAAGGTGCTTCCTGAGCCTTCGGCGCTTTCGACCCAGATCCTACCGCCATGCATGTTGATCAACTGCTGACAGATGGAAAGTCCCAGCCCTGTGCCGCCACTTTTGCGCGTGGGAGAGGCGTCTACTTGTGAGAATGCGAGGAACAGTTTTTCCTGATCTTTTTCCGAAATACCCGGACCCGTATCGGTGACGCTGATCTTTATCTGTTTTTTGCCGTTTTCATCCTTGAATGGCACGACATTCACCGTGATGGCGCCCTCTTCTGTAAATTTCGCCGCATTGGAAAGCAGGTTGATCATCACCTGCCTGACGCGGATCGCATCTGCCCGAACGCTGGGAAGATTTGGCTCGACGAACTGCTTCATTTGGATCGGTTTATCCTTGATCAGACCGCTCATGGTAGACATGACACTGTGAACCAGATCTGCGATATTGACCTCGTCGAAGGCGAGTTCCATCTTGCCGGCTTCGATCTTGGCAAGGTCGAGAATATCGTTGATGAGCCCGAGCAGGTGCTGCCCTGAATTGTAGATGGCGGTCAAGTCCTGCTGCATCAGGTCGGTCACGGGACCATCAATGCCTTTCAAGATAACGCGCGAAAAACCGATGATGGAGTTAAGCGGAGTACGTAACTCATGGCTCATATTGGCGAGGAACTGACTCTTCAACCGGTCGATCTCGCGCATTTCCATGACCGCTTGCTGCGAAAGTTCGAAGGAGCGGGCATTATCGATCGCAACCGCGACCTGATCTGCAAGCGTTTGAAGAACCGAGATCTCATCCTCAGTAAAGGCATCTTCCTGCTTTGCCTGAATGTCGATCACACCAATGATGCGGGAACTGATCCGCAGCGGGATGGCGACTTCTGCACGAGTATCTGGCAGGAGAGGGTTTACCTCATAGAGCGGATGATCGACCACATTATTCACAACCAGGACTTCACCGGTTGAAGCTGCCATTCCCACGATGGTTTTATCGTTGAGATGGACAGAGTGCTCCAGCTTTTTCATTTCTGCGCCTGCTGTGCCTGTGGCTTCTTTAAGCACGGCGTTAAAGCCCGTCTCTTCCACAATGAAGATCGCAGCATGATAGAAACGGAAGCGTTCGATGATTAGATTGACCGTGCGGGCAAAGATGGTGTTCAGGTCGAGGATGGAGGTGACCAGTTTGCCGATCTCTGCCGACACCGCCAGGTATTCATTTCGGCGGCGGATCGCTTCTTCTGCATTTTTTCTTTCAGTAATATCTCTTGCCACCCAGAAGACACTGTTCTCATCCATTCGGCTCAAGTTTGCCAGGAACCAAAGCGATTGACCGCCGATGAGTAACTCATATTCAAAGGTTACTTTTTCAGGGTTCGAGAGCGCCTCGCGGACTTTGCCAAGGAAATTATCGGCAACCGCTTCAGGCAGGAGTTCATGGAATGTCTTTCCCAGCATTTCCTGAGGTGGGCGCACCAAAAGAGCCGGGTTTGTAGGCGCGATCTGTATATAACGACCTTCACGGTTGATCACCAAAACGATGTCTTCCATGGCGCTGAACAGGGTGCGCAGGTTTTTTTCAGAAACGTCAATGCGTTCAAAGAGACTGCTTTTTTGAATGGCGGTCGCGGTTTGCAGCACAATCGTCTCAAGCGTGCGTAGTTCGTTTTGGGTAATGATACGGTTTGCATCATGAAAGGCAACGCCAATGGTGCCGATCACCTCTTCATCAGAAAGCAAGGGCAGTATCAAAAGGTTTTTAGTGCCGCGCTCCTCAAGAATATCCTTTATGGGCAGGGCTAATGGGTTTGTCGCCACATCCTTGATGAACACCGGTTTTCGGGTGCGAAGCACTTCTTCTGTTGCCAGGTTGCCCTTGATAGGGATAAGCAGACCAAGGTCTGTTGGCGGTTCAAGAGTTGGTGTGGCTTCTGCTCTCAAGACCAGAGAGGTTTTCTCACTATTGATCAACGCAATCCCTACGTTTTGTGCGTTAAGCAATTCCACCAGGTTATCTGCAACATTTTGTAATGTACTTTGCAGGTCTAATGAACCGGAAACAGAAGTAACAACTTGGTTGACGATTGAAAGCTCTTGTGCGCGTAATTGCGTTTCTTGAAAGAGGCGCGCATTTTCCAATGCCAAAGAAAGCTGGTCAGTCACTTGCCGGATGAGTAGTTGTTCATCTGAAGAAAAGGCGCGGTCTTTTTCTTCATCCACCAGACGCAGGGTCGCCCATTCTTCTTCACCCAATTGAATCGTCGTGGCATACGAAGCTTTGGTTTCGCTTTCCTGTTCGGTGGCTAGGAACTCGGGCGGTAATGCCAGTGTGCCGGTATGACGGCGTATGGTCTTTACCGGTGTAGATGCAAGCTTGGGTGCTGAGGCAGGCTTCGGGTCCGTTTGAACCGGCGGCGGGAGGGTGGACGATTCGCTGTGAGTAGGAGTCGCAGCCGCATAAGACTCAGAGGATGAGCCTGATGTAGGAACCGGCTGCGCTTCATTCTGGACATTTGGCTTGACCGGTTTGCCCTTGGCATGATCCTCGGGTTGAATGTCCTTAAAGAGATTATCCAGTCGTTTGTTGGTTTTCGGTTTCTTTGGCATATTCCATTAACTCCTGGGCAAGGACACGGTATTGCGTGGAACCACGCGCTGCTGCATTGTAATGGGTGATGGGTTGCCCGGCGATGGGGCTTTCGCGCAGCTTTGTATCCAACTCGATTACGGTATTGAAGACACCTGAGCCGAAGGTGGAGCGCAGTTGTTCGTGTATATTTCTGTGTGTACGGTTTCGCCTGTCTAGCATGGTGACAAGGATGCGGTAGGAGAGGTTGGGGTTGTCCATTTCGCGTGTGCGCCGGATGAGACTCATCATATTACGCAGGGCATATGCAGAGAAGTATTCAGCCTGGGTGGGGATGAGCAAGAGGTTTGCTGCGGCGAGCGCGTTGCGGGTGATGGCGCCAAGGGCGGGTGGGCAATCTAACACGATGTATTCGTAAGGCGGTTTTGCCGATTGGATGGCGTTCTGCAAAATGGTCGTGTAATTTGTGCGCATCGGCAGGAATTGTTCTGATGTTTCGATGCGCGAACTGGATGGGACGAGATCCAGGTTGGGTACTTCGGTTTTTCGACATACGTTTAACAGCGGCTCATTGTCGAGCACGATGTTGCTCGAGGTCTTTTCAGATTCTCCGGGTTCCATCCCGAGTGCAAGGGTCAGGTTTGCCTGCGCATCCAGGTCAATCAAAAGGACACGGTTGCCAAGCTCTGCCAGCGCGGCACCGAGAGAAAGGGCAGTGGTGGTTTTTGCAACCCCGCCTTTTTCGTTTGAAACTGCTATTGTTCTAGTCATTATTATTACTACCTCTTAAAATCATCGATCCGGCGACTTTTTCTTTTGCGGAATGACTTCGACTCGCGAGACCTTTAGCGCTTCGCGCAGCTCTTGAATGGCGGTCTGGATCATTTCCTGCGGGTCGTTGGTCCCGCGGATCTTGGTGGTGATATCGGATACAAGACGTTCGCGTTCGGCGCGGCGGGTGGTTTCGCCAAACAAACGCGCATTTTCTGCAATGACCGCCACACGGTCTGCCACGGCGCGGATCATGTCCATTTGATCAGCCTTGATGCTATCATCTTTTGGAATCGTAACAGAGAGTTCCCCGATCTCTTCGCCGCGAATATTGATCGGCACGAGGACCTGTTTACGGTTTGTATGTGTTTCGGAGTCAGATTCAACACTATCTGATCCCATGATAGGACCCGCTCCTCCAGCAGTATAACGATAGCCCATGATCTTGCTCTCTTCGGCAAGTTGATTCCAATTTTCCCGAAAGAACTGACGCGACGCGGACTCTGCCTCTGCAAGCGATCTGTCCATTTGTTCATATAGTTTGGCATTTTGAATTGCGATGCTGACCAACTCTGCCAGAGTGGTCAGAGTTTCAAAGTCTTCATCTGAGAAGGCATTCGTTTCGCGGCTTTGCACATCTAACGCTCCGAGGACGGTGTCTCCTTCAAACAGGGGCAGCGCCATTTCAGACTGGGTATCTGGGAGATCTGGGTTGTTGAAGAACACAGCATCATCACCAACGCTAAGCGCAATGCGGGGTTTTTTCATCTTGGTAGCATAGCCTACAATGCCCTGTGCGCCTATTTTAAGTTGATGCCCGCGGTTTAGCATGCGTTTACCGCCTGCACTATTGGCGGCAGTCAACACAGCATAGGTGTTTGTGGCGTCGCTCAAAAAGATGCCGACATGGTAAAAACCAAACTGGTCGCTGATCACTTCTGTAATTTGCGGCAGCAGTTCTTGCAAGTTCTTGCGAGTGCTGATGGCTTGAGCAACTCTGGTGATCGCCTCGTATTGTTTTGCGCGCCGCTCATCTTGTTCGTTTATTTTCTGTAACTCTGCGGTACGTTCTGAAACCCTTTGCTCAAGAGAGGAGATCAGATCTTTAACCGTGCCTGTCATATTATTCAAAGTCGCAGCCAGGGTTTCGAGTTCATCACGGGAATCCACTTCGGCTTTGGCGTTAAAGTTCCCTTTGAGAATCTCAACCGCAGCCTGGTTTAGGGATCGCAGAGGCTGGGTTAACAAGGTGTTGATGCTGAAAGAGGCAATTGTAGCTACGACGAGTACGCCTGCGATCAACAATAAACTGAAAAGGATGGTGGTATTGGTTTGAGTGGCAACTTGCTCAGCGATCGGCGCAGTGCTGGAAAACAGCTCTGCCGATGGGATGATAAAGACCAGCTTGTAGCCCACTTCCGGGATCTCGTTGAAGACGATGTATCGTTCTGAACCGCCCAGGACAGAGGTAAACAACCCCTGGTCTTCTTGTATGACACGGTTTAATATTTCGTAAAATTCCGAACTGGCATCCGAAAGTACAGTGGGGTCTATGATCTCGCTCAATCTGGCATTTTCGTCGGTAATGCCAAAATCTATAAAGCCTTCTCCAGGCAGGGAGATTAAGCGGTTGTTGTTGTCCATCAGAAATGCGTACCCGGTTTCTCCGATCTGGGCATTGGCTACCAGGTCAATGATGCGGGTAAGTTGCACATCCATAGCCGCCACACCCTGGAATGTACTGCCGTTAAAGACCGGCTGGCTGGTGGTGATCACCAGCCCGTTCAGTGCGGCATCTTCATAGGGAGCGGACCAAACCACAGAATTCTCGGGGTTTTTATCTGGCGTGGCGGAAACATACCATTGCCTGCCGGTCACATCGAAATCAGCCGGGACGATATTTGCCAGATCGATGTTTGGATAATAAATGGTTTCCTTGCTTTTTCCGCCAAAATAAATGGCAACAATATCGGGATTTCCACTCAATACCGACGGGAAGATCAATTCAGAATGTTTGAGTAGATTTAACTTTCGGGTAAGCGGAACAGATAGATCCACGCCGGCTGGAATAAAGATAGAAGAAATTTCCGCATTACTATTATCCCAACTTCCTGAGGCTAGCTGCGTTAGAGATGCGCTCGAGTCCCAATAGGAACTGCTGTTCAGGTTTTCGTCCTCAAGGATCGATTTGATGGAATCCGCAACGATCTCTGTATTACGTCCCATACTTTCAAAGAAACTACCCAAGAGAGCGGTCTGTTCTTTGTTCGTGTTGGCTATGCTTTCCTCTGCGCGGATGCGTGCATTTTCCTCCACGCTGGAAATGAGTTGACGGCTTCCATCCTGAATGCGCAGGTAAATGTAGATGCCCATGATGAGGATCACCAGGAACGTGATTGCCATATTTCCCGCTGTGAGCTTGCCTCTCAACAGGAGGCGACCCAGCGGGGTCTTGTCTAGCATATCCTGAATAATGTTTCTTCCTGACTGCCGCATGACTAGTTCCTTTTATCCATTATCGTTCTGGTTTTCTTTTTTCAATTTAATAGTTACTTCTGAACCGGGGATGGTGCGCCCAAGTTCTTCCACTGCAGTGAGCAACACGTTCTCAAGATTTACCGATGAACCGATCTTCCCGGTGATCTCGGTGATCGCTTGTTCCTTGATAACCTGTCGCTGCGATTCCTGGATCAGACGGGCATTTTCAAGAGCAAGGGAGAGGCGCTCTGAAACTGCTTCGGTGAGATTGATTTCACTGGAGGTCCACTGCCGGTCACTGGATGGGGATTTGATGTGCATCACACCAATGATCTGATCGCGCAGTTTAATGGGAACAACCATCGCCGGTTCAGTGGTTTTGCCATCGGCGTGGAAGATCAACACCTCACCCCGATTCATTGCCTGATTGATCTCATCATTGCTCAAGGGGCGTTGCAGTTTTCTGCCGCCACTCATGCTTTGGAAATACCCGATCATACCTTCCTCGCGTCCGAAGTTTTTCCAACCTTCTTGCAAGTTTTGTTGATAGGCAGTACGCAGTTCCGCAAGTGCCTGTTTGGTCTGATCGAGCAAGCGAGCATTTTCAATGGCAATGGCAATCTGATCGGCAAGAATGCCCAGAATGTTCGTATCTTCAGGGGTAAACGCCCCGGGCTTTTCGCTTTGCACATCAAGAACGCCAATGATCGTTTCACGAGCCTTGAGAGGAAGCGCCACTTCTGAGCGTGTATCTGGCAGGTCGGGATTGTTGAAAAAGACCGCATCATTACCCACATCCAGCGCGATACGAGGAATGCCACTTTTCCCGACGAAACCCACGAGCCCGCTCTCACCGATCTTTAGCTTGTGTCCGCGCTTCAGCATGGTTTGCCCGCCCAAACTATTTGCTGCTAACAAGACGGCAAATAGTTTTGCATCGTCAATCAGAAAGATGCCCACATGATAGAAATTAAAACGTTCGCTCACCAGGCGTGTGATCAGCGGCAGGAGGATGTTCAAATCCTGCTCGGCGTTGATGATCTTGGATATTTCACCAATGGCAAGGAGCTGGGTGGCGCGCTCTTCAGTCTGGTGGCGTGAAATTTCCAGGTCCATTGTGCGTTCAGCAATGCGCCGTTCAAGATTTCCCAATGTATCTTGCAATTGACCTGTCATACGATTAATCGTCTCTGCTAATGTGCCGACCTCATCGTATGTTTCGACCGGCGCGGTTACATTCAGGTTGCCGCTCGAAATCTCTTCGGCAACCTCGGTCAATTTTAATAACGGATTGGTGACCGATCTGGTGAAATAGAAGATAATGCCGCCGAAAACTATGGTCAGCAGGAAACTGTAGCCAAGCAGCGCTGTTTGCAGATCACGGGTTTGTTGGATAAGTTCTTCGCGGGGATAAACCAGTGCCAACGACCATCCTGTATCCAACCCCACAGGAGCATAGGAAATGTACATGGGGTTCCCCTCAATATCATTGGACTCCATGAAACCAGTTTCCTCATTTGTCATGTTCGTGATAAGGGTCAGCCAGTTCGGGTCTAAGTTGTTGTTTGCAACAGCAAACATTGAATCAACCATGGGGGTGTACTGGTTTCCTTCTTGCCCAATCCCAAGGATCGTACCGCTTGAGTCCAATAAAAAGGCATAGCCAGATTCACCAACTTGAATATTTACAAATGTTTCCTGTATCTTTGCGAACTCTATATCTGCCGCGGCAATGCCCTTAAATTCTCCGTCGTTATTGTAGAAAGGAATGCTCCAGGTTGTGATCCAGACATTTCCACGGCTTGCGTTGCGGTATGGAGGCGAAAGAGTGGGGGCTAGGAGTCGTTTCGGAAGGAAGTACCATTCCTGGTTGAAATAATCGAAATCGCCCAGGGGGGTATAAAGCAGGCTACCATCAGCGGTGCGGTTGTAATACGGCGCCCAATAATAAACATTTGTATTGAACTCGTATGGCTCATATCCGGCGGTGGCGCCGTATATCTGCTCGTTTCGTGCAACCGTATTTTGGATGACCGTTTGCACTTCATTCGCACTAAATGACCCTGTTTCGACGGCAGTTGCCAACCCGTTCGCAATGGTTTGAACCTCCAACAGCTTAATGCGGATACGTTCATTTGTTTCGAGCGTATCTGTGCGCAAGGTTTCTTCCAGACTCGTTACCAAGGCTCCCTGACCAATGCGAATGCTTATCAGCGCGAAAACGATGAATGCAAACAATAGCAAGCCGACCGAGATAAGGGTCAGCTTTAAACCAATGCTCGTGCGTTGAACCTCATCTGGACTGTTTGTTTCGGGTGAAAGTGCCTGGGTAGTTTGATCCATGGATAGGGTCTCGTTTTAGGTGTACATTTTCATGGCAGCCGGTTCGATCTGCACGATCACATCTGAACCACCAAGGGCGCGGCTCAATTCCTGTGCTGCGGTTTGAAGGATGGTGTCAAAGCGAGATGACGAACTGACTTTACTGGTGATACTCGCGGTTAATTTTTCGATATCAGCGCGATGTTGGGTGGATTGCAGCAAGGTGGCTGTTTCGATGGCGAGAGAGAGACGTTCTGCAACGGCTTCTGCGATCTCGGCATCGTCTTCGGTTAACTTAATTTCCTTGCGGGCACTGAGCTGCATGACGCCGATCACCTGTCCACGCAGCCTGATGGGGATTGCAAGCCGGGATCTTTGATCGGCTTCCTCGGTAAGTATTGTTTTTCCTTTACTCAATGCCTGATTTATCTGTTGGTTTTCAATCGGTTTCTGCAATGGCTTGACACCGACATCTGAATAAGAGAACCCCAACCCCAATTGGGTCGGACGTAAAACTTCCCAGGCTTCCCGCGCGACCTGCCCGATTGCGCTTTGGGCTTCCAACAGGGCTTTTTGAGCTTCTGCAAGTGTAAAGGCGTTGTTGATCGCGACGGACACTTGATCAGCAAGGGTGGTTAGCACTTCGACATCATCAGATAAAAAGGCATTCGGTTCCGTGCTTTGCACATCGAGCGCACCGATGATCTGACCTGCATACCGCAGGGGCAATGCGATCTCAGAGCGTGTATCTGGAAGGTCAGGATTGTCAAAGTAAACAGAATCAGCTCCAACGTCGAGGGCGATGCGGGCTTGTCCGGTTGCGGTTACAAAGCCGACGATACCAGTTTGCCCAACGAGAAGCGTGTGCTTGCGCGCCAGCATCCTCTGACCGCCTTCACTGTTCGATGCGCGCAGGATGGCGAACTCCTTTTTTTCATCCAGCAGGAATACGCCGGTGTGGTACACATTGAATTGTTCGCTGATCACTTGGGTAATCAGCGGCAGGAGTTCATCCAACGACTGGATGGACGAGACTACGTTCATTACTTTTGTGACTGCCTGAAATTGCCGCGCCCGTTTTTCAGCGACTTGGTTTGCGTTTTCGAGTTCGATGGTTCTTCGCTGTACTCTATCTTCAAGGCTGGAGCGTAAGGTGATCAACTCGGCATTTTCAAGTTTCTGTGCCTCTTCACTTTGCTGTGCTCGAAGGGTGCTCTCATTAAGGCGACTGATCAATAGATGTGTAATGCCCGCGGTTGCAGACAAGAGAATGGGAATAATGAAGGCGTCATCAAGCGCTACTGCTTGAGTGTTTCTTACACCTGAAATATCATCGAATGTTAGTGCCACGGCTATAAGAATTGCTACTGGCGTAGTAACAAACAGCGAGCGCCTGCCCAGCAAGGTGGCAGAGATGACTAGAACGACTGGCATGGCAAAAAAGGAAGAACTTTTCAGCCCATTTACTGCATTGCTAATGACCGCTATAGCAACCATTAAACCAAACGGTATGACCAGTTTGGCTGGCAGGATACTCCCCTGAAATGCAAATACGAGAGAAATTCCATTAAGGATAATAAGAATAGAGATCGTGATTAAGGCAACAATATTTTGCGTTTCTTCTCCGGCAATACCTGTGACCAATGGCAGGATGCCGAGATTTGTGACCAATACAAAGATCAAGATGTTCCGCACCAGCCGGATGAAGGATGGGTCTTTATCATCTTCGCTTCTGAATAGATCTATGATTCTGGTTATCATCTTATCTCCTGGCGCCTAGGCATCTTGCCGTGATTGCCCTGAAGTAAATTGAA
>JAFLCF010000099.1 GCA_017303735.1 Anaerolineae bacterium
CACTTTTCCGCTATTCGCGGTGAAGGCTTCAAGAACCTGCAGGAAGGCCAGAAGGTGGAATTCACCATCGAGAAGGGCCCCAAAGGTTTGCAAGCCGCGGATGTTGTGGTTCTCTAATTTCGTAAGTAATTAATTGAACCTAATGAAAGAGCCTCGTCGTGAGACGGGGCTCTTTTTTGTTACCTTATTGACCTTCCTCCATTTTGAAAAAATGGGGGAGGGCTAGGGAGGGGGCGCTTCTTTCGGGACCCAAAGCTGGGCATCTGTTTCGACAGCCATTGCCCCCGCCTTGAGCATCGACTCCACATCTGCGGCAGACCAGACCCCGCCAGACCCGATGATGGGGATTCCACTCATCACCGCCGAGCGGACCACATCCAACGCACGCGGAAAGAGAGATTGCCCATATATTCGCCCGGTAACCAGTTTGCCGGCTTTGTCATACATTGCTCCGCGCGGTGAGGCAATGCTGATGGCGTTTGCGCCGCCATCTACGAGTTTGCGCCCGAGTGTGAGCACCTGTTCGTGGGGAAGCGCAAAAATTAACGGAACTTCTCCCAAACACATTTCCAAGTTCATCAAGATAATGTCATCGGATAATAATGGTGCAAAGCCGAGTTGAACCGCCATCACGTTTTCGACATTTTCCAACTCACGCACCATGCGTTGAGTTTCTTCCGGTCTATCCGCCATCAAGTGGACGATGATAGGCAGGTCGGCGCGATTCCATTTGGCGGAATATTTTTTCAATGCGCCATTCAGCCCGGGGTTCGGCAAGCCGGTGTGGAGGAGGAATCCGCCTGGGAATTCGACCAAAGCCGGATGGGTAGTCGGCAGGCGCGGGCGCAGAGAGATCGGATTCGTCACGAACGCGCCGAAAGAATCCAAAGGAATCCCATTACGGGGGTCGGGCGTGAATCCCAAGGATCCCGCCGCGTTGATGAGAGGTTTGCTAAAATACAAATCGCGTTTCATAGTTATCGTGTCGTCATTGCGAGGAGCGCTCTTGTCCTTTGCGACGAAGCAATCCCATAATTGGTGGTGAGATTGCTTCGGGCGAAGTACATCGCCCTCGCAATGACGGATGGAGAGACACATGCAGCCCTTACAAAATATTCGCGTGCTCGACCTTAGCCGTGTGCTGGCTGGACCTTATTGTACGATGGTTCTCGGCGACTTGGGTGCTGAGGTCATCAAAGTGGAGCCGCCTGAAGGCGACGAGACTCGCGCTTGGGGTCCGCCGTTTGCGGGGGGAGAGAGTGCTTATTACTTGTGCGTGAATCGGAATAAGCGCGGCATAGTGGTAAATTTGAAAACAGAAGAGGGAAAAAATATCCTGCGTGACCTTGCCATGCAAAGCGACGTGTTGGTGGAGAACTTCCGCCCCGGCACATTGAAGAAGTTTGGTTTGGATTTTGAGGCATTGCACGAATTGAATCCGCGTTTGGTGTATTGCTCGATCTCCGGCTTCGGGCAGACGGGTCCGTTGAAAGATATGCCCGGCTACGATTTTATGATCCAAGCCATGGGCGGAATTATGAGCATCACCGGCGAACCGGATGGCGAGCCGATAAAAGTTGGCGTGGCAGTAGCGGACTTGTTCGCAGGGCAAAACGCAGTGATCTCCATTCTGGCGGCATTGCAAGCGCGGATGTTCACTGGCGAAGGTCAATATATTGATATTGCCTTGTTTGATTCTGAGTTGGGCTGGCTGGCAAATGTAGCCAGTAACTTTTTGATCTCGGGGAAAAACCCAAAGCGTTATGGCAATGCCCATGCCAATATCGTGCCGTATCAAAGTTTTCAAGCTACAGACGGTTGGTTGGTGGTGGCGGTCGGGAATGATAGACAGTTCGAATCTTTTTGCAAAGTGATTGGTAAACCTGAACTTTCGGCAGATGAACGCTTTTCAACCAATTCAGCACGTGTGCAAAATCGCGAGGTTTTGATTCCATTGCTCAAGCCGATTTTCATGGAAAAGACAGTGGATGAATGGCTTTCACTCATCGGAGATCAATTCCCTTGCGGACCGATCAATACTTTTGAACAGGTTTTCTCCATGCCGCATGTGAAGGAAAGGGAAATGCTGGTGGAGATGAAGCATCCCACCATTGGGGCGTTGCCGCTGGTCGGCTCGCCGCTTAAGATGGGAGGTACACCTGTTTCTTATCGTCTTCCGCCTCCATTGATCGGTGAACATACAGAAGAAATTTTGACGAAGGTTCTTGGCTTAACTTCCGAGAAAGTCACAGAGTTACGAGAAAGCGGGTGCATTAAATAATTTTATTGGAGTTCGAATATGGACATTATTTATTCCGCATCGGCACTAGGGGCTTTCTCAAACAGTTTGATCTATATCGGCTTTTTCTTCTTCCTTGGCTTGGGCGGACTTCTGCTCAATTATCTTCCCAAAAGGAAGCGAAAAGAAAAATTTATCAAACGTCATTCGTTGGGCTGCCTCAGTATTTTGATATTATTTTTTGGAGTGACCACGACGATTGCTACATACAACACCTTTACAGGCGGTGATAAGACAGTGCATGTGCAAGTGTTGGAAAAAGAAGAAGTGACAAGGAAATGTAATAAAAGCTATTGCACCTATTATGTGGTCGAAGCCACAGACGGTGCGAAGTTGTATCTGTTTGGGTTGGAAAAAGATACGTGGGAGAAGATGGAAGTGGAAGCCTGTTATCAGTTTACTTATTATCCCCTCAAGCCTTTGCTGGCAGATTATTTACAAGAAGATAGTCAATATCCGAGCTTGTATGAAGCTACGGGATATATTACTTTGATAGGAAAGGTCGAATGCTGAAAAGAGACTGTCACTTCGAAAGTGACAGTCTCTTGGTTACTTGCCGAGAAGTTCATCGTACTTTCGGCGCACTTCGCGGATGTCCTCCCACATCAGCGACTTGGGAGAGCCAGGCTCGCGTGATTGATTACGCAATAAATAAGAAGGATGGAAGATGGGCATGAGCCAACGCCCGTCCAGTTCGGTCCATTTGCCGCGCAGGGAGGTGATACCCGTCTTTTGCAGCACAGACTGACATGCCACATTCCCGGTCATCAAGACGATGAGCGGGTCGATCAAGCGGATGATCTCGAAGACGAATGGACGATAAAACTCGATCTCTTTGTCATTGGGCTTGCGGAAGGACTTTCCATCGTCACCCGGTGGCATGCGGAAAACCGAGTTGGTGATGTACACGTCATTCTCAGGGTCAAACTCTGCCGCTTGTAAAATTTTATCTAACAGTTGTCCGGCTGGTCCCACAAATGGCTTGCCCTTGATATTTTCCTGTGGTCCTGGTGCTTCACCCACGAGCAATATCTTTGCTTTCGGGTTGCCGCGGCTGATGACGATATTTGTGCCTGCATTCGCCAGCGGGTCATTGTTAAGTCCACGGATGGCGACAAGGACTTCATCGAGCGAGTTGTATGAAAGAGACATGATTCAAACCTCACTATGAGTGGATTGTGACTATTTTACGGTATTTTTCAAGAAGTCTCGCTTCTGACTCAGCCGATAATGGAAACTATCCCCAAACAGTTATTTTTACCGACGAAGGAACAGAATAAAATATACTACCCGTTGGTTATGGCGGTTGGAGTTTCACTTATGATCTCAACAGAACAAGCTTTTCTGGATTTAATGAAAGAACATTCCTTTGTATTCGAACGTTTGGTGCATCCTGCTGTTTTCACTTGCGCCGAAGCAGACGAGCATCACACGCACATTAAAGCGGTTAGTACCAAGAATCTTTTCTTGTGCGATAAAAAAGCCCGCCGCTTCTTTCTTGCAGTCACTGCCTGCGAAAAGACTGTGCGCTTGGATGAACTCACTGTTGTCTTGGGTGTGCCGCATCTCCGTTTTGCTTCCGAAGAAAATTTACAGCGTCTGCTCGGCGTGGCAGGCGGCTCCGTGACGATGATGGGGCTGCTCAATGATTCGGAACATGCCGTAGAACTATGGATCGACTCGGAAATATGGAAAGGGGAGACCTTCCTCTGTCATCCGCTGGTCAATACAGCAACCCTCGTGCTGTCGAAAGCGGAGTTGGAACGGTTTCTCTCGCTTACCGGGCATACGCCAAAATTTTTTTGAAATGACCATAACTTGAAACAAGTGCCGGAATTGCGGGTGCTTGTTTTTATTGACAAAAAACCTCCTCCTAAAGTATATTGTTATAATGTTATAACATTTAGCCTGTGGAGGATGTCTTTGGCTGGTAAAACCAAAATTCGAGCGGCGGCGGTGCAGTTTGGCGTGGTGGCAGATGTCGCTGCAAACCTGCAAACCTGTCTGCGGATGATCGACGAAGCGGCGAAGCACAAGCCCGATGTGATGGTGCTGCCTGAATTTGTGAATCACATCGCCTGGTACAAGGACGCGGCTCATTGCTACGGGGTGGCTGTTTCGCTCGACGATGACTTTATCCAAGCGATTGGCAGTAAAGCCAAAGAGCATGGCTGCTATATCAAGATCAATGTCACGTTGAAGCGACCTGACCTCCCAGCAGGTGAAGATGGCATTGGCAAAGTATCAGGCACGAATGTGTTATTTGACCCAGCGGGGAATGTAGTGGGTTTGACCGACAAGCAGATTTTGATGGGCAATGAAAATAACTTCCTTGAGAAATCCACGACGATTGCGCCGATCCTTGAAACGGACTTGGGACAGGTGGGTATGTACGCCTGCATGGACGGTGTCATTCCTGAGGTGGCGCGCGCCTTGGCGGTGAGACGTCCGCAGATGCTATTGAATAGTTTAAATTCGTTCGCGCATGATGAAGCGTCGTTGCATATCCCTGTGCGGGCGGCGGAGAATAAGGTCTTTGTTGTTGCGGCAAATAAGGTCGGGTCGCTGGTGCCTGAAGAGATGCGTGAATCGGTGGCTGCACGACTCAAGATCGATCCAAGTTTTCTTGAAGGCGCGGGCGAGAGTCAGATCGTTGCACCCGATGGGACAGTGCTAGCCAAAGCGCCGATGAAAGGTGAAGCGGTGGTCTTTGCAGATATCGACCTGAGCGAAGCCGATAATAAACTTCGCCCTGATGGCACGGACATTTTGTCCACGCGCAGACCAGAGTTGTATGCTCCGCTTGGGGTCGAGTCAACGAGTGGGGGGAAAAAGCCTGGGGTTGAATCCATGCTTGCGGGGGTGGGGCAGGTTTCAGGTCAAGGAAAAGAAGCGGTTGATTTCGCGTTGAAGATGATTGCGGAGGGGGAGAAGGCTGGAGTTAAGTTAATCGTTTTCCCAGAGTTATTCCACATAACGAGTTTAGAAAGCGCAGAAAAAGAATCGTTGGAGATGATTCGTGCTTTGCAATCTGTGATGAAAGATTGTTATGTGGTCACGTCGATTGTGGATGATGGGGCGCATGTGGGGGTGATGTTTGATAAACGTGAAGTTGTGTCGCGACAAATGCAATTGCATAAGTCGGGCAGACATGCGTGGTCGAAGTTGGGCAATGAGGTGAATGTGTTCGATGCCGAGTGGGGGCGTGTGGCGATCGTGGTTGGCAATGATGCCATCTACCCTGAGACGTTTCGACTCGCGGCGTTGAAAGATGTCGAGGTCGTTGCGGTGCCAACGATGATTTTGGAGAAGTGGGAAGTGGAGTTGGGTTTCAAAGAACGCGCGGCTGAAAATAGAATGAATGTGATCGTGGCGAGCAAGACCGATAGCGGCATTTATGCCATCACCGAAGATTTTACGTTGTGGACGGAGTGGAAGAACAGACCGTTCGATGGCAATATCAATTATCCCGTTGTGACGATGGTGAAAGATGGCTTGACCATTGCGGAGATTCACCCCGCGGCTTGCGTGAATAAGATGGTTTCGCAAAAGACGGACGTGTTGAATGGCAGACCGTGGAAGTTGGCGGAGCCATTAGTAAGTAGTAAACGGTAATTGGGGATTGAGGCAAGACTCAAGAACCAATTACCAATCACCAATTACCAAGAGGAGATAACCATGAGCGGAGATACAGTTCAACATTTGGCAGATGTGCTCGACTCGCGTAAACCTGTCGATAACACGGAGACATTCAACTATTTGTTGAATGTGCGCGAGCAGGCGTGGGAGATGGTGAATAATGGCTTGAACCTGCGGCGGGATATGAAGTGCGCAGATATCGAGCAAATTCCCGATTTGCAGGGAAACGTGGTGGGGAATATGTTCACCTACACGGGCGACAAGATCGATTGGGTCATCCGTTCGTGGATCGGGAAACCAGAGACGGGTTTTACGAACATTCACCTCACTTGTTGGGTGAAGGATGAAATTGATGTGCCGCATTTGGGTATGGCGTTGGGAACTGCGCCCGATGTCTTTTGTTATGTCGATTATCTGCCGCGCTACGAACCTGTCATCTCGCCAGAGCACCTTGACCAGTATCATGAAGCGATGAATCAAAAATGGATCGAGTTGCGCCGCAACCCTGCGTATAAGACTTTCAATCCCGTTCATCTTTACACGCGCGGCACGCTTTCGCCAATTGCGATCTGTGGTTTGCTTCCGTTCGCAGATTTCAAAGCGCATGTCGAGTCGGTGATGTTGGACTATGTCCGCAATTGGGTGGAGTTGGTGAAGAATGCCAAACCCGTCCCGCAGGAAAAACGTGCGGCGTTGAAGCAGCGGGATGAACTTGTCCGCAGAACGATTGTGGAGAAAGACCCTGCGAATGTTCTGGCAGATCGTATGCTTGGTGTGCCGATGCGTGAACGTCTGGTGCGCATTTTGCACGCGGGCGAACGCGAGTAAACGACGATAGACAATGGACGATAGAAAATGGTCAATGATCTATCGTCGTCTTATTTCACCTATGTCTGAAAAAAAACTTCCCATCCTCATTGCTGGCGCGGGTCCTGTGGGTCTATCACTGGCACTTGCACTTTCGCGCGCGGGCATTCCCGCTGAAGTCTTCGAAATGGATGCGGAACTCAACACGCAGATCCGCGCGAGTACGTTTCATCCCAAAACGCTTGAGATGTTCAAAGAGTGGGGCGTGGTTGATGAGATCATCCAGCATGGATATAAAGTAGATCAGCTCCAATATTGGGAACGCGCTCCGCGCCGCCTCATTGCGGACTTTGATTATGGTTGCATTTCAGACGATACTCCCTACCCGTATCGTTTGCAGTGCCCCCAGCATATCGCCACGCGTGTATTGAAACCTGCCGTTGAAGCGACTGCGACAGGTAAAGTTCACATGGGGCACAAACTCATTGACTTTGCTGACCACGGCACACATGTCACCGCGCGATTTGAAACTACGGGCGGAATTGTCGAGCGCGAAGGCTCGTATATCGTCGGTGCGGACGGGTCGCATAGCGCCGTCCGCAAGCAGTTGAATATCGGTTTCAAAGGCAAGACCTACGAAGACAGATTTTTGCTAATTGGCAGCGACCTGAAAACCGAAGACCTGCTGCCAGGCGCGGCGCAAGTGTGCTACATCTTCGACCCGCAGGAATGGGTCATCATTTTGAATCTGCCTGACATTGTGCGAGTTGTTTTCCGCATGACGGATGACGAGAATGAAGAAACGGCGATGAAGGAAGAAAATCTGCGGGCGCGGATCACGAATTTCTTTGGCAACGTGCCTGAGTATAGAATCAAAACGACGCAGTTGTACCGCGTCCATCAACGCGTAGCGGATACCTTCCGTGTGGGACGGGCGTTGTTGGTGGGTGATTCGGCGCACAACAACAATCCATCGGGCGGGATGGGTATGAATAGCGGAATCCACGACGCGGCGAATCTAACCGAGAAACTTGTGCGGATTTGGAATGGCGAATCGGAATCCATTCTGGATGATTACTCGAACGAACGTAGGCAGTATGCGGTCGAGTCGGTGCAACTCTATACCGACCAGCAATACAATAACATGGTGATGAGCGCGGAAGAGGAACGTGATCGGCGGAACAAGTCGCTTTCAGGCGCGGCGAATGACCCTGCGAAGGCGCGGGCGTATTTGTTGCGGGCGAGTATGTTGGAAGAACGCATATAACGTAGGGGCGAGGTCCCCTCGCCCTGGAATTACCCAGCATAACATTGGGCGGGGAAACCCCGCCCCTACGGATAAAAATTATGAAAACCTACGGACACTTCATTCACGGAAAAGAAATCCCTGCCGCCAACGGCGAGACCTTCCCAAGTTATGCGCCGATGACGGGCGAGGTTCTCGGTCATGCCGCGCGCGGAACAGAGGCGGATGTGGAGGCAGCGGTTTCGTCGGCGCGGAAGGGATATGAGCATTGGGCGTCGTTGCCGCCGTATGAACGCGAGAAGATTCTGCTCAAGTGCGCGGACAACGTCGAAGCGAATTATGACCGTCTGTTGAATCTGCTGATTGACGAGAGTGGTTCTGCGGTGATGAAGGCGAAGTACGAAGTCTTATACACGGCATCGGTGTTGAGAGTTGCGGCGGGGGAAGTGCGGCGCATGTATGCGGATACGCTGCCGAATGAAAAGCCACATCGTATGTCGATGGTGGTGCGTGAACCTGTGGGTGTGGTGTTGGCGATTTCGCCGTTCAATGCGCCGTTGGTGTTGCTGGCAAAGATGATCGTCTTTCCACTCGGAGCAGGCAATGCCGTGATCGCGAAGCCGTCAGAGGAGACTCCGCTCATTGCGGTGGAACTGGCTAAGGTCATGCATGAGGCGGGGCTGCCTGATGGAGTCTTCAATGTGGTGACAGGCTTCGGCGTGGAGTGCGGCGCTCCGTTGGCAAAACATCCAAAAATAAATGGTATTGCGTTGACGGGTTCTACAGCAACGGGCGTGAAGATTGGCGAGATTGCGATTCAATCCATGAAGCGTTTGCAGTTGGAACTCGGTGGAAAAAATCCGTTGCTGGTGTTGAACGATATGGACGTGAACAAGGCGGCGGAGATCGCGGCGGTGGGCGCGTTTACGCATGGCGGACAGATTTGTATGTCGAGTGCGCGCATATTGGTCGAAGCGCCGAATGGACGCGCGTTTGCGGAGGCGTTGGCGAAGAAGGCTGCGAGTTTGCACCTTGGCGATCTGCGCGATGAACGCACGGCGTATGGACCATTGATCAATCAGCGGGCGATTGATAAAGTGATTCGCCATGTACAAGCCGCAAAAGATGGCGGCGCGGAAATTCTCACAGGCGGCGCGGTGCATAACGGACTTGTGTTTCAACCAACCGTGATCTACAACCCGCCCATGTCGGGTGCATGTTGGGATGAGGAGACGTTCGGTCCCGTGGCGATGGTGATGGAAGTGCCGTCGTTTGAAGAGATGATCGCGATCGCGAACGAAAGTGATTACGGCTTGAGCGCGGGTGTGTTGACGAATGATCTTGTGCGCGGCATGACCGCGGCGCGACGCATCCGCTGCGGGTCGGTGCATGTGGGTGCGCACTCGTTCCAGTCGGACCCGATGGCGCCGATCGGCGGGTATGGCATGTCTGGCATTGGCAGAAGCGGTGGGAAGTATTCGGTGGAGCATTTCACCGAGTTGAAGTGGATCAGTGTGGAACTTGGAGAAACGCCACGTCCGTTTTAGATTTACGATTGACGATTTTCGATTGGTCATCTTATTAATTTTAGAGGAGAGAGACATGACAACCGAAGTTGCACAAAAGAAATTTGGTCCCGTACGGCTCATGCCTGGCATTACGGTGGGGAACATGTTCACGTATTACTTTGCCACGGTTACATCGCTATTGCTGTTCACCTTCCTACCGCAGTTTCAGCCGTTTTTGTTGTCAGAAGTGCTCAACGTCCCTGAAGCACAGCAGGGCGTATTAAGCGGTAACTTGCAGTTCTTTGCTGAGATCGTCATTCTCGTTTCGATCGGTGCATGGGGCACTCTTTCCGACAAACTGGGACGTAAATTGGTTTTCTCATTAGGCTTTCTTTTGATGGGATTGTCTTTGCTGGATTATCCCAACGTGGAAAGTGTCACATCGCTTTTTATCTTTCGTGGATTGTTCGCTCTCGGCTCATCCGCAGTGACGACCATGATCGCCACCGTGATCGCCGATTACGCTGTAGATGAAGACCGCGGCAAAGCCTCGGGCTTGCTGGGTGTGGGTAATGGTATCGGCGCGCTGCTGACGGTTTTTGTTGTGCTGCAACTTCCCAAGATTTTGATCGGCAACGGAATGCCATCGCTGGATGCTGGTCGCTACACCTATTGGGCGTTGGCAGCTGTGGCGGCTGTCTCTGCGGTGATCTTGTATGTCGGTTTGCAGAACCGCACGCAGACTCAAAAAGAACAAAAGAAAAGCATTCTCGAAATTTCAAAGGAAGGCTTCGCCGCCGCAAAAGACCCCGGAGTTGCTCTTGCCTACATGGCGGCTTTTATCTCCCGTGGCGACCTTGCCATTGTGGGCACATTCTTCACACTTTGGGTCGTCACCTATGGAACGGCGCAAAAAGGCATGTCCACTGCCGATGCGCTATCCACTGCGGGCATCATCATCGGCATCTCGCAGACCATGGCTCTCATCACTGCACCCATCTTTGGCATGTTATCTGACAAGATGAACCGCGCCAATGCAGTAATCCTTGCAGTTGCACTAGCATCATTGGGCTATGGCTCTACCATCTTTGTCTCAGACCCTACCAGCCCGGCTATTTTTATTGTTGCAGCACTTATTGGTATTGGTGAAATTTGCGGTGTTATCGCCAGCGGTGTGCTGATTGCCCAGCAAGCCCCACGTGATATTCGCGGATCGGTCATTGGTATCTTCAGCCTGTGCGGCACCTTTGGTATTATGACTGCCACCGGTATTGGCGGTCAACTTTTCGATAACTGGCTGCCACAGGGTCCCTTTCTACTTTTCGGCGCCTTGGGTTGGGTGGTTGTCATCGTCGGGCTGATCGTACGCAAACGCATTGTCCCCAAGAACGAAGGCGCAAGCATGTCTGTCGGACATTAATTCTGAAACTCAGAAATGATACGTACAAACTCGTCTGGCTTTTCGATCTACGGCATGTGACCTGCACCCACGAATAATTTGTGCTCTGCGTAAATTTATCTTCTTCGCCTCACAAACGGCTGGATGTTCGGAATCGTGTCGCCGTTGACGAGGGTCAAGCGCTTCACTCTCCGCTCGTGCCTGCTCGCCTTGCCGCACGCTACTGACTTATGGTTAATAAGGATTTTGGCTTGTTACATTTACGGGACTCCATAGCTGATGCGATACACGGCATCATTAATATAATCACCGACGTATAAAGCGCCATCTTGACCGAATTGAATAGGCAGGGGCATCACCCCTTTGGGAAATTTCACAAACCATGAGACTTCACTGGTGTACGTCTCATTTTGAGGCGTGAGGATCACACGCTTAACGCCTGTTTCAAGTGCGGGATTGAGCCATGAACCAAAGATGCCTACAAACGCATTGTCCTGATATTCGTTCGGGAATTGTGTGCCAGTGTAAAAATCCAAGCCATCGGCGGAGGAATGTGGCTCGAAAAATGCCACGGCGGGAATCGTCCCTTCACAGCCGGGCGTGGATTGTGAATCCCAACAATTGGGAAAGCCATAATTCCCATTTTGGATGATGAGATTCAATTCCTCTTGTGGCACGCCCAACCCAAGGTCATCGCGTCCATTGTCTGTGGCGAATAATTCCCCAGTGAGCGGATGAAATGCAATATCGAATGGATTGCGCAGACCTGTGGCATACACCTCTTTTTCACCCGTCTCTATGTTGAAGCGCATAATGGTGGCGTTTCGTGCGTCTGCTTCGGCGCAGACATCGCAAGTAGAGCCCATGCCCATGTATAACCAGCCGTCTGCGCCAAATTCCAGATTGTTATTTTGATGACGCCCCGTTGATGGAAGCCCTTCCACCAGAATTCGGCTTGAGTCAGATTTTCCATCTTTGTCTGTGTCGTTCAAGACCGCAATTGCACCTTGATATGATACATAGACTTCACCTGTGATGGGGTGAACCTCCAGTCCGAGTGGGATGTAATAGCCTGAAGCAAAAATGGATTGTGTTTCGGAATGTCCGTCTTTGTTGGCATTGGTGAGGATGTAAATATTACTGTCTGCCGATGCGACTAACAAGTTGCCATTCAAGTCAAAGGTCAATGCAGTGGGGCGATACAAAGTGGCGAATTTGAGAATGGAAAAACCAGGTTGAAGGATTGTCCCTTCGAGTTCGCTTACGGTTGCAGGTATGGTTGGAGTGTATACGGGAGTAGGCAATGCCTCTGGCTGTAAAGATGGGATAGTTGTCGCACTTTCAGTTGTAGAGGTTGGTGCGATGGTGGGGGATGCTACAGCGGGTTGACAGGCTATGAGCGCCAATGTCAGAGAAAGAAAGAGGATGGGTGTTTTCACATCGAGAATTATAGCGGTTGAATGTACTCGATCAAAAACCCGCCTGTATCTTCAGGGTTGAAATACACCATTTTCTGATGCGGCATGGTGATGATGCCGTTGGGAGTCACATGCCCCGGACGAATGCCTTTGGCTGCCATCTCATTCACTGCGGATTCGATATCCTCCACGGTAAAGCAAATGTGATTAATGCCAATGCCATAGTTGAAAAGTATTTCCTTGAAATGCTCCGAGATCGGTTCGATCAGTTCGAAGGTCAAACCGTCAGTGTGGAAGAAGGCGAAACGAGAGTCAGCGGGCAGTTCGAAGGGCGGAATGATGCGGATGTCTTCGTCGCGCAAGTCGAACAGGCGTTGAAAATCCGCGACCGATTGCTTCAAGTCGCGGACGATGTATCCGATGTGGCGGAAGGAACGAGTGGGCGGCATCTTGATATGGAAAGTAGAAAGTGGTTTGGTTCCACTTTCCACTTTCTACTAATGCTCTCTCAGCAACGATCCGCACCCATAAACCTTCTCCGTAATTCCATTATCGCGCAGTGCCATCCAATATGTGGCGGCATTGATCGCGATGACGGGTTTGCCGAGCCAGCGTTCGGCTTCGTCGGCGAGGCTGACCATACTGAGATTGGTACCGACCTGTACGAGCACATCGGCATCTTTGTTGACTTCGATCAGCGCGTTGCGAAGTTCATCTTGTGACACATTCGCGATCGCAATCGCGGTGGGGCAGCGGAAGCCCTTGATGGCGGTCACGTCGAAGCCGAGATCGTTGAAGAAGCGCGTCACGTTCTTGTCGCCGATAGGCTGATACGGAGTGACCACACCGATCTTCTTCGCGCCGAACAATTTCAACGCGCGCTCGCAGGCTTCGGCGCCCGTCGCCACTTTGAGTCCGCCCGCCCAATCGGAGATCATCTTGGTGAACTTGCGATTGCCTTCCACGCCGTCCCAAAAGGTTTCGGCGCTCATGCCCATCACCATGTAATCAGGCTCAGCAGTGATGACGCGCTCGACCGCATATTGAATCTCCACGCGGATCTGTTCGAGTAGGCGCACAAAGGCTTCGTCGCTATCCAGTTTTTGATCGCGGATGTGAATGCGCGAGATGTGCGGCGTGACGCCTGGCACGGTCATGCGGTAGAACTCAGGTTCCACGATGGTGTTCGTGCTGGGGATGATGACACCAAATTTTTTTCTATAGCCGAGTTGGTCTGTCATTTTGCCTCCAAAATTGGATGATTTTTATCTTGACCAAAAATATCAAATGTTATAACATTATAACATTCTGGAGAGAGATGTCAATTATCCGCAAAGGCTATGCCGAAACATCCGAAGGGCAAGTCCACTATCGTGAAGTAAAACGCGTTTCTGGCACGCCGCTTGTCCTGCTTCATCAAACCGCCAGTTCGGGGATGATGTTCGAGCGGGTGATGACTCTGCTCAAAGACGACTTCCACACGATCGCCCTCGACAACCCAGGATTCGGCGCCTCTTTCCAACCTCCAAGCGGATTCAGCATCCGATATATTTCAGACTCCCTTTATGCCGCTCTACACCAACTCGGTGTGGAGTCTTGTTTTATATTCGGGCATCACTCAGGTTCGGCGATTGCTGTGCAGATGGCGCACGACCACCCGAATTTCATTCAAAAGATGATTCTCTCTGGACCTCCGCTCCTCAACGAGACTCAGATCAACGGGCTGAAAGCCAGCCTCAAGCCTTTTGCCATCGCTGAAGACGGTTCGCATCTCACCCAAGTCTGGGAGCGGATTCGCAAACGCGACCTGTCTCTGCCGCTGGATGTGGTTCACCGCGAAGTGGTGCTTACGCAATCGGCGCGAGAAGCGGCTCAGGCGGCGTTTCAGGCTGTTTTCGAGCAACCCTTTCAAATTCAGTTAGAGGCGTTGGAGATTCCGATATTGGTCATGGCAGGCGAACATGACACGTTGCGTGCAAGTCTCGAGCCTGCGTTTTCCATTTTGAAGAACGGTACGATGAAAGTGATTCCGAATCAAGGTACTTACATCTGTGACCAAAATCCCCAAGCGGTTGCGGATATCATCAAAGAGTTTTGTGTTTAAAGGAGAGAGATGCTCACCATACTTTACATCGTCTTTGTGGCTGCGTTTGCGTATCTGACGTGGCAATCGGTTGGGGTTTATCAGAGCAAGCGTTCATCGTATGCGTTGCTGCTGTTGATCGTCCTGGCTGGGCTTGCCTATGATGTGTTAATTATTATGTTGGGCAGGTTCATTGGGGAAGGGGATCTGCTCAAGACCCTGAATGCTGGACGTTACGTTGTGCATGGATTTGCCACCCCCATTATGATCATCTTTGGCTTTGGCGTGTTGAAACATGCGGGTGTGAAATGGGCGCAAAGCAGGACAACCCATATCGTTGTTTGTGTTGTGACCACGTTGTTGATCGCTCTTGGAGTGTATGAAGATGTGCTTGCTCTCGACCTTCAATCAAAAACCGTCATGGATATTTTGCGTTATACCAACGAAGGCGGCATAAAAGGTCCGCCCATTCCTGCCATGTTGACGATCGTTTTTCTGATCGTGGCGGGTATTTCGCTCTGGCGCAACACAGGCTGGTGGTGGCTGGCTGCGTGTGCGATCTTCATGTTTATCGCTGCTGGGGCGGGCATGGGCGATATGTTCTACATCGGCAATCTCGGTGAAGTTGTGCTCGGGCTTGGTAATGTGTTGACGGCGAAAAAATTTTTATCTTGACGATAGACGGCAGATCGCCGACCATACTTGCGCGATCAGCCGTTGGTGGTCTGCGGTCTAAAAAGGAAACATACATGGAAACATACACCCTCGGTCTTGCTCTGGAAGATTTTATCCCCGTTCTCTTCTCGTCTATTGGACTGTACTTCGTCAGCCGCATGGTCAGGAATGTAGATGCGCGTCTGGGTCAAATGGCGACCATCGGTTTTATTTTGGTCAGCATTGGCGGTTTTCTCAAAGCGACATGGAAACTGACCATGGCGGTGACTGAGACGCGGGTCAATATTGCCTGGTTCGATAAAGGCATGTTCATGTGGATGTCGGTTGGGTTTACTTTACTGGCATTCGCCCTCTGGTTTATGAGCGAGATCCGCAGTGGAAAACGCCAGCCCAACCGCATTTGGCTGGGACCTTCCATTGTTTTGGGACTAAGCCTTGTTGCCATTCTCTTTACAGGCTTTCCTGACTTGACCGTCAACACCTGGCGATTTATTTTGCTGGGTGTGATGACGATTGGTAACGTGGTCATGGTGGTGCTGCTCATTCAACAGGCGCGTTATAACAACTTGAATAAGATGGCGTGGCTCTTTCTTGCAAATATTGTGATCGTCTTTGTGTTGAGCGGACTCGCCCGCGTGCCTGAACAATCCATTCCCTTGCAGTGGACGGAGCAATTGCTCAATACGTTTGGTCAAGGTGCGTTCGCGTATGCGGCGTGGAAGTTGGCGGGTGTGGTTGGTGGGATGGCGAAGGCGTAAAAGCGACCGCGGACGATAGACCGCCGACCGCTCGACTTCGGTCAACCGTCGGCGGTCAGCGGTCGGTGTTCTATGAACGGCTCATACATCTACACCCTGAACGGTCAACCCACGGACATTGTGGAGACGTTTGAGATAAACGGAAATCACATCCACTCGGTGCGGACGGCGTTTTGCCTGACAATGCAGGTGGATGCTGTTTTAGAAGATGATAGGGTGATGCAGTTTCAAGTTGACTATGGCGATGATGTTTCTGCGAAGTACACTGTCCACGAGTGGGGGGTGGAGGTGGAACGGGTTCGAGCGGGGAAAAGGCTTGTAGAGCAGAAGCAGGTCGAAGGTCGGTTTGAGGCGTTTCCGTTGATGCGAATCTTTATGGGCAGGGTCATCCGTCAAATTGAATCGGCGGCGGGGCAGAAAATCCAAATTGTAGTGCCTTGGATTTTTGATCCGAAAAATGAAGAGATGTTTTTATCGGCGCATGTGGATTGGCGTTCGGCGAAGCGATTGGATGGCGATCTGTATCAGTACGTCGGCGAGAACTATGATGAGACGGCGAAGTTTTGGGTCGATGCGCGTG